>NZ_JBNNVB010000002.1:18228-170193 GCF_050280325.1 Lysinibacillus sp. NPDC093216 | reverse complement strand
TACGACTTGCTTCCGCGAGTATTCATCTTGCTTCCGCGAGTATTCACCTTGCTTCGCGGGTATTCACCTTGCTTCCGCAGGTATTCGCTCTGCTTCCTCGGGTATTCGCCTTGCTTCCGCGGGTATTCGACTTGCTTCCGCGAGTATTCATCTTGCTTCCGCGAGTATTCACCTTGCTTCGCGGGTATTCACCTTGCTTCCGCAGGTATTCGCTCTGCTTCCGCGAGTATTCACCTGCTTCCGCGAGTATTCACCTTGCTTCCGCGAGTATTCACCTTGCTTCGCGAGTATTTACCTTGCTTCCACGGGTATTCACTCTGCTTCCGCGAGTATTCACCTTGCTTCCGCGAGTATTCGCCCTGCTTCCGCGAGTATTCACCTTGCTTCCGCGAGTATTCACCTTGCTTCCGCGGGTATTCGCCTTGCTTCCGCGAGTATTCACCTTGCTTCCGCGAGTATTCACTCTGCTTCCACGGGTATCTACCTATTTCGCTCGACTCACCTTATATAGAAACTTATTTTTTAAAGCGATTACGTGTGTTGGCATAGACAACTACGAAAATTGTAAGAACTATAAAGAGAACGAGCCCGATGATAAATAGCCATTCCGTTTTGAACAGTTCGTTCAGTCCCCATAATAGTAAACAAAAACAGTAGCCGTACATCACTTTGCCCACAAATTTTGCGAGTGCTTTTTCGTTATATTTTTCTTTTTCACTATCGGACATCGTATTGTAGCCCGCTATTAAAAATGCACCTTTTCCTTGTGATAAAACAATCGCAAAGATTAGGAACGGAATCATAATGATAAACCAAACAATGGCATCCATAATGCTCAGTCTCTACTTTCCATTCATAATAAACTGCTGAATGGCTGGCAGTAATTCTTTATGAAGTGGTAATAAAGGGTCTGAATATGTTGCTAAATTCTTCGTACGATCTGCCGGAGCATCTTTTAACACATGATTCATTCCGTCCATATATACAAGCTTGGCATCTGGTTTGCCTTTCTTTAACGTTTCCGCATCCGTTGCAACTACTTGTAAGTCGGTTGTTCCTTGAAGAATTAAAACTCGGCTATTCACTTTTGTTAACTCACTTGCAGGGTTATATTTTAACCATGAAATCATATACGGTTGAACGGAAGAACGGAAGAGTGATTGTAAATCTGGGGAAACATTCTTCACTAGCTCTCCTTTTTTCAAGGATGTAAGAGCATCTGTTGATTCTTTTAGAAGCTCTGGAGATAATTGACCTTTTAATTGCTCTAACAAAATTTCATCTGCCGGTCTTCCAGCACCTGCGATGGAAACAAAGGACTCTACATTTGCTTTTTGTGCTGCTAGCAAACCAATCAATGAGCCTTCGCTATGTCCAATTATATGAACACTCGAATACGCTTTATCGGCTAAAAGGGTATTAATCACTTGAACCGCGTCGTCTACGTATTGATCAATCGTGATATCCTCTTCCTTAGTTAAAAGGGATTGATTATCGCCAAGACCACGTTTATCATAGCGGACAGTAGCAATACTCTCATTAGCTAACCCTTCCGCAATCATTTTTAAGCTATTATTTTTACCAGCTATTGCTGAATTTCCATCCTTATCAGTTGGTCCAGAGCCTGCTATAATAAGCGCCACTGGAGATGGCTCCTTGCTTGCCTTTTGAAGAGCCACTGTTAACTCACCATTTTGAACGGGAATCTTCAACGTTTCATACGTAACTGGTTGTTCTTTGAATGGTTTTAAGACAAGTGGGAATTTGCCACCATTTTGTTGAAACGTTGCTTCAATTTGCCCATCTTTTAATGTTCCGTTAATTTCAACTGCCGAGCCATTTAAATTGATCGAAATACTCACTTGATCACCATCGTATTTAATGCTTTTAAATGGATAATTGGATAATCCTTGTGCTGGTACTGATAATGTCCCACTATCTTTCTGCAAATCAACGATAATTGGAAGTGCTCCGTTTGGAGTTTCAATATTCCCTTCCCATTTACCTACTAGCTGTTCATTCATTTTATTGTCCCCTTTCGTCTCTTTACCTTTTGTATTGTCTTCCTTTTGACCGCATGCTGCTAACAATAAGAGTGCACAACATAACAACAATAGTTTTTTCATAAAATCTCTCCCTCTATATGAAAATGACTAACAAGATTGGTAAAAATATTACAAGTAAAATGATATAGCTCCATTTATTCGCCATATTCACAGTCCAACCAACACCGTATTTCTTTTGTACTAATAATGAAGGGTCATTTTTATTCATATAAAAAATACCCCATTTCCAGTAGCGATCATCGGCTGCAGCTGTTTCGTTTGTATATAAATCATCAAAGCGCTCATTACTTTTACTTAATTTCCAAATGAAGAGTATAAGTCCCCCTAAAGTGACGATCATAAAAACGATAAAAAGTGGGAAGAAGTAAGGAGCTGTTTGATTTTCTAAAATCACTGTCGTGTAATGTAAAACAACAAGAAGAATGGTCATAGTATAATTTATCGCCGCTAAATACCAGCTGCCATATTTACGCTGTGTAAGCTCTCTATTGGCTGAAGCTGCTTTCGCCTGTGCGCTCAATTGTATTTTTGCCCTTTTCATACCTATGCCCATAATGAAAAGGCTAATTTGTGTCCCTAGTAAAATAAGTGGCATTACAATAACTGATAGCCATGTTTTTTCAGTCCAACCGTCTACCTCACCTACTGCATTCCAATGAGTAGCAAATACATCCGGGATCGCATTGTAATTCATATAGGTAAAGGTCATCAATGCTAAAATAACAATAATTGGTAATACAAAAAAATGTAGGTGACAGTACTTCATCTCTATCACGTATAGATAAATCCATCACATAAACAGTTTTTACATGCACTTCCCAATTTTCTTGCTTTTTTAGTTTTTTTGTTTTTATATGATAAAACATATAAAGTCCAGCTGATATAAGAAGTACGACATATAGCAAGATAAATGATAATAAAACAAATTGCTCTTCTTGAATAGACGTAAACAGTAGCAAAATTTGGCCTAAAAGAAAGGCAACTGCTATGCTCCCTACCAGGATGCTGTAGCGCTTTTTAAATATACGTAATTGCTGATGTTGCACATAAGGTTCTGGAATTGAAACACCAAACACAGTTGTTTTTCTCGCAAAATATGGTGTTAATGTTTCCAGTACCCCTACAAAGATAAAGATGCTTAATATAAAAAGCCCATATTTCCCCTACTTCCATTGTTTTAAAATTCGATGAAACAAACTTGTCATCTGATCTTTTTCGAGACCACGTGCAAAGGCCTCTGCCATAATTGGTTTTAATGCATTTTCTACTTTTTCAACTTCCGTCTCTTCCAGCTCTTTTTTTTGACCACCGATAATGATCGCCTTTGCTTTCGGCTTTAATTCGATTAAACCTTTTTCTTTAAGTTCATGATAGCTCTTACTAACTGTGCTGACATTAATCCCTAAATCCGCAGCCATTGAACGAACTGAAGGTAATGTGTCACCATTTTTTAGTTCTCCCTTAGCAATGAACTCAATTAATTGATTCGCTAACTGTTTATAAAGCTGTAATTCACTGCTTGGATCTAAATGAATATTCATTTTACCCCTCCCATCTGTATCGCTTATCACCAAACAGAAATCTGTCATACTTAAAGTAATACAGTTTTTTAAAAAAGTCAAATTCTTCTATAAAGCGAAAATTTAATTAGTAGGGAATCTTCTTCATCAACACTGGTCTATCAGGCTTTAGGGCATTTAATGCGAAATAAAAAAAGGACCCAGAAAAATTCTGGATCCCAAGAACACTTATTTCTATTTGATTATATCTGTATCGGTTTTTGCTTCTTCTTAAGATACAGCAAAACAGAATATCCTCTGCCTCGCCTTTTTCCTTAAGATTTTAGAAGCTCACCCTATACAACTGTGGCGGACTTTCCTGAGATTCCTGGTCTTTGGGTGTTTGACTACTCATTCTACATCCTCCTAATCATATTAGATTAATAAGTGATTCCTCTCTTAATATGAACCGTTTCACAAGTGTTTATTCATGTGAAGCGCATTTTTATCAAAAGTACCTTGTTAAAGAATAGAACTCCACGAAAATGCAGAGTTTTTATTTTAGGCGTCTTCTTTAAAGACTTGTTGCGCAATCGTTAAAGCATTTTTCACACGCGGGAAACCTATATATGGCACTAATTGTAATAATGCTTCCACAATTTCTGTCTGTGTCAAACCCGCATGTAAACCACGTTTAATATGTGTCTTTGTTTGTGGGGCAGCACCTTGAGTTACTACTGCTGTAATGACAACTAGTGCACGACTTTTGGCATCAAGCCCTGGTCGAGAATAAACATCACCGTAGGCAAATTCAATAATCATTTTGCGTAAATCTGGGGCTACATCAGCTAGTGCATCTGCCTCAATCATTCGTGCCGCTTCTTCCTTTGTCACATACTGTTTAATTGTTTCTAATCCCTTTGTAAAACGCTCATTCATTGTAATCCCTCCCATTGTTATTTCTTTACACAAAAACCCCAATTCCGCGTCTCCAGAATTGGGGATTGTCCTTCACCTATGTAAGGGGCTCTTTTTCGTTTCACCCTCTAGCTCTAACGAAAAAGGAAAATGGTTTTCATAGTGCCTCACTGGACAGCTTTAATGAATATCTATGCAAAAGTCACAAGGACATGCACGCTAAGTTATGGTTAAACGAGACAAGCTTTTGCTTTTTCAATTTGGATGATTACTTGATCAAATCCTGTACCACCTAAAGAATGGCGACGACGAACGGCTGCTTCAGGCGCTAATACATCGTAAATATCCGCTTCGATAAGCTCACTTTCTTTTTTCATGTCTTCCAGCGGTAAATCTAATAAGTAGATACCCTTTTGAATACATGTGAATACAAGTTTTCCTGTCACTTCATGTGCTTCACGGAAAGGCATACCTTTTGTTGCTAGATAGTCTGCAAGCTCCGTAGCATTGGAGAAGTCAGAGTGTACTGCCTGGTGCAAACGCTCTGTATTGACAGTCATCGTGCGAATCATACCTTCAAAGATTTTTAGTGAACCAAGAATTGTATGGACTGTATCGAACATACCTTCTTTATCTTCCTGCATATCTTTGTTGTATGTTAACGGTGTTCCTTTCAGAACAGTTAATAAGCCCATTAAGTTACCGTAAACGCGTCCCGTTTTTCCACGGATTAACTCCGCCATATCAGGATTTTTCTTTTGTGGCATAATAGAAGAACCTGTTGAGAAGGCATCATCTAATTCGATAAATTTGAATTCATCTGTCGACCACAAAATAATTTCCTCTGCAAAACGAGATAAATGCGCCATTAATAATGATGAATTACTTAAAAATTCAACGATAAAATCACGGTCACTTACTGCATCCATCGAGTTTGCGTAAACCTCGCTGAAGCCTAAAAGCTCCGCGGATTTTAAGCGGTCGATTGGGAAAGTTGTCCCCGCCATGGCACCTGCACCTAAAGGCAAAATATCGATACGCTTAAGCGACTCCGTAAAACGTTGTTTATCACGCTCTAACATCCAGAAATAGGCCATTAAGTGATGCGCAAATGAGATTGGTTGGGCACGTTGTAAATGTGTATAGCCTGGCGCAATTGTTTCTACATGCTCCTCAGCTTTTTCAAGCAATGTCTTTTGGAATATCTCAATTAAACCGATTGCTTCCTTCACACGTTTTTTCAAGAAAATATGCATATCCGTTGCTACTTGGTCATTTCGGCTACGGCCTGTGTGAAGCTTACCACCTACAGGACCAATTAAATCAATGAGCATTTTTTCCAGATTTAAGTGAATATCTTCATTAGCAACTGTAAATTCAAGCTCCCCTGCGGTTGCTTTTTCTTGTAATTGTGCAAGGCCACCGAGAATGGCCTCTACGTCAGCTGCTGGTAAAATTCCTGTTGCGCCAAGCATCGTAACATGTGCTACGCTACCTTCAAGGTCTTCTAGAACAAGCTGTTGGTCAAAGCCAATCGATGCGCCGAACTCGTCCACCCATGCTTCTGCTGATTTTTGGAAACGTCCGCCCCAAAGTTTTGTCATAACAGCTCACCTTTTCCTTAAAAATTCTTTTTAAAAAAGGTGTAGTACAGCGTTTAATGCTACACTACACCCTGCTGCCAAAAAAGATTATTTTTTATTTACTGAAGAGTTAACCACTGTTGGCAGACCCCATAATTCGATGAAGCCTACTGCTGAAGCATGGTTGAATTGGTCTTCTTTAGAATATGTTGCTAGCTTTTCACTATAAAGTGAATTTGGGGATTTACGTCCTTCTACAATTGCATGACCTTTGTAAAGCTTCACGCGCACAGTTCCGTTCACAAACTTTTGTGATTCAGCAAGGAATGACTCCAGTGCTACACGTAATGGAGAGAACCATAAACCATCATAAATTAATTCAGATAATTTTTTCTCAATGACTGGCTTGAAGTGTGCTAACTCTTTTACAAGCGTTAAGTCTTCAAGTTCTTTATGAGCCGTTAATAGCACTTTAGCTCCTGGAACTTCATATACTTCACGAGATTTAATACCAACTAATCGGTTTTCTACGTGATCGATACGACCAACACCGTGTGCGCCAGCTACTGCATTTAATTCTTGGATTAAATCAGCAAGCTTCATTTCTTTACCGTTTAACGATACTGGCTTACCAGCAACGAATTCAATTTCTACGTATTCCGCTTCATTTGGAGCGTTTTCCACAGAAACTGTTAAACCATAAGCTTCTTCTGGTGGTGATACCCATGGATCTTCCATTACGCCCGCTTCATTTGCACGGCCCCATAAGTTTTGGTCGATAGAGAATGGTGAATCTAACGTTGCAGGAATCGGTACATCATGTTTCATAGCATATTCGATTTCCTCATCACGGCTCCAGCCCCACTCACGTACAGGTGCTAACACTTCTAAATCTGGATTTAACGCTTTAATTGAAACTTCGAAACGAACTTGGTCATTACCTTTACCTGTGCAACCATGAGCTACTGCGTCCGCTCCTACTTGGTTTGCAATCTCCACTAATTTTTTAGAAATTAATGGACGAGAAAGTGCCGATACTAATGGATATTTTTGTTCGTACCAAGTATGAGCTTGTAATGAGATTAATGCATATTCTTCAGCGAACTCATCCTTCGCATCTACCATATATGATTCAATTGCTCCTACTTGAAGAGCTTTATTTTTTACGAACTCAAGGTCTTTACCTTCACCAACGTCAAGACAAACTGCAATAACGTCCCAACCTTGTTCTTTTAACCACGGAATTGCTACAGAAGTATCAAGTCCTCCTGAATATGCTAATACTACTTTTTTATTCGCCATAAAAAATGCGCCCCCAATTAATCTATAAGATATGTATGTTTATACATTCGCTTAAAAGTTTATACACGAATAGTATCATGTTATAAAAATAAAAACAAGTGTATTTTTATAAATTTATAGACTTTTATGTTTATTGTAAAAAGTGTGTCATTACAATACTTTAAGCCTTTGTACCAACTATGAATATTTTTACTCGGATAAACAAATTTTTACTAGCTACATGAATGTATATTATATAAATTTCAGGAAAGTAATTTGTTCTTCGGGAAAATGAGGAGGTGATTTACATTGAAATATGGAATAGTTTTCTGTAAACGAATTAACTTAGAAACAAGAAACCGCTAGAGAGCGTAATTCTTCTCTAGCGGTTTTATATTGATCTGAAAGATTAAATGGTCCTAATTCACATATAAATGCAAAACATTTTCCTGTTTCTCATACCTTCCCTTGATTACTCCGATTCCATCAATTTTTAGTGAATCGTCATTTTCAATGGGATTATTCTTTAATATCAGATGTAATTTAATTATATTTTGAAGTCCATCCTTACAATAGGCAATAACAGGTTGTTGTACAAAATAGTCTTCATTGTTAATTCTTACTTTTATAGAGTTCTTATGTAAAAGCCTATTTTCAAATGAGACGATATTCATCGGGTCAAAAGATTTAGCAGTTATTTCACCTTCAATAAATAGATGAATTCCTTTTTGTTGTTCAAAGTTTTCAAATGTATTTTTTCTATTTTGTATAGCAAAATTAATTGCCTCCTCTGTTTCAGGACTTATTTCTACGTTACTTATTTTTATAAAATCATCAGAAAGCTGTTTAAATATATCGTATAATGTATCCTCTTTACCCCAAAAACTTTCCTTCCAACCTGGTGAAAACTCATCTAGTAACAAACACATAAACAAACCTGAACTATAACAACTCTTTCGTATATCAGAAGTAGATTCATATTTGTCTTTAAGGTGTTGTCCATACTTTTCTAGAACTGATTTGTAAGCTATCGGGGTTTTTTCAGAGTAAGCCTTTAGTTCAACATACCACGCAGGTCCTTCAATTGTTTCAATTAAGTTTTCGTATATTAGATTATTACTAAACTTAGCAGCTCTTTTTTCTCTTAGGGCAATGAAAGTATTAAGATATAGTTTCTTTTTAATAATATTATTTTCTAACACCGCACTAAAAAGGTTTGCTCTTTCTTGATTTCGTAATTCCACATTTTCTTTTGATAACGGATATGTGATTCCTAGAACTTCATTCGCAAACCGGGTTTCGCCTTTAACATATTGAAAACCGTGGAATAATTCGTGTACAAGAATAGAATATAAACTTTCGTAATCCTCATACAATTCGATATTTACAATTGCTGTTGGATAATCATTATACAGAATAAGTGTACACCCCATAAATTGTTCATCCCAATTTAAAATTTGATAATTATTTAGTTGATCTTTTTTCATTCTAGGATGGTTGAAAAGATAAACATAACGCTTATCATATAATGCGTAAGCAACCGATTCAAAACCTGACCAATAATTATCTAAGTTTGCATTTACTAAGTCTTGGGAAATTCGATTAAGATATGTAGTCATCCTCTTCATCCTCCATATAAAAATTCATTATATTTAAATTCTCTTTGGGATGAAAAATATCCTTTTTCAAAAGGGGGCTTATGCAACTATCTTGGACTTATGTTTGAACAAATGCCATCTACAATTTTTGATGATGAACCATAAAAAAACTGTAAACACACTCAACTTGGTATGTTTACAGTTTAATCCCTATTTTTTATTAAAAAAAGATTTACCTAAAAATTCTACGGTTGCAGGTGCCATTGCATACAGCTTGCTTGTTAACCCCATGACCCTTGGTAAATTAACCTCTCGAACTGGTCGTTCAATTGTTTTTACTGTAGCTTGTGCCACTTCTTCAGCTGTTAATAAAAATCTTCCTAAAGACTCACGGTAGCCACTTTCATCACTCGCCTTATCTAAAAATGGTGTATCGATTGGACCAGGATGTATCGCAGTAACTTTAACATTATACGGAGCCAGTTCCATGCGAAGTCCATTCGTAAAACCGACAATCGCATGCTTTGTAGCAGCATAAACACTAGCCTTAGGTGTCGCGACCTTTCCTGCCTGTGAGCCGATGAAGATTAATTGACCTTGCTGGCGTTGTATCATAGGTGCTGCGAGACGTTTTGCTAAATACATCGGTACACTGACGTTTAGCTCTACCATTTGTCTAATAGCTTCATCTGATAAGTCAGTCGCAATGCCAAATTTACCTACCCCTGCAGATAAAATAGCTACATCGAGAGGCGGTAGTTGTGCACATACTTCATCGATTGTAGATAAATTAGTTAAATCTGCTTGGATCACGTTTGCGCCTACGCGTTCTAAAGCTTTTAATGCAACCGCATTGCGTCCTGTTGCATAAACCGTATGACCCTGTGCTACTAATAATTCTGTTATTTTCAATCCTACACCACTTGTTGCACCTGTAACGAAGATGGTCTTTTTATTCATGTTCATATTTAAACCTACTTCCTTTGAAATAAATAGATACCTTCTTCCGTTTTTGTAGATGTAATGAAATTGTTGGCCTCTAAGTAATCTAAATAACCGAGCGTTTTGGACAACGTCAGACCAAACTGACGCTGAAAAACCGCTGGGTAAAAGCGCTTCGTTACTTGTACAGCAGTTAATGAATCGTCACCAAATAATTCACAAACCTTCAAAGATTGCTGATGCTGGCGTTCTAGTCGTTTATCAATTAATTCAGGAATATTCTCTAACTCAGCACCATGTCCTGTATACATCTTTTTTACAGGTAATCGACGTAAAATTTCTAGCGATTCATTATATTGTAGTAACGATTTAGTACGTCCTAATGTACGGTCTAGTGGTGGCTCAATTAATGGGTTTGGCGTTATTTTTGCAAGCAATAAATCTCCACCTATTACATCATGAGTTTTTTCATCCCAGAAGATTAAGTGACTTTGTGCGTGTCCTAATGTTTCAATAGCCTTTAATCCAGGATGTCCTGGCACTTCATCCCCATCGTTAAGAATTTGTGTTAATGGTCGTTCACCTACAAGCTCTATTTCACGGCGGACATGTACACTCGGCTGGATATGTTCTTGAGGAACTCCGTGCTCAAATAAGCGCTCACTGTAAAATTGCACATGGTAACGTAAAAAGTCCTCATCATGACGAAGCCATTTATCGTTATAGGCATGCCCTAAAATTTCTGCGTTTGGAAAGGCATCCACCCAACCTGCATGATCTGGATGATGATGGGTTAACACAACCTGTTCAATATCTCGCATATCAAAGCCCGCTGCTCGAATACCCCATTTAAGCGCATCATAGGCTTCCATTGTTTTTGGACCAACATCAAAAATGGTCAATGCATCCCCTTTTACAACAAATGCATTCACATCTCCTACTTCATAGGGTGTTGGTATTTCTATTTTGTATATAGACAAAAGCTGTTTCCCCCTTTAATGCGACTAGTGAATACCTATTCATTCTATTTTACAAGTTTTTCTTCTTTTCGTCACCCTCCTGTTGACAGGATGACGTATTATTAATATAATTTTGAATAATCTAATTATATTTGTGCATTGATGAAGCCAAGTACGTAATTGGTGAAGGTGTCTTAGAGAGTGTTACATTTGCTGAAAGTGACATCACCGCTCCCATTACCGAACCTACTTCTGAGCAGTTATGAAAACATAACCGTTTCCCTTGCGATAAAAGGGCTATGAGTTGTGCCAATTGGCAAACAAAGGTGGTACCGCGGAAACAACAGCGTTTTCGTCCTTCTTTATAAGGACGGGAGCGCTTTTTTTTATCTTCATTCAGCAAATGTTTTAGTAGCCGGCTGCTACAAATGTTTTGGTAGCGACAGCTGAATGAAGATAAAGCCTCCGGCGGATGTCACGGATTTTCAAAATCCGGACGCAATTACGCCAAGGCGAAATTGAATTTGAACTGGAGGTTTTATCATGAAAAAAATACTATTTATTGGCGCAGGCTCTATGGCAGAGGCATTGATTCAAGGCTGGATTAAACAAAAAGTATTTACAGCACAAGAAATTTACGTCACCAATCGCTCAGACAAGGAACGCTTACAATTTTTACACGACACATATGATGTGAATGGCAATTTTGATGATGCTATTTATCAACAGGCTGATTTAATCATTTTAGCGATGAAACCAAAAGATGCCGTTGCAGCGATGCGTGAGCTAAAGCCTAAAATTACAGAGCAATCAGCCGTTCTTTCTATTTTAGCTGGTATTGCCATTACTACTATTACAGAACATTTAGGTGCTCGTCCAGTCGCACGCGTTATGCCTAACACTTCTGCCACTATTGGGATGTCTGCGAGCGGGATTGCCTTTAATGACAAAGTGACAGCAGAACAACGCGTTATTTTTTTACAGCTTTTAGAGGCGGTTGGTTCAGTTATTGAGGTAGATGAGGATCAATTACATGCTGTAACCGCTCTTTCCGGTAGTGGGCCAGCTTATATTTATTATTTAATGGAGGCATTTGAACGGGTTGGTACAAAGGTTGGTCTCTCGAAGGATACAGTACGACTATTAATGACGCAAACACTTGCTGGTACTGCGGAAATGCTGAAGCAATCCGTTGATGAGCCTGATGTATTACGCCAGAAAGTAACAAGTCCAGGTGGTACAACAGAAGCTGGAATTAAAGCTCTTGAACAATATCGATTTAATGAAGCCATCGAAGCATGCATTAAAGAAGCTGAAGCTCGATCTCGATCACTTGCAAATAGTAAATAATGTGTGCAAAATAAAGTGAAACTTTAATCATTGGGGATTTTCTTCATCCCCAATGATTATTAGTTGAACGAATCGGGCTTTTACGGGCAGTTTATCTCCCACCTAACTTCTTACTTTTGTTAAAATATTAAAGGTGGGAGTATCACTGCCCGTTAAAGCGGGGTAAAGTATATCACTAGGGATTAGGGGGCTTTAAATTGGCTAAATTATTCGAACCTTATCAATTACAAAATATCACTTTAAAAAACCGTGTTGTGATGGCACCGATGTGTATGTACTCGGCACAGGATGATGGGCTTGTAACACCTTTCCACCAAGTACATTATGCAACGCGGGCTGCTGGTCAAGTTGGTTTAATTATTGTCGAAGCTACTGGTGTTGTACCAGAGGGTCGTATTTCTAGTAACGATCTTGGCATCTGGGATGACGCTCATATTGAAGGTTTAAGTCAATTAGTTCAAGGAATGAAAGCATACGGAGCAAACACCGGCATACAGCTTGCACACGCTGGACGTAAAGCAACTGTAGATGGAGAAATATTTGCGCCATCAGCCATTGCTTTTAGTGATGATTTTAAAACGCCAACTGAAATGACATTAGAAGACATTGAATATGTTGTAGAAGCATTTAAAAACGCAGCTGTCCGGGCAGCTAAAGCAGGCTTTGATGTTCTTGAAATCCATGGAGCACATGGCTATTTAATTAGTGAATTTTTATCACCAGCAACGAATAAACGCAATGACCAATACGGTGGCTCTCAAGAAAATCGTTATCGATTATTACGTCAGGTCATCGATGCTATTCGTAGTGTTTGGGAAGGCCCTTTACTTGTGCGCGTTTCCGCTGAGGACTATGCAGAAGATGGTACAACTATGGATGATTTTATCGTCTTCAGTCGTTGGATGAAATCACAAGGTATCGATTTAGTGGATGTTTCTACAGGTGGTGTCGTGCAAGCACGTATAAATGTTTTTCCAGGCTACCAAGTAACTCATGCTGAAGCGATTAAACATGGTGCTGATATTCCAACTGGAGCAGTCGGCCTTATTACGACAGCTATTCAAGCAGAGGAAATTTTACAAAATAATCGTGCTGACTTAATCTTCCTAGCGCGTGTTCTTCTGCGCGAGCCATATTGGCCACTTCATGCTGCTAAGGATTTAAGAGAAGAAATTAAACCTCCAGTGCAATACGTACGAGGCTGGTAAACTGTATAGTGGCTCTTCACCAAAATATAAAAAACAGCTTGTTGATTTATGCTAACAAGCTGTTTTCATTTCAAAAAAGAGGGTTTTGTTTAATTTCTTCATCAATTGCCTTCACTAACGTCTCTGCATCATCTGCAGTTACGACTTCTCCATTGACGATGGCGAAGATACCTTGCTCACAAATTTCACAATGTGATGTACAACCCGATTCATCAATTTCAATATCGGATCTTTCATTTAATATATCATAGGCATCTGCCGCTCCAAGTGATAAGTTTGTGATGCAGAATTCAACTCTATTTTTCAATTGCTGTGGCGCTTTCTTTTTCTTAAAAAGAGAAAATACCATCCTCTGATGCCCCCTCCCACTCAAAGAAAAGTTTTTAAACAATATAACTTACCGTTCGCTGTTTAATGAATAATAATCGATACAATATTAAGGTTTATACACATCAGCTTCATTAGACGGGACAAAGGTAATGCCCTTCAATTTAAGTTTTTCAGCTTCTTTTTTAAATTCTTCTGAACAAAATAATATACTTGAAAGGTTAGTATTATTTATTAGAAAAACATCTGGGAGAGTATTTGATTCTTTCAGCTGTAGATCCCATATTTTTTTTATCCTTCCATCTTTCCTATAAAATTCAATATTTGATTTCTCCATATCTATTACATCTTCTAACCTATCATAAAATCGCACATAAAAATATTCCTTTGACGATATGCTTTTTTTATGCCTATTCACCATATATACTTTAGTGTATTGAAAATTGTTAATTCCAAATTTCTGTAATAGGTTTAGAAATTCTAACGATACAAAAAACCCCCCTCGCCAATCGTAAAGCAAAATTATATTTTATATCTTTTGTAACAAACCATACTTCTTCTGGCATCTCTGTCATATTATCTCTTGAGTTTCTCCATTCACCAGCATCAGAGTCTCTTGCTTCAAAAGGATCATTTTCAAAGAACTCTGTATGTATTATTCCCTCTAGATAAGTAGGACAGAATATACCCTCTTTTTCAAAAATCGCAAATGTTTCTCCCATATTTACCCCTCATTCCTTTCACTTAAAATATTCTACCACTCTATGGAAAAGCAAATTCAATTCACACATATGTAAAATCGCATTGATTATTGAAGCATGTTGTTATTCATAAATTTTACCTACATAAAAAATTTGGGCTAGGAAGTTCCAATCGATGTTATTTGGTACTGGTAAATCACTGTTCTTATAGAAACTTTCCATGACCTCTATCCATGATTCAATTGCTTCAAGATAGTTATCAATAGATTTATTTTCCCATTCATCAACATTATGTTTAAAATCCTTTGTAAGTAAATTTAAAAACTCCAAAAATTGATCTTTTGTAGTTACTTGTTCGATTTTCTCATAAAATTCCATATATTATCACCTTTCTATTTTAGCTTCAACAATACTTAAAACAGTTCTTTACGTTACACAATGACAATGATTTTTTCACCATTTGTACCATGTTAATCTTTAGCACTAATCCTGTTGGAAGTTTTCAGGATCTTCGATGATCTTTGTTAAAAATTCTTCAAGAGAGCTTGCAATCTTCTTCTCGTTATTATAGACAGCATTTTGTTCCCCATCTGTTAATCCGATTGAAAAAGGCACTGACTCCCATCCAATAAAGAAGATTAATTTATTTTCTTCATCGTAGTTTGGGTAAGCTTCAAAAGAACCTTGTCTTAATCGAAAATCTCTAATTGCCGACGGACTCAAAACACAATTTTCATCTAGTTCTTCTTCGCCGACAAAGGATCCATAACCGATCTCCATCAAAAATAACTTTAATTCTTTTGGAAAAATAATACCTAGTTCACTTTCTACTTGTTCAATTTCATCACTTTTTATTGAGGGAAACTGAAGACTACTATTATCTTTAATAAATGAAAATTTCATTGAGCAGTCCTTCTTTCATTCTGCAAATCCAACTTTTTCATATCGTAATCCTTTAGCCCATTATATGGACTTTCTTTCTTGTAACAAATTATTTATTTCATCTTTTTTGTGAGAGTAATGTCTCTTTTCAGGATGAAACGCAACCTCTCTTAGTGATGGACATTCTAACAATGGTGATAAATCTCCACTTTTACAGTTCCAAAAATTTATTTTATGCAAATTTTTCATAGATTTCACAAATTCAAGAGAATCAACATCTGAAACCTGTAATTCTTTTATAGTATTATTTCCTGCCAAAAATGTTAGATCAGTAAGTTGTTTACATTTTTCGATATGAAGTCTTTCAAGTCCTTTTAGTTTACTAAGCGCGTGTGCATCTTCTAGATTATTTATATACTGGAACCAACACCATTTCAAGGAATCTAAATCCTCTATCCCAGACAAAGATTTTAGCTTAGTCGAGGTGTCAAGACGCAAAAATTCTAATGATTTTAGTGAACAAAACTCTTTACAATCTGGTTTAATATATTTAATTGCGTATAAGCTTTTTAAATTTACTAGTTTATCTAAGTTTAGATAGTAATCTTTTCGAACAACAACCTCCTCTAATTTTTTAAAATAGTTCAAATCAAGCTTTATCGGTTGAGCTAAAGTGATTTTTGTAAGATTAGTTAATGTAGATAATGCTTCTATATTTTGATACTTGGATAATTTAAAATTATCGTTAATTAGTAATTTATTGATGAATGTTTTGTTGTTGAAAGATGAAAAATCTAAATGACATTTCAAATCTGCATCTAGATTCAAATTACGGATTCAAATTGCATGGTAATTTTCCTTCTCAGCAATCTGTATACCTTCCTCAAGGAAAAGTGGGTTTATCTCAAAATAGCCAATACTATCATTAAATGCATAGCTTCTCATTATTTACACCCCTTTTTATCTAGACTCCCCCTATTAAACTCCAAGACAAGGTTTCTCTCGAGCTTCCTCTTCTGAAAACAAAAATAGCATTGAGTATATTGTTTATTGGCATGTGTTTCGCCCGAAAAAGTTTATAAATAATACCTTCAATCTAATTCTGCACGAGAAAATAAATCCGTAATAGTCGATTCATCTTCACATGTATTTTTAAATGAAATAGCAAACTTCTCTAATGCTTTTTTATCAGAGGAATAAGCACAAAACATACTGGCTTCGGAATCAAAATTGACAATACCTTTTAATTCAGGCATTTTTTCTTCAAGAAAGACTATCGCTAAAGATTCCCAATCATAACCTCCTCCTTCAAATCCCTCATCAGCTCGTGTATCAAAAATCTCTTGCTTATATTCACCAACATATAAACAAAAGGACGCCGAGCTACTACTACGATCTACCCAAAAAAACGGAGCTATTAGCTGTTTATCATTAATAAAATTCATTTTAACCCTCCACTAAAAATAATTTTTTTTATACCGATCGTCTTTTGTAATACTATTTTTTAGTAATAGCATCAATAACGTAAATTATTGCCGTATTTTTCTAATTCAGTAAAGAGTTCATCCCATTTGCTTTAATGCCTTCTCTATATTTAGATGGTATCTTTTTTTCACACCTATTAAACCATTCGTTAAATGTTTCTCTCCATTCCTTCGTCTGATATTGTTTAATCAATAAATTTGCATTAACAGGAAACCTTTTTGCGAGCATTACTAAAATATCAATATGCGTTAACATTGCTTGATATGGTTTATCGCTATTCTTTAACCATTCATTGTTTTTATTTATTTCCTCAATTGCTAGATTAATGTATCGAGCATTGCCAAATTCTGCAGCTTCATTATCTTCAAGCATAATTCCAAAGATCCTCAATTTCATCATCCCCCATTGCATTTACTCTAAATCTTTTTAATGGATCATCTATCTTTCTTTAGCTATCAATAGAGTCGATGAACCCATTTCCCTATTATCTCCACATATCTTTCTAATTCAATTCCCTAGGTTGTGCCTGGATGTGTTTGCAAAATTCCAAAAACGACGGTGCTACAACGATTGCATCATCAGGGTCGTAACTTTCTTCGTAATCCATATATTTTATTTCTCCTGTTTGGATATCAATCCAAAAATCATTGTCTGCATGATTATCAGCAAATGGGATATGAAACAAAACAAAGTTCTCAAAGTCCTCAGAGTAATCTATCCTTCTATCTTTTGCTCTTTCAATAGACATTGTGTAATTAGAATCATCATCCTTATCTTCGATTAATGGAATATGAAAAAAACTACCAATTTCTATCGAGAAAAAATCGTTGTTTAATATTTCATAAAAATGATCAGGGTAAATGTATGCCCCTTTAGTAAAGATCCCTCCATTTTTAGCATGATAAAACTCTATAAAATCTTTTTTTCCTGGAAAGTCGTCAGATACAATTTCATTAATCTCGGAAGTCGATATTTCCTTCCAAGAATTCTCAAACAAAATATCTTTATTCAGAAAATCATTAATGTTACCTTTAGAATTTTTGTTCATTTAAGTCTACTTCCTACTTCCCCTTTTAATTTATTTCGACTTTTATTATTGCTCAACTACATTGTGTAAAGAAAACACCTGCATGATTTTGATCATTTTTTTCATTTAAAAACAAATATCCGACCGAGTCACTAAGGCTAAACACATCTTGATATCCTTCAGGAAAATCACCACCATAAATTTGTAGGCAAAATTGATAATCATCCAAACCCATATTTTCTACTTGTAACAAAGATGGTTTATTGCCAATCAACGAACCACAGTAAATCTCAATATCATCAAAGTCTTCTTCATCAACTTCTTCTAAATCTAAATTTACTTCATCTCCAAAAACGAACTCTTGTGCTGGTATTAGAAAGTCTGATTCATTTCGAACATCACCTGCTTTGTGTAATAAAACTTTTGTATATCCTTTTTTAATATTTTTTAACTCTTCTTCATCTCCATGAAAAGTGATTGAATCTAAAAAGTAATCATCTTTTTTATACGTTGTAAAAACGGATAGAACTTGTTCTTCTGGTAAGTTTACATTTAGAGTTTCATTAAGAAAATCCGTCGGTAAACATAATACAAGTGTTAATTTATCTCCATCTGGATTTAATGGCCAATCAATACTTTCAGGCAAGAAGCTATATCCGCCCAGTCGAGCTACATTGGATCCATTTTCTACACCTTTAAAAATAACTTCAATTGACATTTTTCAATACCACCCTCATTTATAACTTACTAGTTCATCCTCAATATACGTATACTAGTAAACCAGTTGCTCCAATTAAAATATAATAGCACCTATAATGTCCTAGTCTTGTGCGCTAACTATAATTAAAAGTAGGTTAACACAAAAATAAAGCAATAAAAACCGAACTATTGTCAATCAATTCCGAAAAATCGCTGTCGATTTCACATTAACGTAATTGTAGCTGACGCTTTGCTTTCGCTACAGAAAACGTTTGTTCCTCTTACTTCGCTTTCGAACAGATAAACAATGCGACCGGATTTTAATATTAGTTAGTTGGTTGGTAAATCGTTTTTATATAGAAAATCCGTAATCTCCAGAAATAACCTTTTATTTCTAATGATTCATAATTACTACAGAAGTTATATGACTATTTACATTATTGCCACATTTTGGTTTATATGATAGTCTACAGAAGTATTTTTTATTATTAAGGGGAGGTTAATTATGTTACGTACTGGTATTATATTTTTAATTTTAGGGTTAGGTGCATTCATACTGCCGCTATTCGGTATACAATTCAAATTATTTACCGTTTTTGGCAAAATTTTTGGCGGAGGCGAAACCTTTGTTGAAATTGCTTTTGCAGGTATCGGCGCCGTCCTAGTAGGCATTCATTTATTTAAAGGAAATAAGGACAAGTCGTCCGCAGCGTAAGAACACAGATTTGGGAGGAAGCTATTTTTGAAATCGTTGATTGCAAAACTATTAAAATCAGTAACAGTTATGATTCTTATTATAATGGCGTGTGCGGTTCCCGCATACGCCGAAGAGGAGCTGAATTGGGTAGAAGGTGGACAGAAAGTCGACGTAGGGACCAATTTAGCGGAACTGGAGTTAGGCAGTGATTTTCTTTTTCTTAATGCCGAAGATACGAAAAAGTATCTAACTCAGGGCGGAATGGAACCAAACGGGTCAGAAATCGGTGTGGTTTTCCCAAAGGATGAAAATCAGACTTGGGCCGTTTATTTCGAATATGAAGAACCTGGACATATAGAAGACGACGAGAAAACGGAAATCGATGCTGATGCCTTGTTGGAAAGCTACAAAGAAGGTGCGAAAGAAATGAATAAGGAGTCAAGCCCTGAAAATCAGATATTCGTTGACAAATGGGATGTTGCTCCATTCTACGACAATCAATTACATAGTTTGTCGTGGTCTTTATTGGCGCATGATAATCAGAACAACAGTGTTATTAACTACAATGTGCGAATTCTATCCCGCAAAGGCTATATCTCAGCGATACTCGTCTCAGATCCGGCGAATTTGCAGGCTGATCGTATAGTGTTTAACAACAAGATCCTAAAGCAGTTTAACTTAAAGCAAGGTCAGCGCTATGAGGATTTTGACAAAAAAACCGATAAGGTAGCTGAATTCGGCTTGACTGGATTAATTCTTGGAGGCGTGGGGCTAGCGGTTGCCAAAAAAGCGAGCTTGTTTGCAGTGCTCATCCCTCTATTGAAGAAGTTTGGGATCGTGCTTGTGCTGGCTGTAGGCGCAATTTGGGGCTTTATTCGCAAAAAACTCGGAATGAAGAAAGAGCAGTCTGAGCAGCAACCGACACAATCGGAGCAAACGGAACAGTCGGAACAGTCGGAACTACCGGCACAGTCGGAGCAAACGGCACAGGACCAGGCGAGTGAACGCAGCAAGGTTAATTCGCATGAGTAATAACCGCTAAACGTTTTTCGGAGTGGTTATTGCATTGTTCCAAAAATGAGAATAATCAAAGCCCTTCCTAATCGCTCGATAGCCGAGTGATTAGGAGGGGCTTTTATATCGTTTATTCATTTAAATAGAAGCTCCTTATAAAATAAGCTGCCTTGTGGAAACTATCACCGACACATAATAACCTTCTCAAAACACCTTAGATTACATTATCCCCTAGTTTAAGTGACAGAAATAATAAGATATTTTAATGACCATATTCACTCAATTCTTTAAATAACTCTTCACCATTTTCTTTAATTCCCGTTCTATATTTTGAAGGGATTTTTTGACCGCACCTAGTAAACCATGTGTCAAAAGTATTTTGCCATTCTAAAACCCTATCCTTCTTAATACTTAAGTTCGCATCTGCCTTATACTTTCTAGAAAGCATCAATAAAATATCTATATGAACTAACATAACCTGATATGGTTTCTCAGTTTTCTTCAACCACTCATTGCTTTCTTCATTTTTTTTAATTGCCAAATTAAAATAATGGGCATTTTCTAACTCTGCAGCTTCATTACCATCTGGTGCTGTACTAAATATTTTCATAATTCCCTCCACACACGCACACTTTATCTAATTGTTAACAATATTCGCACTACAAACTATACTATTCTTCCGCTGCCTCATTAAGCCAATCTAATATATTTTCCCTCTTATTAAGGCGTAAAGCTCTGATTATATTTGTTTCATCAGGAGGCATTACCTCAACGTTCACGTACACTTTATTTCTCGGTTGTGTCAATGAAAATAGTCCTTTATTATCTATTTTTTCCATAGCCAAAACCATAGCTTCTAATCTAAAGTCCACTTCTTTAAACCATTTAATTTCATCAGTATAGTCAAGTATACGCTCATTAAATAGTTCTCTTACAGTTTCAAAATTCTCGTACCCAAAATTCCAATATGGTGAATCTGCATATGACCATTTTATTAATTCAGCATCTGCCTTTGCATATTTTTTAGCGACCGTCTCCAACGCTTCTAAAGACCATGCAGAAATAACTGGCGCAACAGCCTCCCCTGTTGTCACCAACGCACAATAATAATAATTTTCTTGATTTTGAAATAAACTTAAAAATGATTTTTCCGTTGCAATTGCTATTTCGTCAGCTAATATTTCGAGGTCATCATTATACATATAAATTCCTTTCTTGTATGAATATTCTTTACATCGATCCAATATATTTTTAATCAGCGTCAGCAATTCCCAAATAATTCATACTCCTCTTTTGATGTAAGTGTGAATTTTTCACAAGTGAATCCACCGAATTTTTAATTTGTTTTTAAATTATTATTTTCTGCAGAAATGTTCATCCAACATAAAACTATCTTTATTTGTCTAGATCTACAGTCCAATCAATCTCTTCGTTAAATCAATTACACAATTTTGTTGAACCATTATCCATTTTCAAAGGGATTTCTCTTGCCCACATTTTAATGTCACTTATGAACATCTCTTTTTCAAGCCCTTCAAAGTTGTGTTTTTCTAACGCCCTGTTTAGAAACTCTAAAAATAGATTCCCCAAATAATACCTCTGTTCTACTTTATACATTTTTTCATATTCTTCTACCGTAACTGCCATATCGATTGTCAAATAGTTATCTTTTTTATTATATCTAATAAATGATTTTCTTTCATAGGATTCAGGTAAGCATCTAAAGGCTATCCCGATTGAAACATCGACATTCCTATATTTTGAATTTATATTAGATTCCAATGCGTGTGCTAATTCACTAGCTAATTCATCAACTCTCGCACCTGCAGTGTCTGAAACTATTGAAAAATCCATAAAATGCACCTCTTCTTTAAAACTAGTAAAAAGCCGTACATTTTCACCATACACTTTTAATTCTCTCATCAGCAATATACGTAATCTATTATCAAGAAATGTTTCGGTTCATTACTATTACATATACTTATTCAAAGGCTCAATGACAAAATCATATTCATCTATGCTTTTAGAAAAATCAAAAAGCAGTAAGTTTTCCATACCAAGGAAGTTCATTGCATCCCTCTCCTTTTAGGTATAAATCATTCAGAAAAAAGCTCTATTGCCTTTTCCTGTAACTCAATACCGATTCCCTCTAATTCCTCCAAAAACTTATCGTCAAAATACCCTGCTTAAAATGAAAATGCACTATTGATATCGACCATAGCGATTGCTAATTTTTTAGGAACTGTCTCTTTATCTTTATAGTATTGAGTTAAAACATTTAGTGCCTCTCTCACTTGATTTAATAAATCAGAATCTAATTCCCTATACGTTCTTATTTTTACTGGAACTGAATTTTCACTTACTAACCCATCATAAATTATAGCAATTGCTTCTTCTGTACCCATAAGCCCGCTCCCCATATGAATTCTAATAAAACTTATCTTTCATCTCTCTAAAGAGTCATTATTTCATGTTGTATTTTCTATATTGAGCATCAAAAAAACGACATTAATAAAAAAACCACTTAATTAATAGAGGCTACTTCTAACTACTTTGCTTGCGCATTTTGCTCTTTATCATTTAACTGCTTTATAAATAGCATCACTTTGTTCATTAATTCATTTAAATCTGAAAAAAAATAGTTTTCATTAATAAAATTTTCATTATTTTTCAAATCTATAGCTTCAAAATACACTGATTTCTCTTCCCAAAGCGTTAGTCTTGCAATAGAAATATTACTATCGAAATCTATTTTTAAACAATAATAGTGATTACCATTTGGATGAAGTATATGTTCGATTTTAAATGGACTAGGAGATATTAATGACGACTTACCTGCTGTAACAAACCATTCTTCAAAATCTTTTAAGATATTTTCACTTTCCTGCATCAATTTTTTCTCCTTTGAAACAACATTCTTCACAACAAGCAAGTCAGGAATCGGAAAACCTTCTCATACTAATCACAAGTGCAAAAAAACCGAATTTAATTCTGCTTTTCAATTGGAATACCAAAGACTTGGAATATATAATCTTTCTCTTGTTCCTTTGTAGCAATACCAGTAGTTATACCACCTTCTTTTGTCCCTTGAATAAACCACATATCATTATGGTCTTTATCCACCATTTTAAAATCACCTTGTTTCCAACGATTTAATATATCTAAATATTTATCACTGTGTTCGTATCCATCTTTATTTTCCTCTACCATTTGCAGTAAAGTTTCTATTCTCTCCGGTGTAATCATAATGGATGATTCTTTCTCATCTGCAATAATTTTTTGATGTGACATTTCTTGAATAACTTCTTGCATTAGATTATCAATAAAGGGTTCATCTCCACTTTTCCATTCATCAATCTTTTTGGAATACGTAGTATTTTCCCATCCAAAATTCGTATCCACTGTCGATACAAACTTTTCCTTATTATTTTCTTTTGCAATTGATTGACCGCTAGTTAATTCCCTCTTGGCACTTTTAGAGTTTTCGTTTTCATAGTTCTTATTCATAATCAAAAACGTACCACCTATACTCAATAATGCTGTTAAAACAACTATACCTAAAACATGAACAAACTTCATTTTTTTACCACCTTTATAGATAATTATCCCAGAACACTATGCAAACACCAGCGCAATAACAGTAACACACTATGATAACCCTTTGGAGCCTTATCAGATGTCGACAAACGATACTTTCTAAAACCCATGGATAAAGAAGTGAGTTAGGATTACATACAATTTTTCACCATTCTCGTTCTCTAAGAGCTTCTTCTATATCGATATCAATCTCAAAATATTGTAAAATTCTTTCTACTGTTAAGCCGATTGAATCCCGTGCAAACGTTTCAATTTCACTGCCATTTTCATAAAACTCATCCTGTAGCTCATTGATCGCTATAGTCATTTCGTCTAATTTTTCCTGGATTTCTTCTTTTGTATGAGTGCCCTCCTCAATAAAATGTACTACATTAACAATATGCAATTTAAGTTTATCTACTAAAAATGATGGAAAGAAAGAATCTTCATACATATCCTCTAGATAGTTGAATTCAGAATCAAGTTTCTTCACAATGTTTCCTCCTTTGATATACTTCGGAACCCCAGAGCGCCACATTTCTTCTACTGTTTTTAACGGATAGTTTTCTCCACCAAGCAATCGTTGTTCTTTTAATGGATCGATCCAACGGCTATTCTCAATCGATAAAATTAAGCGACGTACAAATTCGTAACCAGTGTTATATCCAGTAATTTCATAGTTATTCAAAATATTCGGATCTTTCCTATCGATATTATACTGAACAATTTCATTACCCATAATACCCTGATCTCCTACTGATGGATCGATTCTCACCAAATTGTATATTAGTTCATCATCTCTGAATTCTGAGCGATTCCCCCACTGTCCTCTGTCACTACTAATAAAGATCTCGGGTATAGGGATATTCAAATTAGGTTTTACACCTTTCACCTTTCCGACAGAACACTTTTTAAAAAAATCTTTTAAAACCATACATACCCCAAAAGGTTTTAAATCATTTAAGTCAAGTGGCTTCTCATAAAAATTATTACTTTCACTCGTAATATTAAAAAATGCAACATATGGACTTTCTAATAATTGAGCAATGATATATAAACTATCTTTTAATTGAATTGAATGTATATCGTTTTTCTTCCAGCTAAACCTTTTTAACATAACTACACCCATTCTTATTTTTTGTAAGTTAAACTATTCTTTTAACTAGTATGTATGTTATCAGTTTCTTAGAATCTTATCTAAATTATGATTTAATCCATCCATTAAGATCTCCTATCCTTCTATCTACAATGGATTTTAATAACTTTTAACATGTATCTGTCATACCAGTAAATTTATACATAATAACCTCCTGATGGTGGGAAATATTTCATTAACATTTCCTGCAGAGAGTTATGTAGTAATTCCACTTCCCAAGAATCGTGCCAAAAAATAAATATATTACCGTCTGAATTCATTAAAATAGGATTCCCTGAGCCATCATTTGAAATAACATAGGCATCCTTCAATTCATGCGGAATCATATCTTCTCCACCTTTTTTAAACCAATGTGTAAGTTCAACTACAGTACTTTTTCCAATAAAACTTCCGTTATTAAACGCATATATATTTAAGCCGACACAAGCACCTCCAAATATTTTAATAAATTGAATATACTCTTCGTTAAACTTTACATTTAAAACTTGTTCAGCATTCAATATTTCTTCGTCGGTTGCTGGTATTCCTTTAAACCCTTTGAACTCACTTTTGTTCAAAAAAGATTCAATTCTACTAATAAGATTGGCATCCATATTTAGCGCTCTCCCCCATATACAAAAATCAGTATGATCATAGTACTGAATATCACTTTACGCTTTCAAATGTCTAATAAGTATGAAAATGCCTTTTTTCTTTATTGAAGAACTCCCTAATCTAATGGTCATCTTGTGAAACTATTTTTATATGACTAAGTCATAGAGATACGAGATATCCCTAGTAATACAAGTCCAATCCAAAATATTTTAGGTGTACATAAAATGATGAAATCACCACCAACATAACCATCACCGCATATACTATAATTACCATAAATAGTTTTATATTTCCATGGTGATTATAACATTGTTGTAAACGTTTTATGTAATAGTAGTAGCCAAGATGCACTAAGCGTCTTGGCTACTACTATTACAAATTCTTTTTTAAACACACTAAAAACTCAATCATGCCATTTTCTATTTTGGCCGTTGCATTTCCACCTAATTTTTCTGCTAGCAGCTTGACAATAGATAGCCCTAGACCCGTATTTTTACGTCTGGAATTGTCTGTTGTATAAAATCGATCAAAGAACTGGTTAGGATTTAGTTGAATATTTTCGTCAATCGGATTTTGAAAACAGATATATGCATGTTCTTCTTCTAACCACATCTTAATCGTTACATCCCCTTGCGCATGCATGATGCTATTTCGTACTAAGTTTTGCACAATGCGTAACAGCATTTCTTCATCAGAGTTAATAATGAGCGGCTCAAAATTAGGTAAGTTGACGGCTATTCCTTGTTGTTCAAATTGTGCAAAGGCACCAGCAATCTCTTCAAATACGATATTTGATATATTAATACGTTCCTTTTTGGGTTGATCTTCATTACTATGCAAATAGGAATATTCAAAAAACGTTGCTAATAATTGCTCTAGTCTTCCAACATGTTTTTGTGCGACTTCAAGCTTTGCAAGTTGCTTTTCTGTTAAGGGTTCTTTTAATAGCATTTGTTGATAGCCCTTTATCGCTGTTAGCGGCGTACGAAAATCATGAGAAATGTTTGAAATCATTTCCTTGTAGTATTTTTCTTCCCGCTTAATATACGACCTTGATTTCTGCGATTCTATTAATATGCGATTTATATTTGCCACTAGTTGGTTTATTTCTTTATTTAGGAGCTCTACGCTAATTGGCTGTGTATATTGCTCATGTAGACGTTGTGACAATTGTATGTTCATCAATCGTAGTTGCCTTTGAATATAAAAAATATAAAACAGTAATCCTACAATGACTACAATTGCCACTATCCACATTCCCTACATCCCCTTACCTGATTTCTGCTTTTCTAAATGTCATGAATGTTAAATATATAATTACTACTATAAAGATGACACAAATGGAAACGGCCGAAAATATATCACCTTTACTCATGCTTAAATTAATCGTAAGATACTCCGCTGAATATGGTGTGAAGGATAATACTTTATCTATAATCACAAATGAATCCTGAAAACTAGCGACCTGCCCAAAGAACATGGACATCATGTAATAGGCAGCTACTACAAGCACCGATTTTCTTAAGGCAAACGCCAGTAAAATACAAGTCGTTAACTGGGCAAGATAAACCATTGTCATGGTGATCATTATTGTTACGTATTCGCCAAAGCTACCACTAGTAGTCGAAGTTAGAATGCTTAAAAAACCGGCCGCTTTCCCACCCATACTAAACGTGCTGTCCATTGATAAACCAATTATTGTCACAATGATATACGGGCTTACAAGAACAAAAAGTAAAATCCAGAAAACAATCGCTTTACTTATGACAATTTGGATTCTTGCAAAGCCGCTTATAATTGGATGATGGATATTTTTTGTATCAAAATCTGAACAAATAAGTGTAGTGGCTAGTACTGCGCCTACTATTGACATCGTATTCATATCAGATAGTAAAAAACCAACGTTGCTGATGCTTTCATTTATTGAATTATTGCCAATCCCATAGGCAATACTAAACATTGCTGTTGCAGAACATGTTGTAAGAGCCAGTAAGACCCAAAATATTTTGGATTTAGTTGTTTTATAGAGGTAAGCACGTACTAAATTAAACATGGTGCTCACCTCCAATTAACGTAAGGAAGTAGTTCTCTAATGTGTCTCCTTGTAGACTAAATTCCGTAAGTGTTACCCCATTTTCAAATAAGGCGGTTGATACGTCCCCAAGTTCCTCTAAGAAATCATACAATTTAATCGTTTTATTAGGCATGACTTGAAAGTTTTGTGTTTTAAGAACTGTTTCTAAAACATGTGCACATTGTTCGGGAGCTGTACAACCAATGCGAATATAATGTCTACATTCTTCGTCGAGCTGTTGTTGCGTCATTTGTTTCATAATTTTCCCTTTATGAATAATGATATAATCAGTTGTTGTTTGATAAAGTTCCGGTAAATTATGACTCGAAATTAGAATCGTCATCTGTCGCTCTTCGCAAAGACGTGTTAAAAGCTGACGAATTTCAACAACACCTATAGGATCTAACCCATTCACTGGCTCATCTAAAATCAATAGCTCTGGGTTAGTTAATAACGCAATAGCAATGCCCAAACGTTGTTTCATGCCTAGTGAAAAATGCTTAGCTTTCTTATTGTTTGTGCTCGTCAATCCAACCAATTGCAGTATTTCATCCTCTAGCTCCTCATTCGGAATCCCACGCATTAAACGATGATATTTAAGGTTACCTTTTGCAGTCATATCAGGACTAATCGCTGGTTGTTCAATCATGCTGGCAATACGTTTTCGTTGCTGCTGTATTTCCTTGTCAGATGATTTTCCAAATAACTCAAATGAACCTTCTGTTTGAAAACTAATCCCTGAAATAATCTTCATTAAGGTTGATTTACCCGCACCATTTTCACCAATAAGCCCATATATACGCCCTTCTTTTAATTCGATCGATACGTCGTGAAGTACTGAATGCTTTTTATATGTTTTCGTTAATTGATTCGTTTTTAATATGGTTTCTCCCATATTAAGCACCTCCCTTTCATATTCATAGATTACTCATGAAAGGTATAGATAAAGTAAAGATGGCGTATAGATTACGGATAATTTATGGACGTAAGCGATAACCAAGCCCTCGAAGCGTCTCGATATAATCCGCTTGCGGGTTTTTTGTCTTTAATTTATGTCGAAGATTACTAATATGGATTTTAATAATATGTTCATCCCCTAAATATTCTTCCTGCCAAATGGATTCATATAAATTTGCTTTCGTGAATACTTTCTCTTGGTTTGTCATAAATAATTCGAGCAATAAATATTCCTTTGCAGTTAGCAAGACCTCTTCACCACTCACTGTAACTCGCTTAGCGACATCATCCAATACTATGTCTTTGTATTGTAGCTGCTTCATTGGTGTAGCTTGTTTTTTAACACGACGTAATATCGATTCAATACGGGCAAGAACCTCACCAAGATCAAAAGGTTTTGTAATATAATCGTCCGCTCCTAATCGAAGCAAATCGATTTTTGTTGATACTAAATCTTTAGCTGAAATCATAACAACAGGTACATCCGAAATAGCGCGAATTTCTTTTAGTAATTCATCCCCACTTTTATAGGGAAGCATAATATCAAGAAGCACTATATCAAACTCATTTTGCAGAAATGCCCGGTGACCTTCTATACCATCCATCACACTTGTTACCTGATAATCTGCTTGCACAAACAATTCGGTTAACATCGCATTTACATCTTCATGATCCTCAACCATCAAAATTCTCAATACAATCACACCTTTGTTAAAATATTCCTATTGATATTATATAAAACTTTATATCGTTCAACATTAAATTTTTAATAGCTATCACCCTAACGTGGGTTGATTTCCGTTCGACTGGGTACTTTGTAGCTGCCGCTTTGCTTTCGCTACAGAAAACATTTTGTAGCTGCCGCTTTGCTTTCGCTACAGAAAACATTTGTTGCTGACGCTTCGCTTTCGCTACAGAAAACATTTGTAGCTTTGCTCTGCTTTCGCTACAGAGCAAAGCTTCCTGGGGGCGCCCAGTCTCCACTCCAATCAACTTACATGGCATAGGTTTTACTAACGACTTCTCTACTTTTGATATGAACCATTAATAAAGTTATAAGAACGCTAAGAAATTGTTAAAATAGTTGACTATAATTTTATAAATAATCCCTCGTCTGAAATAAACATAATAGCTCTTCTGGAATTTTTACTGAATCCTTATAAAAAAGATATACAGGAACACTTGGCAAAGCTAATTCATCGAAGGGAACGATATTAAACCGACCTTCCATCCGCTCTCTTCTCACAATCATCCGTGGCAAAAATGACATGCCTAGTCCATCTTTTATTAAGCGTTTTACCACATAGGATTGGGATATGGACACTTGCTTGGTCACTACATATTTTTCCTGTAGTTTATGTAATAAATCCTCCCAAATAGTTGGGTGATGGTGTGTAAATAAAGTGTAGGTTTGAAATAATTCCTCATAATCAATATAAGCTCCTGTCTCATCATCGAAAGCATCCAGGGGAATAACCAATTCTAAAGGACTCTCTACAAGAAGCTCTTGGTGCCAATGGCGGTAACGTGTTGGCAATAAGGAAATACCAATATGCGCCTTATCACTATTTATTAAATCCTCAATTTTTGCTGAATCCTCTACTAGAATCGATATTTCAATGGCAGGATTTTCATTGATAAACTGATAGATAACATGAGGCAATATCGTCTCCACCATTAAAGGAGTCATTGCAATCACTAGTTTTTCTTCAATACCCTTTGTTGCTAACTGAAAACGTTCAATACTTTTTTCCCATTGATGAATGATTTGCTGAGCTTCTATTAGAAAAAGCTGTCCTGCCTCCGTCAATTGCACACGATTTTTTTCACGTTTAAATAATTTAACATTCAAAAAGTGTTCTAGCTGATGAATATGAACTGTAATACTTGGCTGCGATAAATGAAGTTCTTCTGCGGCTACTCGAAAATTACAAGATTTAGCGGCTACTACAAAAGACTGTATCCATTTATAATCCAAAATCTCACCCCATTCATTAATGTTGTTAATCAACTTCATTAACTATATTTAATTTACTAAATTATCCAACAATAATAAACTAAAAATAGAATCGATTACTTTTACACAAAGGGGAGAATCGTATGTTAGCTAAATTAAGTAAGCAATTTCGTACTTTTGCAAAAAATGAATGTGAAAATTCAAGTCCACTGTATGAACATTTAGCGAATAAAATTGCCGATGATGATGAACTCTTAAAAATTGCTGCATTAATACCCCAAGGACAACCTGTACCAAATTTATTATTAGCTGGCGTTCAATATTTACTGCCATCATCAAATGATGAATTAGTTAATTTTTATCCATCCTTAACAATAACACCTAAAGCAATAAATAAAGTGTACCCTGTTTTTAAAGCATTCGTCTTGTCCCATTCAGAAGAATTGAAGATTTTATTTCAAGAAAAACTTGTCCAGACTAATGAGATTCGCCGTTGTACTTACCTTTACCCGATGATGACAGAAATTTATGAACGCCATCAAAAACCACTAGCCTTCATAGAAATCGGGGCAAGTGCAGGACTTCAACTTGGAATGGATCAATACAATTACTGCTATAATCATCAGCTTCATATAAACAATTCAAATAGTGCTTTCGTCTTGTCCTCAGAAAATCGGGGACAACCGCTTCCAGCTTCCATTTCAAATGCGCCAGTTGTTTGTAAGCGAGTTGGTATCGATTTAAATCCTATTGATATTCATAACGAGGAAGAGCTTCGTTGGTTACAGGCATTAATTTGGCCAGAGCATCAAGAACGTAGACTTTTATTAAATCAAGCACTTCCTATTTTAAAAGAACTCGATTTAGAGCTGATAAAAGGAGATGCTATTAAACTTATAAAAGAGATTAGTAGAGATATAAATCAAGATGCGCTATTAGTTGTTTATCATACGCATGTGGCCAATCAAATCCCAATAGAATTACGCCTTGAACTAATTGAACAATTAAAAGAGATCAGCATGGAACGACCTCTCTACCATTGTTATAACAATTTATTTGATATGCTATTGCATCAAGATTTTATTGATCGAGGAGAAATAACATCTATACGCATACTAGAACGCCCTGATGGTCATGCTCGGTGGTTTAAGTGGTCCAACCAAAACTAAACATTAAAACGAAAAAACGCTGCATAAGATTTAATCTCATGCAGCGTCATAAAGTATGGCCCTCCGGCAAAACGGAAGGTTGATCTCCGTTCCGGCCGGGCGCTTTACTGGGGGCGTCGGGCTATCTTCTCTCTGTTACTCACCTTATTTCGCGGTATATTTTTTGATCACAGGTAAAATATCGTTCCCTATAATTTCAATATTTTTCATTAATTTATTAAATGGCACACCACCAAAGTCAATTTGTGCCATAAATCGCTGCATGCCATAGAGCTCGTATTGGTACAATAATTTTTCAATAATTTGTTCCTTACTTCCGACCATTAAGGCATCTCTTGTATCTGTTGCTTGTTCAAATTGTTGCTTTGGATAACTCGCGCCACGAATTGCTTGGAATCCACTATTTAAATGTGGATACATTCCTTCTAGTGCCTCTTGAGTCGTATCAGCAACATAAAATAGGCTTGTTGTAGCAATCGGTAACTCTTTCGGATTAAAGCCACTTCTCTCTGTTGCTTCTCTGTAGGCATCTACTGATGGCTTAAAGTTAGCTGCGGGGCCGCCTAATGTCGTTAGCATCATCGGAATGCCCAGATAGCCTGCTTTAATAGCACTAGCAGGTGGTCCACCAACAGCTCGCCAAATTGGCAACGACCCATTTTTAGGTTGTGGCAAAATTTGCGCATTGTGAAGCGGTGCACGGAATTGTCCTTCCCAAGTGACCAATTCGTTGTCATTTATTTTTTTCAGTAACTCTAATTTTTCTTCAAAAATTTCTTCGTAATCCTTTAAATCAACGCCTAGTAATTGATATGCTCCAACACGAGAGCCACGCCCAGCAACTATTTCTGCACGTCCATCTGAAATTAAATCAATCGTCGCAAAATCTTCATATACACGTACTGGATCAGAGACACTTAATACCGTCGCAGAGCTTGCTAATTTGATTTTTGATGTAGCTTGTGCGATTGCTCCTAAAACAACCGTGTGTGCCTGTGTAGTAAAGTACGATTGATGACTTTCACCAACAGCAAAAACATCAATACCTGCTTGTTCAGCTAGCTGACTAGCTTCAATTAACTCTTGGATTCTTTGCTGAGCCGAAATACGTTCACCAGTTAATGGATTTGGAATGTGGTCCCCTAATGAATACAAGCCAAATTCAATGCCTTTTGATTGATCAATGCGATATTTTTCCATGATTATAATCTCTCCTTAATCTAGTGGCTCTAAAATAGCTTCGATTTCTGCACGTCTTTCTTCTAAAAATGGTGGGAGATCAAGTTCTTTACCAAGATCCTCTACTGCCGAATCAACTGTAAACCCTGGGCCATCTGTTGCCATTTCAAATAAAATTCCATTACGATCTCTAAAATAAAGACTTTGGAAATAATAACGATCCACAATGCCAGTACTATCAAAGCCTTGCTCTTTAATTTTGATATCCCACTGTTGCAATTCCTCCTCTGTTCCGACACGTAGTGCAAGATGATGAATACTACCACGACCAGGTTTCTCACTTGGCCCTTCTAATTCTTTAACGACGATTTCTCCAAGTACTTCACCAGGAATGGATTGCAATACTGCTTCTTTTTCACTTTCTTCAACAGCTGTGTAGTTAAATAGCTCTTTTAATACGTTAACTGTCCGTTGCAAGTAACGAACTGTCATTTCAACTGTACCCATCCCTAAAATACGATGTTCGGCAGGGATATCAGAGCCGACCCATGGTTGCCAATGAGCTGGTGTTTCATGACCATGATTGTTTAAAAGCACCATTCTTAACCCTTCATGATCCTCAAAAAATAAAGCATCTTTCCCTGCATATGTTGTTATTTCACTATGTTCAACCTCTAACTGTTGAAAACGATTTTTCCAATATTGCAGACTGTCATAGCTTGGCACTAGTAGTCCAATACGTGTAATGGCATTTGTTCCGCGAACTGTTCGTCCTGCTACAGGCATTTCAAAAAATGTTAATTCTGTACCCGGTGCTCCTGTTAAGTCTCCATAAAATAAGTGATACATGGAAGGCGAATCTTGGTTAACTGATTTCTTTACACGACGTAAGCCGAGAATTTTTGTGTAAAAATCATTATTACGTTTGCCGTTTTTTGTTAGCATTGATATATGATGATGTCCACTTAATTTGTTCATGAATGTTTCCTCCTCGTTTTCACTTGACTAAGCAAGTGATAGTGTAAAAAAATCACGCTGGTGGTAATTTTTTATCACGACTATGCTTCTCTATTTTCGACATTAGTGTATTTAAAGTTTTCATTTCTTCTTCTGTTAATACTTCTTCAAAAAATGAAGATTGAAATTGTAGCTGACTTGGAGTTGCCGCATCAATCATCTGCTCGCCTTTAGCTGTTAGTGAGATTGTTTTAGTCTTCCAATTTTGCTTGCGTTCAATAAGTCCCTCTTTTTCAAGACGAGTAAGCATCCGAGACATACCACCTTGCGTCACTATCACTTTCTCTGCTAATTGGGATTGCGTTAACGGTGCATATGTCTTTATTTGTATTAGGACATCAAATTGTGCAGTCGTTATGTCAAAACGCTTTAAAAACTCATTGGAAAGCTGATTACTTTGATTTGTAAAGCGCATCATCCGAATCCATGTCAGTGATCCGAGCGTGTATTTTCGCATTGCTTCCTCCCCCTCCTCTTATTCATCACTTTACAACGCAAGTGTTAAATAAGCAAGAAAAATATCTCGAATTCGAGATATTTTTCAGTGTGAAGCTCACACTATATAATGCCATGCGTGGTAATTGGATATAAGGTTCCTTTAAAGGCAAACGAAATTCTCCCTGTTTCTTCAGACACTACCAGGACAAGCGCATCACTTATTTCACTTAACCCTAATGCTGCTCGATGTCTTGTGCCTAATTTCTTTTCCCCCGTATATATCTCTGACAGTGGCAGTACATTTGCTGCTGACTTAATTTGATTTTGGCTTATTAAAACTGCGCCATCATGAAGTGGATTTCCAGGAAAAAAAATAGATTCTAATAAGGAATGCGTTACTTCTGCTCCAATATGAATACCTGGCTGTATAATCGATGTCACAGAATCCTTCCGTTCAATCACAATTAGTCCACCGTGTCTTCTTTTAGACATATTTTGTACGCAATGCGAAAGCTCAGGATATTTTTCAGTAAACGGGGAAAGATAGCAATTTAAATAAAATGTTGCAGCTTTCATTTCAATCGTTACAAATTTCTCTTTAATTTTTTCAAAATTCCCAAGAAGACAGTTTGCATCCGTATCCATTGCTTCTACACTTTGCTGTAATGAATGAATGACCTGCAGAAGCTCTTCCTTTAATGTTTGTTTCATTGGTGAAAAACCACAATTTGTTGGATCCACAAAAAACACCCCGCTGTTCAAATTTTTTATGAAACAACTCATATTTATTTTTAGTTTCTCTAGATGGAATTATTTTATTCGCTTTGGGTTTCATTCAGTCTCTTTCTCAATAAATTATTTCTGAAAATGTAATTTAATGAAACGAGTAATCTTACAAACAAAAAAAACACGTGTACCCATTAGATTAACTAAAGAATACACGTGTTGTCATTTAGTTTACATTTGTCCAGTACGGATTTTCTTGACGATTTTGAGTGTTGTGTAGGCAGCAGCTGGTGCAAGCACTACAATAAAAATAAGCCAAACCGTTAAGTTGTCCGTCGCTTTTAACGTGTCATAATTTGAGATAACAAACATAATTAGTCCAAATAGTAATAAATAGCTCAGCACATTGGGAAAAATAACGATTAAACGCAATAATGCTGGTGGCATCTTTTGCTGATTCATATAAACCACTCCCCTTTAATCAATTATACAAAAATTAACTATTAACCGCATTATAATTCTTCTATATTCCAAATTTCCGTTCTACAACTATTACTACTTTGTATTTGATTTCTTATAACTTGAAAGGTAGAGACGATTTGTTGCTATCCTACTAACAGAGCAGTTTACAATGCGGTATTGGTTTCGCTGACTGTCGAAAATCAACTCTATTAAAAGACTAATTTTCAGGTATATATTTGTTACTCCCAGGGAGTTTCTTAATTTTATTCCAAGCTTCAATCGCTTCTGCACGACTTTTGCCTTTATTTTTTGAGTCAGAGAAAAAGTCACGAATGAATTGATTGTATTCAAACTGAGGGGGAATTTTCTTCTGGTGTGACGGGTCTTTCTTGCGTTTTTCTTCTTCATACCAAGCATCCACAACATCACGATACGTTTTTCCAATATTGTTTTTAATATAGTTTTGGATATAGGTAGAAAAATGAAACTTTGGTATTACTGTCTTGAAAAATGCTCTCACATCTTGACTACAACGATGATTTTCCGTAATGACTGTATCAAGACTTAGTTCACTGTTAGTTTGAGGCTTATTATTAGCCTTAGAATTTCTTTGTGGTTTTTTTATCTTTCCTGTCCGAAGAAAAGTCTCAATTCTATCAGAAATCTCTATCTTAGAACCCGACGCGCTTATTCCATTATCTCTACAAAATGATTGCAATTCTTCTTTTAACCAATAAAAATCCTTAAAATTTTGACTACTAATCTCTTTTGTAAGAATAGGTCTCATTCATAACACTCCTTATGTATACACTTTCATATTATAGAACGTTTGCTCTTTAATGTAATCAAATTTTTAGAGCAACAAACTTTACGAAAACAGCTACTTATAAAAACAAGAGCCTTGCTACAGTTTATTGTAGTAAGGCTCTTTGTTGAAGTGTAAACATTCACAAACCAATTCGAGTCAAACTTTTAATGCTTAGTGTTTTATCAAGACTTTTGATTAATTTATTCCAAGTTAATTAGGCTTATTTCTTTAAATACATGTATGCAAAGATACAACTACCAAATAAAAAACAATGTTGCGATTGTTTGTCTATTTATTTTGTTGTTTTAGGATAGTTCAGCAACTGTTATCAATTAATATTAAGACCCATTTTAAATTAGCAATAATATGATTTAATGCATATCCACGCAATCATGATTTACAAAATCGATTTTAAAAATGATTTTACTGTTAGATAGCGTTGCTTGAGCTGAATATTCTAATTGTTCAACAAGGCTTTTAACGGTAGCTAGTCCTAGCCCAGTACCTGAAAAGTTTTTGTCACGAGAGCTTTCTCCAACATGAAATGGCTGCCATATTCTAGATATATCTGTAAGAGTGGTATCATTACTAATTTCGAACACTCCGTCTTGACCAAAGAAAATCTGAATTTCATCTCCAGAAGCATATTTGACTGCATTACTAATCATATTTTCAAATATGAAATGTACTTTATCTTGTTCAGTCGACAGCATAAATTTAGTAACTTCAGTTTTAAAATAAATATGTTTATCTCCTTGTATGTGTCGATAGTTATCCAGTATCTCATTTATCAACATTATTAAATCAAAGTTTGTTTTATTAGAATCGTTTTCTTCTGTTTTGGCGAAATAAAGCATATCTGTAATTATTTTTTCCATTCTATCAACTTGCTTGTTAATGGTTGCAAGATAAGTTCCATCATCCATACCATCTTCAATTCCACTGGAATATACTCTAACTAATGCTAAAGGAGTTTTAAGCTCATGTGTTAAACCTATCATAAATTGCTTTAAGTCAATGTTTCTTTTTGATAAATCCTGTTGCGCTTTTTCAAGTGTCTTACTCATTTTATTAATACTTCTTGCAAGATCCTCGATTTCATCTCCTGTCCGAATTTCAGCCTGTTTAAAATCCAACTCGCCAATTTCTTTTGCAACTTTTTTGAGTTCATTTAACGGCCTTGTTAGTTTTCGAGATAAAAAGGCAGTAATAATAATAATCAGCAAGATACTGACTATCAAAAAGAATATGTTAAAACGATTAATAAAATTAGCTATCTCAATAAAATTAGCCATCGAGGCTCCAATCATTATTAGCTGATAATCATCTTTTGAATAATGTGCGATAAAACTGGACTTTTGTTTTCCTTGATTGTAAACCTTGCCTACAATTTTATCCTCATTAACTTTTTGTAATACTTCTTCGGAAACCCAAAATTTATTAAGTGCAATATGTTCTCTGGCAAGTTGCTGTTTTAAATTTTCATTCAGGACATTAATATTATCTTTTAGCGATACTGAAAGAATAGTTACATCAAATTGATCCTCCACCAAACTCTTATCCTCAAATTCCTGATATACTGAAAAAGCATTAGTTACTTTTTGGTTCAATTGATGAAGATAATATTTTGGTAGAAAAAACTGACTTATCGTAAGTGAGATACTAAATGTGATGATAACAACAAGAGTTATATAAATAGTTAATTTTGTTCCAATTTTTCGTTTCATTCTCTTGTACTATATCCAACTCCTCGATGCGTTTGGATAATATCCTCTCCAATTTTTTCACGTAGACGCCGAATATGTGTATCTACCGTCCGCGGATCACCCTCGTAGTCCATTCCCCATATTAAATTAAGTAGTTGATCTCTCGTTAATATTTGTCTTCTATTTTGGCTAAATATACGTAAAAGCTCGAATTCAGTCTTTGTTAAAATCAATTCATTTCCAGATATCCATACACGTTTGCTTGAAATATCAAATGAAACATCGTTTATTCGTTGAATGGATTCCATTTGCAACAATTTTTTCGCCCTCATTAATAAAACTTTTGGATAAAATGGTTTATTTACATAATCATCAGCGCCATCAGATAAGGCAATAAATTCATCTTCTCCAGTATCTCTAGCCGTTAGTATTAATACTTTAATTTTTTGAGTCTTCTTCATTTCGCGGCAAACTGTAATCCCATCTTTTTCTGGCATCATCCAATCCAAAATGGCCAAATCAATTTTTTCATTATAGAAAATATCAAGTGCCTCTGAACCATTTGTCGCCGTAAATACCGTAAATCCTTCCTTTTTGAAATAACTTTGTAAAATCTTTAACATATCTAGTTCATCATCAGCGATAAGTATATTCATTATATTTATCTCCTAATTGTCATATTTTCCTAAATTATACTGTTCTATAATAGCAATTAATTTTTCTGGATACATAGGATCTGTGGAATAGTGGTTTTTTTTCAAAGCATGGGCTGCTTCCTGATAATTCGCTGCAGCAAGAACATCATAATATTGATGCTTATTCCAACTCGTTCCTTCTAAAATTAATTTAGTATGGTCAATAAACGCACTTTTCAAATCTGGATAAGCTCTAAATTCAGTTTCAATTGTATAACTTTTATTATTTTTATATTCCATAGTTGGCATTTTTACTGAATTGCCTTTATAGCTACCTTTTATCCCAAATAAATTATTTGCTTTTATAGCTAATTCACTTTTGCCATAATTCGATTCTAATATAGCCTGTGCAATTGTTATACTCGGAAGCACTCCTCCTGTTTGTTGGTTTAATTCTACAGCTATAGGAGCAATTTCATCTATAAAATGAATTTCTCCATTTTCTTTCTGAAATAGTCTTATAAAAAATACAGAAAGTAAAACTAAACTAACTACTAGTATAATTATTGACACTTTAGATTTTCTATATTTGCAGATTCTTTTCATTATATAACCTCTTTTTAAATGAATTTATACATGTATTTTAAAAGAGGAATGTTACAGTAATTTGACAAAAGAATAATATTAGATAAAAAACTTAAATAGGTTTAAGGAATACGTTGTTCACTTATTTCTATAATAAAAAAGTAGTACAAACTATTGTTTGTACTACGGATACTATTATTTTATTTTGAACTAAGTGTATCGAACAAGGTCATTTGTTCAGTCCTTTTTTCAATGCATCCCAAATCGAATTATCCACTTCTATATCTTTTCTATCTGGTAGTTCGCCATCTTCTTTAGCTTTCCAATATGCCCACTTGACTGGTTGACTTCCTAATTCAAAATCCATACCTTCCCACGTATCTTCACGAAATGCATAAAATGCCCAGTGCCAGCCATAATCATCGAAAATATCAATTAAATCCTTTACATATTGATCGGCTCCGCCAACCATTCGGTTAATTCCAAACTCTTCAGCAATAATTCGGTTGTTTGGTATATTGTGTTGCTCTGTCCATTGTACAACTGGTTTTAAAAAATCTTTCAATGCAGCTTTATCGAACATTTTTTCTGCTTGATTTTCACCAACCTTCACCTTGCCAGGATAAGTGTATGTGAATCCTTTTTTTCGATTTTGGCTTGTCATTTCATAAGGCTCATACATATGGAATGCATATAACACATTATCGTCATCTATTGGTTTTAAATATTTAATTGCCCATGGAGTGGCAAATAAACCTGAATCTAAAATAATTGGTGTGTCAGAATCTACAGTTCGTATAGAATCTACAATTGTTTCATAAAGCAGGTTTAAATCTGCGGGAGTATTTTCTAATTTGTTGTACCATTTGTCATAATCTTCTGTCCAAAAATCATTAAATCCCGTAGCTGTTTCAGGGTGTGGCTCATTAATTACGTTATATCCAACCACTGCAGGATGATCTTTCAAACGGAAGGCAAGATCTTTCCAAAAAAGCGCTGCTTGCTCATGATATTTAAAGTCTTTCCAAATACGGTCGTCATTTTCATAATTATTAAACTGCCTCCAACGATTTCCTGGAAGACTTAGAACGGTTAGTACAACTTTTGACCCTCTTGCATATGCTGCATCCAAATCCTCTTTTAACTTTATAAAATCTTCTTCAACAATTCCCTCATATTGATCTGCATTACCGATTAAGAAATCTTTACTAGGATTAGAGTCTTTCCCGTCATTAAATAAGAAGTCTCTATCTTTTGCCCATTTATCAGGTGCTAAACGGATAAATTCAATATCGAATTTATTCGCTTCTTCATAATTTTTCGGTAAAGAAGTAGAATTCATAAAATTTGTTCCTTTTCTTTGCCCATCCCAAAAATCTTTCTTTATCTCCTTTACTTCTTGTATTTCCTGTTTCTTCTCTTGCTCTAAAGAACTACAGCCAGCAGCAAGTGCTACTGTTAAAGCACAACCAAGGGAGGCTACCATTTTGAATTTATTTTTCAGCCATTTCCTTTGATTTATTTCTCTCATAATATCACCTCGCGATATATACTACTGAACCTGTGTTACGTGAATGTGACAAAATATGCGGATGTGTATATGTTTATCTGAAATCAAATTAAGGATCTTTGAAAAGTATTTAATGAGGAATTAGGGTAGAGAATGTATGTAGATTAATTTATTGATAATCGATTTTTTCAACTTCTAAAACTCAAAATATAGTCTTAGATAATTTGCATAAGATTTAATGGTGTTTTCTGCTCTCCCTATATTGGAAAGATATTTTAAATAGTAGATCCAAACTCTTATACCTCCATCTTCTTCCTCAGTTTCATTAATAACTATAAGAACTATAAAACCACACCCATATATAAAGCATTTAACCATAAAAAAAGAACAGTAGCTAACGTAGAAAACGTTAACTACTGCTCGTAATTATAGTATATAAAATCATTCTGCTTGTTGTTTAAACTTATTTTTAGATGGAACAAATAGAGTTAATACAAATGCAATGATCGCTAAGATTGTCATGAAATAATAGGCATCACTTGAACCTAAGGTTGAAGCAAGTGTGCGAATACCTTCAGCCGTAGCATTTGGTGTTTCTGCTAGCAATGTTTTCGCATGGTTTGTCGTTTGTGCTGTAAAAATTGTAATAACGACAGCAGATCCAATGGCACCTGCAATTTGGCGTAATGTATTATTTACTGCTGTACCATGTGTGACAAGTGTCTTAGGTAAGGCATTTAAACCAGCTGTGTTCAATGGCATTGTAATAAAACTCAACCCTATACGTAGAAAAATAGTACGTATCATTATAAAGCTATAAGTTGTTGTGTCTGATAAATCCGTTACAACCCACATTGAAGGAATGACAAAAATCAAACCGATAATAAATAACGGCTTTGCCCCAAAGCGGTCATACATTTTTCCTGTCACTGGAGACATAAAGGCATTTACAAGTGCACCCGGTAATAATAATAAACCAGCGTCTAAAGCCGTAAATCCTCTTCCGTTTTGTAAATACATTGGTAATAAAATCATGTCCGCATACATCATCATTGTGACAATAATATTGATGATGGACGTTAGCGTAAATAATTTATTGTTAAAAACGGATAAGTTAAGAAGTGGATCAGCAGATTTAATTTGTCGTAGACAGAATATTGCTGTAATCATTATCCCTACAAGTATAGAAGCGATTACAACTTTATCATCCCAACCATGGCTTCCTGCATTACTAAAACCATACAAAATAAGACCAAAGCCAATTGTCGATAAAATAACACTGATTACATCTAACTTCGTTTTTGCTGTTTCTGAAACATTAATTAAATATTTCATTGCCATAAATATAATGATCACGACAAATGGAATTATTCCGATAAATAACCAACGCCATGAATAATAATCTATAACGAAACCTGCTAATGTTGGTGCAATGGCTGGAGCGAAAATCATAGCTAGCCCAATTAACCCCATCATACTGCCTCTTTTTTCAGGAGGAAAAATAAACATCACGATGCTCATTAGCAATGGCATAATAATTCCTGCTCCAATTGCTTGAATCATACGACCTATTAGTAAAGTGGTGAAGTTCGGAGCTATTGCACAAAAAATAGAGCCTAATAATAAAAACAGCATTGAACTTATAAATAATTGGCGTGTTGAAAAACGTTTCATTAAGTATGCTGTTATAGGGACTAGCACCCCGTTTACTAACATAAAACCAGTAGACAACCACTGAACGGTTGTAGCAGAAACGGAAAATACGTCCATTAAATTACTTAATGCAACGTTTAACAATGTTTGGTTTAGTGTAGATAAAAAACACCCTAAAATTAGTACTGTTAATAGTACCTTTTTATTTATTGATTCCGGCATTAATTTATTCCTCTTTCCACTTGTTTTATTAACACAATGTCAATAAAATAGATAATAACATTTTTATTTTTTGATTCCTATTTACAATTTTTCAAGAAGTGTCAATTAAACAACAAAATTTAAAATACTATTAATTAAATTTGTATTTAATAGATAAAGGAGAATTAAATTGACTACACAAAAAAAGCAAGACCCCCGATCTATTCGCTCTAAACGGGTATTCAAAGAAGCTGTTGTAGAAATCTTGATTGAAAACCCAGATATTTCGAAACTTACAGTACAAAAAATAGCCCAACGTGCAGAACTAAATCGAGCAACTTTTTATTTACATTTTTTAGATATTAACGATTTATTAAAGCAGGTAGTTTATGATATTTTCGACGACTTGTTGTCGGAAATATCCCCAACTTTACAAATTGATAATTTAAATAATCAAGAACAATTAATTACGTTTTTAGATTACTTTTATAAGCACCGAAAAATTTTAGCTGTTCTATTTGAGCACCCTGGTTTCAATAAAAAAATGCATATGACACTAAAGGACTTGATTGTCATACAACATAAAAGTGAAGGTGCTAATAGTACTAACACAACTCTATCAATGGATATTCTTGCATCTTCAATACTTGGCATCATCATGTGGTGGCTCAGAAACGGGGTTCACTTTAGCTCCGAATATATAGCCACTCAAATTATTGAGCTATATCGATAATTATTCGTACAAATAAATTGCTAACCTCAAAATGTGGGTGTATTTCGTTATGAAAGCATTTTGTTGCTGTCGCTGCGCTTTCGCACAGAAAAAACATTTTGTTGCTGTCGCTGCGCTTTCGCTCAGAATACATTCGCTGAAGTAAAGATAAAAGTACCCTTTAAATGAAACGTCATCTAAAGGGTACTTATGTTTTTGATTAAGTTAATTTGTTGTTATTCCAAGAGAATATGGATTGATCGGATGTCAGGAAGGTTTGTGGGAAAACCTCCTGTGCATCTGCTAAAAATTTCGGTAAATCATGTGGTAAAAAGCGGGCACTTAAATGGTTCAGCAGTAAATAGTTTGCTCCTGCCTGTTGTGCCACCTTTGCCGCTTCGACATTTGTAGAGTGTCCATAGTTCGCTGCTAAATCTGTCGTAGTATCATCAAAGGTCGCTTCATGAATAACGATATCTGCTCCAAAAGCTAATGAAACAGCCTCTGGACAGTATTTAGTATCTCCTAAAATAGTGAGCGTAAAGCCTTTTTTGGATGGGGCGACAACATCTTTCGCATATACAACGGTGCCATCAGCTAGCTCAATATCTTTCCCTGATTTTAATTGTCCTAGCAAAGGACCTTTCGGAACACCAAGAGCCTGTGCTTTTTCCATTAACAGTTCGCCAGGCAAATCCTTTTGCTCAATACGGTATCCATAGCATGGAACTACATGTCGCAATTCACTCGCACTTACTGTAAAATGTTCATCTTCATAAATAATACCTTCATGAACTTCAACAAATTGTAATGGATATGTTAAATGCGTCTTCGACAAGGCTAAGGTTTGCTCAATCCATTGCTGTAAACCTTGTGGGCCAAATATCGTTAATGGCTCGTCCCCCCCTTGAAATGAACGAGAGCTTAAAAAGCCAGGTAATCCAAAAATATGATCACCGTGTAAATGTGTAATAAATATTTTTGTTACTTTACGTGGCTTTAACGATGTATGCAAAATTTGATGTTGGGTCGCCTCCCCACAATCAAAAAGCCACATTTCCCCCACTTCATCTAATAGCTTTACCATTAGAGCACTTGTATTTCGTTCCTTTGAAGGCATTCCTGCGCCTGTTCCTAAAAAATGTAGTTGCACATATGCCACCTCACTTCTATTTCTATATCGCTTTATTGTACCCTATTGCTTCCAATAAAAAAAACCTTTGGTCACTAGTTTTGTCCAAAGGTTTCATAATTATTTCGGCTCCCATGATACGATTGCCGCATGGAAATCATGACGATAATAATAACGCCCGTTCTTTTCCTCAATAAACGGCAAGAGCGATTCCTCAACATGCTCTCTATTAAAAGTATTATTTAATATTTTTTTACTTTGTGTTGTGACAAGTTGCTCATAGCTTTCATATTCATACACTCGTTCTAAAGGAATGATTTTGCACTCTGCATAAATGTCCATTTCATAGAGCAAATTTAAAAATTCTATATAATCTCTTCGTGGAAATTTAATATCGTAGCCATACTTTTCGTATAATATTTCATAGTGGGGTTGAATCGGCCCTGTTGTCATGCCAATAATTGCACGCTTTTTAGCTAGACGATTCATATGGTAAAGTGCTGATTTGATTTCATACATACGATAAAAGCAATTGACACCAATAACTATATCGTGCGCTCCTACTTCATCTTCAGTAAGGCTTTCCCATTTTGCATGAATATAAGAAACATGTTGCTTGTCTTCCATGCAATTTTCTAAATAGCTAAGAATACTTTCTGAGCTATCTACACACGTTAGCTTGCGCACATGATCAGCTAGTGGAAATGTATAATTACCCCAGCCTGGACCAATTTCCAATACCAAGTCCTCAGGTTGAATACTTTTTTTAATTTCTTGAAAAATTTTTGCAGCATAAGGATCTGTTTGTCCAGCCTTTTTACGTGCGATTGACTGTACCCAAAACTGCTCCTCTAGTTGATCATTGACCATTCTTTCAGGCATTTGGCCATGCCAGTCCTTCATACCTTCCTGCCATAACGCCTCATAATTAATAGCTAACGGTCCTTTTCTTGTCATACAGGTACCTCTATATTCATGATTTCATATACTTTTTTCATATCGAGATTAGCACGCACATGCTTTGCCAGCATATTGTAAGCGTCCTCTCTACGTTCCGCGTCACTTTTCACATCGCTTGGTAAAGCAGCGAGCCCCTTTTTCACGCGAATGTCGTTGACAAGCTGTCGTGTAAAGGTACGATTATGGAATAAACCATGGAAATATGTTCCGATCACTTGTTCATCAGCACTTACTGCCCCATCTACTCGTCCATCTGCAAGCTGTAAAAATGGTGAAACTTCATCACGTAAAATTTTTGTACGTCCTAGATGAATTTCATAGCCAGTAAACGTATCCTGTCCTCTTGTTCCTGTCATTTGAACTGTTTTTTTATCGCCAACAAAAACAGTTTCCATTGGCAATAAACCTAGACCTTGCGCTGAATCACCATTACCTTCTACTGCATCTGGGTCTAGTAACGTTTCGCCAAGCATTTGGAAGCCACCGCAAATGCCAATAATTTTTGTCCCTCGTGCGCGTAAATTTGCTATCGCATGATCGAAGCCTTGTGCCTTTAACCACGCTAAATCATCTATTGTACTTTTAGTTCCAGGTAGTATAAGTAAGTCGGGCGTGCCAAGCTCATTGACATTGCCAATTAAACGCACACCAACCTCTGGCTCATCAAAAAATGGATCGACATCCGTAAAGTTTGAAATGCGTGGTAAACGAATCATTGCCACATCCACTGCAAACTCCCCTTGCTTTGGTTTTTTAAAACGCAACGAAGATAGTGCTAACGAATCTTCAGCCTCAATATTGACATCTATATATGGTACAACTCCAAGGACAGGAATCCCCGTTTCACGCTCAACCCATTCAACGCCATCATCGAGTAATTCACGCATCCCTCTAAACTTATTAATAATCAGCCCTTTTACACGTGCACGTTCTGCATCGTCAAGTAATGCGAGTGTTCCAACAATCGATGCAAATACTCCGCCTCGATCGATATCAGCAACTAGCACAACCGCTGCATCTGCTAGATGAGCCATGCGCATATTTGCTATGTCACGGTCTTTCAAATTGATTTCTGCCGGACTTCCCGCACCTTCAAGAACAATGACATCATATGTATTTTGTAAAGTTCGTACTGACTTTTCAACGATCGGCATCGCTTCTTGAACGAATTGATTGCGATAGCTTTTGGCGTCCATATTAAAAAAATGTCTGCCATGAACAATCACTTCCGATACCATATCCTGCTTTGGTTTTAGCAATATAGGATTCATATCCGTAGTGGCGACAATTCGTGCCGCCTCTGCTTGTACACCCTGTGCACGGCCAATTTCACCGCCATCTTGAGTTACAAACGAGTTAAGGGCCATATTTTGTGATTTAAACGGTACTACCTTTAGCCCATCATCAGAGAAAATACGGCACAGCGCAGTACAAATCATACTTTTCCCTACATCAGAAGCCGTCCCTTGAATCATGATAGATTTTGCTGGCATAGTCTTTTCCCTCCTTTTTTTATAGTTGAAGTGCGGGTGTTCTTCTTGCTTTCGCGGGTATTCTGTTGCGATCCGCGAGTATTTCCCCTCAAAGCGCGAGTATTCTCACAAACGTGCGAAGTTCAACTTGATACACGGGGTTCAGCTTGCTTCCCGGGATTCTACCCCGTTCCGCGGGCATTCCCTCCAAAGCGGGGGTATTCTGCTTCGTTCCGCGAGTATTCCTCCCCAAAGCGCGAGTATTCTGCTTCGTTCCGCGAGTATTTCCCCTCAGAGCGCGAGTATTCTGCTTCATTCCGCGAGTATTTCCCCTCAGAGCGCGAGTATTCTCACAAACGTGCGAAGTTCGACTTGATACACGGGGTTCAGCTTGCTTCCCGGGATTCTACCCCTTTCCGCGGGCATTCCCTTCAGAGCGGGGTATTCTGCTTCGTTCCGCGAGTATTTCCCCTCAGAGCGCGAGTATTCTGCTTCATTCCGCGAGTATTTCCCCTCAAAGCGCGAGTATTCTCACAAACGTGCGAAGTTCAACTTGATACATGGGGTTCAGCTTGCTTCCCGGGATTCTACCCCGTTCCGCGGGCATTCCCTCCAGAGCGGGGGCATTCTGCTTCGTTCCGCGAGTATTCCTCCCCAAAGCGCGAGTATTCTGCTTCATTCCGCGAGTATTTCCCCTCAGAGCGCGAGTATTCTCACAAACGTGCGAAGTTCAACTTGATACACGGGGTTCAGCTTGCTTCCCGGGATTCTACCCCGTTCTGCGAGTACCCACCGCTGCAAGAGGATCTAATTAGAATTCAAGACCTTTAACAGCTGGAATGCCTTCGTCATAATAATGCTTTGTCGCATCGATGGTTGATACTAAATCAGCCATTGCAATTAGCGCTGGATTGGCGCTACGGCCTGTTACAACTAAATGCATTGTAGATGGGCGCTGTTGAATAGCTTCAATGACTTCGGCTAATGGGAGCACATCATCGATTGGGAATTTTGTAATAGCAAGCGCATTGTTGAGCTCGTCTAATACGAGTACATCAATACTGTCGTCTTGCAGAGCGGCCTTTGTTTTTTTCCATGCCTTTGCTAACGCAGCGCGATGCTCCTCGGGTGTTTTTGTCCAAGTGAAGCCGATTCCCATTTGCTCCATTTCTACGCCAAGCTTCCGAAGAGCAATTTGCTCACCGTATGTACGCTCTGGTGATTTAATAAATTGCATGTAACGCACCTTTAGGCCTCGACCTACTGCGCGTAATGTGACACCAAGAGAAGCTGTTGTTTTGCCCTTCCCTTCACCTGTATAAACTAAAAGCAAGCCTTTTCTAGCCATTCTTTAAGCCTCCCTTAAAGCCATGTTGTTTTTTCTTCAAATGAGGTACGTTTCTTGTCTTTAAGCACCTGCTCTTCTGGGTAGCCAATAAAGATCGTTCCTACTACTTTTTGTGATTCACTTGCGCCAATGAATGCGTGCATACGCGGGTCATGAACAAGCCCTACACCACGTGTACGCCATACGAAGCCAAGTCCTTGCTCCTCTGCGGTAAGCCACATAGACATAATAGCGCTACATACAGCAAAGACATTATCTGCTGTCGCATCAGCATCGTCTTCTACTATATCTGCTGTCACAACAATGGCCACAGGCGTTGTTTGAACAACTTTTAACGAGCTTTCCACTAAATTTGGTTTTGTTGGGAATCGCTCTTGCAAATAAGCATTTGCCATTTCCTCGTAGCGTTTCATCGCATCGCCTTGAATAACATAAAAATGCCAAGGTTCGCGCATACGGTCATTTGGAGCATAAGTTGCTGCTTGTAAAATTTGCTCGATTTTTTCTTTTTCAACAGGCTGTGTCGTGTAATTGCGAATCGCTCGACGATTTTTTAAAGCCTCGATTACTGTCATGATGTGTTTCCTCCCTATGCTCAAATAACTTTTGTCTTTATGTAAGGCCTAGTCCCTGTTCTTCAAACCATTGAATTTTGTCACGTACATTGACGACTTCGCCAACGACGATCATGGAAGGATTATGATAGCCTTCTCGTTCAATAATGCTTGCAATTTCATCAAGCTGTCCTGTAATGGTACGCTGTTGCTCTGTTGTTCCCCACTCAATAACGGCCACTGGAGTAGTTGCTTTGCGACCATTTTCGATGAGCTTTCTAGAAATATAAGCAATATTACCAACACTCATATAAAAGGCGACTGTATCGATGCCTGTTGCAAGTGCTGGCCAATTTAAAAAGTCCTGTCCTTTTTCCTCACGACCATGCCCTGTTACAAGCGCAAAGCTTGTTGCAAAATCACGGTGTGTTACAGGGATGCCGGCATACGCTGGGGCAGCAATTCCAGCTGTAATACCTGGCACAATTTCATAAGCAATACCATGACTTTTTAAAATTTCCGCTTCTTCTGCACCACGACCAAAAACAAATGGATCGCCACCTTTTAATCGTGTGACAACCTTGCCTTCCTGCGCTTTTTCGACGAGTAATGTATGAATCTCATCTTGAATTAAGTGATGCTTACCAGGTAATTTACCACAGTACACAAGCTCAGCATCTTTTTTCGCAAACTCTAGTAATTTCGGGTTCACAAGACGGTCATATGCAATGACATCAGCCTTTTGAATACATTCGAGCCCGTATACTGTAATGAGCTTTGGATCTCCTGGTCCAGCTCCAACTAAATACACTGTTCCGTCTTTCATCGCGCTTCTCCCATCAGTATTTGTTGTAAAAATGCTTCACGTCTATCAATCTCTCCACTACGTGTCCATTCTAGTAGGTTTGGTTCAAGTAATGCTTGTAAAGCGGTACGTCTTTGTGAGCCTTTTTCAAACTTAGCAGCAATCATTAAACGTGCCTGCTGTAGGAAGCATACATAGTCATCATAAACGTCATCAAATTGCTCTTCGAGATCAGCTTTGATTTTACGCGCTAGTGCTGGACTGGCACCTGACGTTGACACTGTTAACACTAAAGGACCACGGCGCACTGTTGCTGGCGTTATAAAGTCGCTTTCAGCCTGTGCATCTGCACGGTTGATGAGCTGCCAATGTTGAGCTGCTTCTTGGACAGCCTCATTTACTGACGTATCATTTGTCGCTGCAATGATGAGCGATGCATCATCTAAATCACGCGCTTCAAATTCTTTTTCACGCCACGTAATTTGCCCTGACTCAGCAAGAGTCAGTAAGGATTCATCTAGAGTTGGACTGACAACGACAATATTAGCTTTAGCTGGAAGCAGTGAAGCTACCTTCTGTGTTGCTACATGCCCTCCTCCAACAATTACTACGGTTTTATATTCAATATTGATATGAATAGGAAAATAATTAGTCATGATTTTTCACCTTCTTACAAGCTGTTAACCAATTGTCAACAAGCTTTGGGTTAGATACGAAATGAAAATGCGTATAGCCAGCTACTAAATTCCCTGCTTGGTAGCCCTCTTTCTTGTTACCAAAGCGCCCCTTCGTTTCATAGGCCGGCGTATTATGTGAGCCGCTATATTTTGAATAGTGGAATTCATGTCCCTTAGCTTCTTCATCTGTACCAATTAAAAAATTATTTGGTGTGCCAAAAATTTCACGGTAGCCGAGAGCCGCTAGTTTTGTTTGCATTGCTACTTCTCCCGGAATAACACCAACCATGTCATAACGGTCACCATTGCTATTCGTAATAGCCTCCGTCAAATACATAAAGCCACCACACTCAGCTAATGTTGGAAGACCTTTGGCAATTGCTTCACGAATAGACTTTTTGGCATCTGAATTATCCGCCAAAATATCTGCAAATTCTTCAGGGAAGCCCCCACCTATATACAATCCGTCTGCTGTAGCCGGAACAGGCTCATTCGCAAGTGGAGAGAAAAATTGAAGCTCGGCTCCTTTTGCACGCAGTAAATTCAAATTCTCTTCATAATAAAAGTTAAACGCGGCATCCTTTGCTACAGCGATGCAAATATTTTGAGATGGTTGTTCCGCAAATAGTTGCCCTGATTCTTGTAGAACAGGAGCCTTTGTTAATTCAAGCAAATGATCTAAATCAATGGTGTCAGCCATTAGAGCGCCTAGCTTATCAAAAAATGTATCGAGTTCTCCTCGTTCGATGGCAGGGACTAATCCTAAATGACGACTAGGAATATCAATCCCTTCCTCTCGCTTCAAATAGCCGATGACAGGAATACCACACTCCTGCTCAATAGCAGCCTTCGCAATCTCATAATGACCGACACTTCCGACTTGGTTGGCAATGACACCAACGATATTCGGTTGATCCGACAACAATTGAAAACCTTTCACAACTGCCGCTACACTTCGTGCCATACTTGCACAATTGACAATTAAAATAACAGGACTCTCTGTGACAACACTATTGTCTGCTGCAGAGCCAGCATCCGATAGCGGACTTTTGCCATCATAAAAGCCCATAACTCCTTCAATAATGGAAACATCAGCATCTTTGCTTGCGCGCGCGACTATATCACGCACTGCTTCATGTGAAAACATCCAGCTATCAATATTGCGCGATACCCTTCCTGTTACGGCAGTATGATAGGTAGGGTCAATATAATCGGGACCACATTTAAAGCCTTGCACAATTTTGCCCTTTTCTTGTAACGCTTTCATGAGTCCAATGGTAAAGGTTGTTTTACCAACTCCACTACCAGTACCAGCAAGTACAAAGCGATTCGTTTGCATAGGCTTCCTCCTTAAAATGTTAATCTAGCAACTGAGATTGTAGCATTGCCCGATTTTTTCTTTTCTAGCACAAGCGACTCGACCTGCGCATAACGCATCGCTGCAGGCTCACTCACCCCGTATGCTCCTGTATATTTAAATACGGTTTCCGAAGGTGATGGGAAATCAATTTCATTTAATTCCGCCGGTGAATATGTTACAAACTCCCAATCGTATTTCTTCGTTATTTCTAGTAGGCATTGCTCGTCCTTCTTTAAATCAATCGTGCATAGCGCTTTCACACTTTTTTTCGAAAGCTTCAGCTCTGCAAGAGTTTCATCAATGACTTGCTCAATTTCTTCCACAGCTGTTCCACGATTACAGCCCATGCCAAGCACGACCGATTTTGGTCGATAAATGACACCATTTTCAAGAAGTACTTCTTCCTCCGGGTCAATGATGCGGTCAGTAATCAGCAGAGTAGCATGTGGTTTCGCTTCAATCGCAGCATATGTTGACGGATACATTTTAATTTGTTCTGGCATCGCTGTATCACGCATCCACCAGTCACGTTCCCCAGTTTCCTGAACGATTGCGACGTGCTCCTCGTTGACAACAGAGGCACTGACAGGTGTTAGTTTGTCGGCGCTATCCCATACCCAGCCAAAACGTGCACCAAATAAATCAACCGGAATGGTCTTTTGCACATCTGAGGCTGTTGTAATAATCGGATTTGCTCCAAGTGCTGCAGCTACTTCATGTGTCAGTTCATTGGCGCCACCTAAATGTCCCGATAACACGCTAATTACGTTTTCACCACGATCGTCAATGACAACAACGCCTGGATCTGTCTTTTTATCCTTTAAAATCGGTGCTATCATGCGTACAACTGCACCGAGTGAAATGATTAAAATTAAGCCTTTATATTGCTTAAAAAGAGTAGGCAACAGTAAACGCACAGTACCTGTAAACATCTGAATATGCTTTTCTGCTTCATCACCCTGCTCGAATTTACTCATGTAATATAAGTCGCTCGCAGCAAAGGTTTGCTGCAAGCGACGTCCAATTTGAACACCGTGCTTTGTAATGGCGACAACTGCATAAGGATTTCGTTGGTCAACCTCTGGCAATACGCCCTCTTGTAACTCAATCACTAGTCTTCACGCCTTTTCTAAAGCCATGTGTAAAAGTAGCATCATATAATTTCGAACGATATTGATCTTTATCATGAATATCTGGATCTAATGCCCAGCCAGCTAAAATCATCGCATGCTTACGAATACCGTTTACACGCATGGCTTCATCCAGTTCAATTAATGTTGTACGTACGATTTTTTGATCTGGCCAAGAAGCTCGTTGAATAACAGCTACTGGTGTATCATCAGCCCAGCCAGCATTTTGTAATTCTTTTACTATTTTCTTTGTTAACGTTGCGCTCAGGAATAAGGCAATTGTACAATGATGACTTGCTAAATCACGTAGCTTTTCAAATTCTGGTACAGGAGTACGTCCTTCGGCACGCGTTAAAATAAGTGTTTGTGTTAAGTCAGGAATAGTTAATTCTGCCCCAATTGCCGCTGCAGAAGCGAAGACAGAGCTAACACCAGGAATAACCTCGTAACCAATACCTTCTTTTTTTAATAGTGCCACCTGCTCCATGATGGCTCCATACATCGCAGGGTCCCCTGTATGCATACGAGCTACCACTTTCCCCGCATTGACACGATCTACCATAGTCGCTACCATTTCCTCTAAATGCATACCTGCCGTACGAATAACCTCTGCATCTGGTCGTGCCTTTGCAATAAGGTCCTCACTCACTAAAGAATCTGTATACATTACTACGTCCGCTGTTTGTAGCATATGTAAACCCTTCACTGTAATTAAATCTGGATCACCAGGACCAGCGCCGACAATATATATTTTCTTCATTATTTACGCACCACCATTAACGTTAAATATTCTAAATCGACACCGTCTAGCTCGCGTACATCCCAAATAATCTCTTCGTCTGACGTTACCTTTGTTACGACTGATGCCTTATCAAGTAAATCTAAATCACGAAGCACCTCAAGCATTAAATCAATAACCTTCGCTACTTTTATGAACACCACTGCATCGTGACTTTCAATCGCTTCACGCATCGCCTCATAGTTATCATGGGCAGGGACAATGGCAACACGATCATCGCCATCTGCCAGCGCAATGCCAAGTCGTGATGCTGAACCGTTGAACGAAGAAATACCAGGAACTGTTTGAATTTCAACGTCCGGGTGCATGTCCTGCATAAGCTTCATCATATGGATGAACGTACTATATAATAATGGGTCACCTTCTGTAACAAATGCGACATCCTTACCTTCTTTTAATTTTCCATAGACAAGTTCCACTGATTTCGTCCATTCGCGTTCTAATACAGCTTCATCTTTTGTCATTGGAAATACTAGGCCAAGCATGTCCTTTTCTTCTGGGTTAATGTAGACATCTACGATACGATGTGCATAGCTTTTACTGCCTTTTAGTTTTTTCGGATAGGCAATAACAGGCGATTCTTGAATGATACGGAATGCCTTAACTGTAATTAACTCTGGGTCGCCAGGACCTACGCCCAAGCCATATAAAATACCAAGATTACTCATGATTTTCTTCCTTTCGATATGCAGAAATAATGTAAATTGGATTTAATGGGACAAAACGTGTCATATCTAATATTGGTTTACTGCGCGCAAGCTGTGCCTGCAAGATGTCTACAGCAAAGCCACAAGACTTAAACGCTTCGACTGCTTTATATAAATTTTCAATGGTTGCAGCATTCAAGACAATACGACCATTTGGCTTTAAGCGTGTACAGCACAATTGTAATAACTCCACCATTTCTCCTCCCGTGCCGCCGATAAAAATCGCATTCGGGTCAGGGAAGTTTTCAAGTCCTGCTGGCGCTTTACTATGAATAGCAGTAATATCTACACGGAACTTTTGCTGATTTTGCAGGCAATTTTCTAAATCTGGAGCGTTTTTCTCCACGGCAAATATTTGACCTTCTGGCGCAAGCTTGCCTGCCTCAATCGCCATCGAACCCGTACATGTCCCAACGTCCCAAATAGTGCTATCCTTTTGCAGTTGCATCGCTTGTAAACTTAAGACACGAATTTCTTTTTTCGTAATCAGCCCTTTGTCTGGCTTACGCTGTGAGAATTCTTCATCATCGATACCGAGTGCATAGCGTTTCGGTTCTGAAGTTTGCTGTAAAATGACAACATTTAATGGAGAAAAATCAGCCATTTCTAATTCATCAAGCGAATACCAACCGAATTTTTCATTTGTGCCCTGTAAATTTTCTGCGACAAATGCACGGTACTCTGTCATGCCAAAGTGCTTTAAATAACGTGCCAACTCATTCGGATTATTCTCTGCATCTGTTAGCAATGCCACTTTCTTTTTACCATCAATTCGTTGTGCTAAGCCTTTCATGGAGCGCCCATGAATACTTGTAACATAAGCATCCTGCCAGCTTTCCCCCATCTTTGAAAAAGCAAGCTGCACAGAGCTCATATATGGATAAACGTCAATGTCTAGCTTTTTCGCTAAATAACCACCGATTCCGTAAAATAATGGATCACCTGACGCTAAAATAACTGTATTTCTTGTTTCTGCAGATAACCTTTCGACAAGCGCTGAAAGACCACCTTTAATCAACATTTTTTCACCAGTGAAATTCGGGAAAAATTCTAGAACACGCTCTCCACCAACAAGTACCTCACAGTCTTCAATCCACTGTACATATTGTGGTAGTAAGCTTTCTTGTCCGTTATCCCCGATCCCAATCAATTTCATCGATCGATGCAATGTCATCAGCCCTTCCTAATAATTGTCCCTGCATCGAATAGATCGATGTGGAAAGCGTTAAACCGCCCTTAATATGATGTAATGAAGAATAACAGCAAGCTTCACATAAGTGGTTGAAAAATGCATCATAGCCCTTTTCTGCCATAATTTCTCCGACCTGTGAAGCAGTGTTTGCCTCTCGTACGTTTGTAACGGTTTCTTCATCTGCACCTATATCCACTGCTAATTGTGCTAAAAAGTTAAAATCAATAGGAGCACTTTTGGAGTGCACCATCATGACACCTTGTGCCACCTTCGAGAATTTCCCCATCATACCAACAAGCGATACTTGCTTCATACCAAGTCGTTTACAATGCTTTAATGTAAAGCCTACAAAATCGCCCATTTCTATAAACGCTTCCTCTGGCAAATGAGGGTACTGTGCCATCCCATACTTTTCACTGCGGCCACCAGTCGTCACAACTAGATGCTCACAACCAGCCTCTTTTGCAACACTAATCGCTTGGACAATGCTGGCCATATAGGCGGAACTCGAAAAAGGCACGACGGTTCCCCTTGTACCTAAAATGGAGATGCCTCCAATAATACCAAGTCTCCCATTTAACGTTTTTTTAGCAATTTCCTCACCTTTAGGGACGGAAATAACTACGTTAACGCCTCGTTTAATTTGAAATTCATCAAGTACGCCTTGTACAGTACTATGAATCATCTTCCGTGGTACTGGATTGATGGCCGCTTCTCCGACAGGTACTGGTAAGCCGGGCTTTGTTACACGCCCGACACCAATTCCACCGTCCAGATGAATACCTGGTATATCCGACCAGCTCACCGTGCCGATAATGAGTGCTTTATGTGTTGCGTCTGGGTCATCACCAGCATCTTTAATCGTTTCACAGCTGACAGCATCCTGCTGAAATGTACATTTTTCTATCGTAAAGGTCGCATCTCGCCCAATCGGTAAATGAATAGTACTTGTTTCTTGCTCTTCATTTGTAATTAAGGCAAGTAATGCGGCCTTCGTTACTGCAGTTGCACAGGATCCCGTTGTATAACCGTGACGCATGTCTTTGGGATCCTTTTTTGGCTTCCGCTCCACTATTTTTTCGCCTGTTCATCCGCTAAAAGTGAGACAGCATTCAATGCGGCAACCGTCACTGTACTACCGCCTTTACGACCAACATTTGTAATATACGGAATACCTTCTAGTTTTAACAGCTCTTCCTTCGATTCAGCAGCTGACACGAAACCAACGGGCATACCGATAATTAAATCTGGTTTCGCTAAGCCTTCTTTAATTAAACGAATTAATTCAAGTAATGCTGTTGGTGCATTCCCAATTGCATAGATGCCACCTTCATGTAATTTAGTAGCCTTTTGCATAGAAATAATTGCACGTGTTGTGTTTTGTTTTTTCGCCTCAATCGATACGTCTTCATCAGCAATATAACAGTGTAAATCGCCACCATGCTTTTGGAAGCGTTTTTTCCCTGAACCACTTTCGATCATTTGCACATCTGCAATGACATGGCGACCAGCAAGGATTGATTTAATACCGGCCTCAAGTGCTCCTGGTGTAATAATAACGCTACGTCCTAATTCAAAGTCAGCAGAAGCGTGAATGATACGACGAACAACTTTCCACTCATCCTCTGAGAAGTTATGCTCGCCCATTTCCTCTGCAATAATTGAAAAACTGTAATCGTAAATTTTATCTGGGTCTACTGTTAAAGGTTTGAAATCTGTTTTAAAATCCATCTGAATGGCCTCCTAAAGTGTGTTTTGTACAGCTTGTAATACATCTTCAAATGTAAAATATTGCTGTCCGTATTTTATATTTGGTCTTGCAATTAAAATCGTTTCAATGCCACATGCAAGGGCAGCGTCTAGCTTTTCATCCACCGAGCCAACCTTGCCGCTTTCTTTCGTGATCATCAATGTCACATCATATTGACGAAAGAGGGCTTCGTTTAATTCCTTTGAAAAAGGGCCCTGTATGGCAACAATATCTCTTTGTGCCACACCAAGTGCTTCGCATTTTTCCATATTATCGAGTCGAGGAAGCATACGCGCAATCACTCGTGTATTTTCTAAACCATGTAATACCTTCGTAAAGGTTGCTAGCGTTTTACTGCCCGTCGTTAGCATAATGACACCACGTATTTCCGCTGCTAAATGGGCAGCCTCCTCATAATCTTTCACTACCGTAATTAGTGGATGGGCATAATGCTCATGAGCACGTTCATAGCGAATATAAGGAACATTTGCTAGCTCAGCTGCCGCCATGGCATTTTTTGAAGCTTCTTCAGCAAATGGATGAGAGGCATCTACAACTAAACGGTACCCTCGCTCCGTAATAATCGTCGCCATTTCATCCGCTGTTAAACGACCGATTAAATAAGGAAGGCCTACTTCTGCCAGGCTAGAAGCAGCTGATTCAGTAACGACCGTTGCTGTCACAGCATAACCTGCTGACTGGATTTCAAGTGCTAGATTCCTAGCATCGCTCGTCCCTGCTAACATGAAAATCATTTCACTGGCTCCTCTTCATGATGGTGATGATGGTCGTGATCGTGATCATGGTGATCGTGATGATCATGATCATGTCCATGATCGTGGTCATGATGGTGATGATGATGCGCATGTCCATGCACTGCCGCATAAGCACGATAATTTTCTAAATCTTGCATACCTGTTGATGTACCATTCACAGCTTGCTCAATACGCTCTAATAGCACATTTTGTAAACGCTCATGATAGCCAAAATAGTTAGCAATTTGAATATCACATTCAGGATATTTTTCGTTAAATTGCTTACACATACCATTCATTCGTTCCATTAGGATACCTGTGAATAAAAAGTACGGTAGCATAATGACTTTTTTAGCACCCAGCTTCACACAGCGCTCTATTCCTTCTTCAACACGCGGATCTGTGACGCCCATAAACGCGCTTTCTACATACTGAACCGGGAGTTTTTCCCATAACAAACGTGTAATTTTATAAAAATCACCATTTGCATATGGGTCACTACCGCCTCGTGCAATTAATAAAATGGCAGTATCCTTCTGTTCTTCTTCCGCATTAAAGCCGATTTCTGCTAAACGATCTTCTAAAATCGCAAATATTTCTTCATGGATACCGATTGTTTGACCATATGTGAACGTTATATTCGGATAATGCTCACGCGCATGTTCGATTTCTGCTGGAATATGCATTTTTGAATGTCCAGCATGAAGAAGGATAATCGGAATAACGTGTACCTCTGTAGCACCCTTCTTCACACAGTTCGTAATACCTTCTTCAATGTTCGGCGAAGCGAACTCTAAAAAACATGTTTCTACTAAAAAGCTATCATCAATACGAGGTGTCATTTGCTCGATAAACGTGCGTACCTCATCATTTCCTGCAGCTAAACGGCTCCCGTGGCCGACAAATAAAATTGCTTTCATCTTATTACTCCTCACTAGTCGCCGCATGGAGCGGGCTCTACTTTTATTTTTGAAGACATATCCTGATACGTAAAATGTAATATCTTTTTCACACGCTTGAAGTATTTAAACAAACGTTCATTTGGATGTGCATTTGCTTTATATTCTTCGATAATATCGGTAATAAGTGGGATGAGCTGTTCAGGCTCTAATCCCTCAACAACTGGCTGGGCCGCATGTGCTGTACGACCAACCGGCTTGGCACCAATAAAAACATCAAATTTACTTTTACGATAAACAATGCCAATATCATCAAATACTGCTCGATAACATGCCATACCGCAGCCGTTAAAGCCGATATTTAATGTTTTCGGTAACGACATACCACCAAGCTTTTCTTGAATTTCTTCCGCATATGGAATCGAATCGAACTTTTCTCCATAACAGAAGTCACAAGCCTTTAACGATAGCACGTCACCAATTGGTGCTAGTAAAAAGCCAACTTCACGAAGCTTTGCGGTAACCTCTTCAGGCTCGGACGTTGGAACTTTCAAATGAATTTGATGGTCTGGTGTATACTCCATCGTTCCTTCCTCACCAACTACCTCAGCCAACGTCATCATTTGTTGAGGACTAAAGAACTTATTGGCAACCCCAGGACTAACCGCTAATTCAAAAATAGATTCGATTTTTTGTTGAACACGCTTAGGTGTTACTTTCACCGCGCTTGTTCCCTTTACCATAGTAAGAGCAGCTGTCGCCATTTCAAGTGACGATTTTTTAGGCTTTTGTTGTGGTGTTATGGCTAAACTGGGCTTAATACGATTGGCATTAGGATCTGTCGCAAAATCATTACGTGCTGCTCCTGTTTCTTGATTCATCGCCCATGGTTCATTTTCTTCTTTAAGTCGTTGATGTGGTCGTAACGGTTGTTTTTCCTCACCAAGTGTATATTTACGCTGATAACCACGTGGCGTAATCATTTTATTGTCGTAGAAGAATGTTGTTGAATTCCCGATAATAACCGTTGTTAACATGCCGATATCATGTTCAAGCATTTCTGCTAAAGTAGTCATCGTTATTTCCTGACGGTCACGATACGCGCTTTTCACAAGTCCAACTGGTGTATCTGGCGAACGATATTCCAATAAAATTCGTTGTGCCTCTACAATTTGTCTCGTACGACGTCCACTTTTCGGGTTATAAAGAGCAATAACAAAATCCGCCATTGCTGCTGCTTCTACTCGTTTTGCAATTAAATTCCAAGGTGTTAAGTGGTCACTTAAACTAATGGTACAGGCGTCATGCATAATGGGAGCACCTAGTAAACTGGCACATGAATTAATAGCTGAAATACCTGGAACAATTTCTACCTCGATACCAGTTGCTTCTGTCCAGCCTAGCTCGATTAATACCTCATACACTAATCCTGCCATTCCATAAACCCCGGCATCCCCACTGGAAATGACCGATACGATACTTCCAGCCTCTGCTTGACGCACCGCTTCTTGCGCACGTGAAACTTCCTCTGTCATACCAGTACTAATAATCGACTTTGCACTAACTAAATCCTGAATCAGTTCAACATAAGTTTTATAGCCTATAATCATATGACTTTGTTGTAGTGCCTCCACAGCACGAGTCGTAATATGTTTAAAGTCTCCAGGGCCAAAGCCAACTACGAAAATCTTACCTTTTTGAGCCATTTTGTTACCCCTCTTTCACCTTTTCAATGCCTTTAATGGCTGTTGTTTGTGCTGTACGCTGCAACGAACCTTCACGCAATGTAAAAACATGCTCATTATGTAACGCTTCATGATTTAAATCTTGTACAAGTACTCTCGCATGCTCCTTCGTTGGCACTCGGTACCAATTGCCCTGAGGATATGCAATGACAACACAAGCATCCTTACACCTGCCATTACAGCGGGTCCTTGTTGTATGTATCTCCTTATCAAGCTCCAGTAACTGTATTTCATCACGAATTGCCTGTGTAATGTCCTCAGCATCTTTTTTCATACAACTACTACCATTGCAAATAAAAAGATGTGTTTTCATCCCCTCTAAATTCCAAGTTGTCATAGTCGTTCTCCCCTCATATGCTTTTAGGAAAAAGAAAAACCTTTACTCTAGACGAAGAGTAAAGGTTTAGTAGAAGCCAAATAAAAACGAATATATACTGGTACTCGCTTTCGCTTCAACTTCTCCCTCCGAAAAGTTTGCTTGCATCATCACATAAGCAGGTTTCCTGACTTAAGCTTCCTTTTACTTTCGCGCCTTCCTAAGTTTTCACTAGTGGCATCCGCGATTTCATCAGCTATTACAGTAGCGGGGGCTGTATCGGACTTTCACCGATTTCCCTATTATCTTGAATATTCAAGCACTTATGGATGTTTTATATGAATTATATGGTTTTTTTGTAATTGAAAACTGTTTCTATCATAGCTTATTTTTTTAAAATTTCAATATTTCTTTCTTAATTTGTGACAATTTTTTTAAAATTCCATAGAAAAATGCGACATCCATTTTCTATTTATCTAAATTTTCGACATAGACACCCAATTTAAAATTTTTTCACAAAAGGGATAGCATATATATGGAAATTCGTGTTACACTTTGTCGTGAAATCTCACAACTTCATCTTTTTTTCGGTGTGAAATGTTCAGCATTTCGCTTAAAAGGGAAGCCGGTTTAAGTCCGGCGCGGTCCCGCCACTGTATTAGGGAGTTTTATAGATAATGTCACTGTCCAAAGGATGGGAAGGCCTATAAAACGTTGAACTAAAGCCAGGAGACCTGCCGAAAAATATGTGATCGTTTCAACCTACGAGGATGGGTGTGCGGCTTAGCAGATTAGAATTTTATTTGCTTTTTTAGCTATGCACTTTTCCACTATCGGAGAAGTGCTTTTTTTCGCATACTTTTTCTAAAAATTTTAATGTAAGGAGGAGAGATTTTTGAAATTTTCAGGTTGGAAGCTTAGTTATTTTTTATTGGCATTTTTATTCGTACCAAATCGTGCATTTGCGATGCATATAATGGAGGGCTTTTTGCCAATCGAATGGGCGATTTTTTGGTGGGTCATTTCGATTCCATTTATTATTTTAGGATTACGTTCTATTCGTAAAACCATTGATGAAAATCCTGAAACAAAAATGATATTAGGGCTTTCGGGTGCCTTTGCCTTTGTACTTTCTGCCTTAAAAATCCCTTCTGTAACAGGAAGTTGCTCGCATCCTACAGGTGTTGGACTTGGAACAGTTCTTTTTGGACCATTAGCGATGAGTGTTATCGGGACAATCGTATTATTATTCCAATCTTTACTGTTAGCGCATGGTGGGCTTACAACATTAGGGGCAAACACTTTTTCTATGGCAATTATGGGTCCTATTATCGCCTACTATGTATTTAAGGGCTCACAAAAATTGGGACTATCCTTTTCCATTGCTGTCTTTTTAGCAGCAATGCTTGGTGACTTAGGTACATATATTGTCACTTCTGTCCAATTAGCTCTTGCCTTCCCTTCTGAGGTCGGAGGCTTTATGGCTTCATTCACTAAATTTGCTGGTATTTTTGCGTTAACACAAATTCCTCTTGCTGTTAGTGAAGGAATTTTAACAGTGATCGTTATGAACTTTCTGAAAAAATACAATGTGAGTGAACTAAAAGCTCTACGTGTGTTCTCTGCAAAGGAGGCTCACTAAAATGAAAAAAAACTTACTGCTCATCGCCATTGTTGTGTTGTTAGCAATCGTTCCCCTGTTTATTCAAAAAGGTGCTGAATTCGAAGGGGCTGATGGCGAAGCGGAAGCAGCAATTAGTGAAATAGATGCTAGCTACGAGCCATGGTTTGAAAGCTTATGGGAACCACCAAGTGGTGAAATTGAAAGCTTATTATTCGCACTACAAGCTGCTATCGGTGCTGGTTTCATCGGGTATTTCATCGGCTTAATGCGCGGCAAACATAAAGAAGGTTAAACGCTATGTTACTCATTGATAAGTATGCTTATTTGAATAAACTAGCGTCTGTTCATCCGCTAGAAAAAATGACGTTATCCCTTGGACTGCTTTTATTGTCGCTTATCATGAGAGATGAACGAATTTCACTCATTACATTTATTGTGATGAGTGCTTTTATCATTTTAGGCGCAAAAATCCCTGCTAAATATTACGCAAAGTTATTGTTGCTACCTGGATTTTTTTTACTATCAAGTTTAGTATCCATTTTAATTTCTATCGCGCCAGCGACAAACAGGCTTCCTTCAAACATTTGGTCATTTTCTCTTCATAATTGGACAATTTTTGTCAGCAGTGCAAGCCTAGTAACAGCGCAGCAGCTTTTTTTCATCGTCCTTGGCAGCATTAGCTGTTTGTATTTTTTAATTCTCACAACATCAGTCCAATCTATTTGTTACGTCTTACGACAATGGCGACTCCCAACTCTATTTGTAGAGTTAGTAGAGCTAACGTATCGTTTTATTTTTATCTTTTTAGACAGTATGCAAAAAATTCATCTTGCCCAACAGGCTCGTCTGGGATACAGCTCCCCTATGCAGTGGCTTCGATCGGTATCAATGCTAATTGCAGCTTTATTTGTCGAGATGTTCCAACGCAGTCGTGAGCTAAACAATGCAATGGAAGCACGTGGTGGCGAAATGGTCTATTGGCAGGATGATGTTCCCTGTAACACGAAAAATTGGATAGGTATTGCTGCTATTTTTATACTCCTCATCATTTATGGAGGTTTTTTCTGATGACAGATTTATACTTTGATTTAACACATTTATCCTACGCTTATGCAGATGGAACTCATGCCTTAACAGATATTACACTTCAAATTCCAAAGGGAAAAAAAATCGCTTTACTTGGTCATAATGGAGCCGGGAAATCAACGTTATTTCAGCATTTAAATGGTATTTTGAAGCCTACCGCTGGAAGTATCTCCTTTTGTGGCAATGAACTGAACTATAGTAGAAAAGCATTAAAAGAATTACGCCAACAGGTTGGTATTGTTTTTCAGGATGCAGACAACCAGCTTTTTTCCGGCACAGTTAAGCAAGATATTGCATTTGGTCCTTTGAATCTTGGCTGGACAACTGAAAAAATCGAGGAAAAAATTGCGTGGGCTGTCGCTCAAACCGAAGTCGAAGCATTGCTAGATAAACCGATCCATTTTTTAAGTGTTGGTCAGAAAAAACGTGTCGCAATGGCAGGCGTACTTGCAATGGAACCTTCCGTTTTATTATTAGATGAACCGACAGCTGGACTAGATAATTATTATAGTGCACAAGTTTTACAGTATTTAGCTATGTTAGAAAACGGGGAACGAACAATATTATTGGCAACGCATGATATCCCCTTAGCCTATGAATGGGCAGATCAAATCATCGTGATGGAAGCTGGGAGAATTATTTACAATGGAGATCCAGTAGCAATGTTCTTCCAAGAGGATTTGCTTGAAAGAGCCCATCTTGAACGCCCATGGGTCTTTGAAATGGCCGTTGCCTTACAAAAGAAAAAGTTATTTGAGAAAAACATAAAAATGCCTCGTTCGAAGAAAGATTTACACAGACTTATTGAGCGGCTTTAAGATAATTTGTCCATATTTGGTACTTTTCAATTGTAGTAGAATCCACGCTACTACTCCAAACGCACAAATCGAGTAGGATGTACCCTATGGTCCTTTGAGGATTTTTGACTTCCCTTCTACATATTTTTATAACGAGGAACGTGGTAAAATATAGAATGGTACTTTTGGAAAAATATATACTTATTACGAAACTTTTCTATCGTTCATTCGTAATAGTATAGATGTCACAAATATTTGGAACACCCAAGGAGGGAATACAGTTGAAAAACTGGAAGAAAAAATCAGTAGCTTTAGTTGCATCCGCAGCACTAATGGTTCCTGCTACTTCTGCCTTTGCTGAAGCACCACAAAAAACAGCAAAGAACCAAGAGTTAGTGAAAATAGCTAGCAATAAGGAACAATCATCTAAGAATCAAAAAGAATGGATTAGTCAGGATACTATTATCGTCAAACATTCCGGTCTTGATAAGAATGCACACAAAAAAATTGGCGCAAAAGTGATCCGCTCTATTCCTTCATTAGGATACGATGTTATCCAACTTAACAAAGGAACAAATTTAGAAAAAGCAGTTTCATATTATACTAAGCAAAAAGGGGTTAAACGTGTATCCCCAAGCTACGTGTATCATTCCTTTGGCACTGAAGTAGATCCAAAGAAACAGGATATGTATCATTTGAATCTTCTTCAAATTGATAAAGCACTAGAATTAGCAGGTAACAACGAGGTAAAAGTAGCAGTTATCGATGGTGGCGTGGATTTTAAACATCCTGATTTAAAATCTCAAGTGCTACCACCATATAATGCTGCAGCACCTGCCAATACTTCTTATCCTAGTGAGCATGGAACACATGTAGCAGGCATTGTTGGAGCGGCAAAAGATAATGGGATTGGAGGCCATGGGATTAATCCAAATGCCAAGCTTCTTCCAATTGATGTATTCAACGGAAAAGATGGTGCTAGTGATTTCGCCATTGCACAAGGAATCCTTTACGCTATTGAGCAAGGCGCCGATGTTATCAATATGAGTCTTGGCGGCTATGGTGAATCTCCATTAATGGAGGAAGCCGTTCAGAAAGCGATTGATAAAGGAATTACCGTTGTAGCTGCTGCTGGAAATGAATCGACAGATAATTACTCCTTCCCTGCTTCATTCGAAGGCGTTATAAGTGTAGGTTCTACGAATGATAGAAACAAACTATCAAGCTATTCAAACTACGGCCCATCGGTTGATCTAGTAGCTCCAGGCGAAGATATATATAGTTCAGTTTATGATGAGAAAAAAGGATCCTCCTTTGTAAAATTTAGCGGAACATCGATGGCCTCTCCTGTTGTTGCAGGTGTGGCATCCCTACTAAAATCAAAATATCCAGATTTAAAGCCTTATGAAATAGAAGCTATTCTCGAAATGACTGCAAAGGATTTAGGTGACAAGGGCTATGATCTTACATATGGACATGGCCTAGTAGATCCTGTGAAAGCATTACAGTTTAATATTAACAATCTACCAAAACAGTATTCTGAAACAAAAGAAGAGCGCTTGAAAAACGCAAAAGTTCTTAAAAAAGATACCTTAAATACCGAAAAAGGAGAATTCAAGTTACCGGACGAAAAGAAATGGTACAAGGTTGATCTAGACGCAAATGAGTATGCTCAACTGACATTAAAAGGTGCAAACAAATACGATTATGCATTTGATTTATACTTCTACCCTGAAGGTCAAAAAGAAGAAGTAGAACCAATTAACGTCAATGATGTTCGCGTAGGCAAGCAAGAAGGATACCTATATAATGCAGATCAAAAAGGAACCCTTCTTATTGGAGTTAAAGATCAAAATGGCAGCTATAGCTCAAAGGGTGATTCTAACTACGTCTTCACGGCTCAAACGACTAAAAAATTACCAATTGATGCATTAGATATGGAACATATGGAGAAGATTGAAAAATTCCCATTCAGTACAGCCGGGAAAAACTATACCCTACTTTCTGAAGATCATCTAGGTGACAAAGATTATTTTACATTTTCAGTGAATGAACCAACGACACTGAAATTTGATTTAACTGGGATTCCAGGTGTTACTGCATCCATGGAGCTTTTTCTAAAAGAAGACTTAGTTAATGTTCCGACAGAGGAAGACGATGTTGAAGGATTAAATGAGGCCTATCCAATTCGAGCAACTTACGGCGCGGATAAAGGCGATGGAGTAAACTTAGTTGTCGATGCTATACCTGAGGAAGAGTATGTAATAAGCGTATCTAATGAAACCGGTAGTAATTTTTCACTTGATATGTTCTTTAGCGGCGGTATTGATACTGAGCAAACTGTTAGTGAATCAATCATCCCTTACACATTAAAAGGTGAAGTCGTTACTTATCCTATAGATGAAGATGGCCTTCAATTAAATGCGATGATGCTAGAAGACAACGTACAAGAGAGTCTTTTACCTTTAACTGAATATAAAACAAAAAAACGTAAGCAACAAAATGATTTCATGAATATATTCATGAATCCATATGCTATGGATAAACCAGAAAACGTTGACCAAATCATGGACCAAGCAATTCGCTTTGATATCAGCAAAGATCAAAAAGCATACTTCCAAACAGAAGATGATGAAGATTACTTCGCATTTACTGCTAAAGAAGATGCCGTATATGGTTTCCAAATTCAAAAAGGTATGAACCAATCACCAGCTGGGACTATATTTGAATACGATGAGAAGACAAATGAATTAAATCCAGTTACTTCATTAACGAATGATATGGGACTACTAGGGCTACTTCTAGGACAAACAAGTGATCCAAACGATGCTAAGGCAATTGCATTGGAAAAGGACAAAACATATGTTGTAAAAGTTATGAATCTTGGTGACCGTTCTGCTGAACCATATACACTTAAAACTAGTAAAATGGCAGCAATTCCAGAAGACGATAATAGAAATAATAATTCACCAGGAGCTGCTAACACGATTCAACCTGGTATCACTTACAAAGATCATCTCATTTATCAAGATGATACTGATTTCTACTACTACAAACAAAAAGGTAACGATGAAGTCATGAGTCTTCTTATTTCTTCTGTACCATTTACAAAAGAACAACTAAATCAATTACCTAAAGAACTTCAAAATGACTTAAAGTTTTCAGGCGTCATTATTGAAGATACAAATGGTAACATGGAAATCGATCCAGAAGAAATGGCAACACAAATTCCATTTGGACAAGGTGAAGACCTCCTTCAAATGTTACTCGGTCTTGGAGGAACAACAGATGTAAATACTTCCTTTAAAGCAAAAAAAGATCACGGTTATTTTATTGTTCTTAACGGAAGCAATGTTGGACAAGTATCAATCCAGCCATATACTTTAACTTTGTTTGATCATAAAAAACCAGATGAAGATGCAGATTCTAAGTTAGTTAACGGTATACCGACAAAACCAACTGTACTTTCGAAAAAAGATGATAAATGGGTAGCCACTCAATATCTAAATGCTGGTGTTCCATTTGGTGATAAGGACTATTTTGAGTTTAATAACGACAGCAAACGCAATGTGTCATTCTCTCTTCAAACAGAAAAAGCACTAGATGGCGTCATCCGAATTATTGATGCAAAAGGAAAAACAGTAGAAACTTTAGATCTTTACGGAGCTGGAGATGCTGAAGTAGGTACAGTCGAACTAGATAAAGGCACTTACTATATTGAAGTAAGTGAATATTACGGCAAAGCTAGTACTCAACCGTATACACTTGAAATAAAATAAGATATAGCCTTGGGCTGAAAAACGAACTTTGTAGAAGAATAGACTTTTCAGTTGAAGGTAGTGTAATAGCTGCACGATTTAAGTTTTCAAAAAAATGAAAGATTATCCCCTAGACAATGGAAAATCTAGGGGATTTTTTTATACATTTATGTTTTATTCACCATAACGAAGATTTTATTTCCGTTCATCAAGAAGGCTTAGGATGCTTTTAACCTTGTTCCCCTACTGGCTCTAAAATCTCCAAGGAGGTGCCCTGTCTTCACGCCAATCACCTTATAATAATGACATGTTAGAGATATCTACCCTTCCTCTTATTCTACCTAATTTAAACTTGGCTTTTCCCCTAAATATTCAGCCACTTTTTGCACAATATTTCTCCAATTTAACTCCGCTCTTGCGAATGCTTGGAGGTGTTCGCATGTATCAGCCAATAAAACTTCTTGATTCGTAACTTGCTGCAATGTCCGTCCAACACTTTGCCAATCATGTGTCGGATGAATTGACCCGTAGCGTTGATTATGAGTAATATCCGCAGCCCCATCTACATCAGTCGTAACGATATAACAACCATTCTTTGCGGCCTCAGCAAAGACATGAGCATAGCATTCTACTAAAGAGGTAAGGCAAAAAATTTTAGCCTTCCTATACTCCTCCTCCAATTGCACCTTATCATAAATCGGTCCCAAAATAGTGACCTGTGCCGCAAATGGGTTTCCATCAAGCACGTTCAACAGCTCCTGTCTAAACGCCTCTGACATTGGACCTACTAACCGAAATTCCCAATCTGAAAGTTGTGCTGCTAAAAATGCTTTGACTGCTAAAAGAATTTGTTTTTCAGGAGCATCTAAACGACCAACCGCTAATATTCTATTTTCTTTCTCGTTAAATGAAACAGGCTCCGTGTGAAACAGCTCATAAAAGCCATTAGGAATACGTTTAATATCTATATTCGAAAATTCATGAATAGCGTTTTGAATGGATTCACATTCAGAGGACAGCACATCACAAAGCTGGAGTAACTCCGTAAAATAAGGATAGGTTTTCAATCGATTTAACCAAAACCGATTAACATCTAGTTTCATATAAATTTTTCCGTTCGGATTATATTTTTTATAGGTTTTTAATATCGAAAAATACGATGGATACGGCCCTATTGCAAATGCAATATCGATGTCCTTCGCATGCTCTATTAAATAGGTATTCATATTCGCAACATAGTCATCCCCAAACGGAATATGTTGAAAAGTAACAGTAGGAAAATTTTGCTTCAATAATGCCTCATTCATTTCCGTCGTCAAAATACTAACATCATAGCCTAAATATTCACCTAACAAAATCGGAACAAGGCACAAATCTTTGAAAATATGTGCGTCGGAAAGCTTATACGATTCCACGCTACATATGAAGGCTATCTTTTTTGACATAACATCCCCCTTATTAAAATGAAATGCTTTCATTAAATTATGATTTCTCGTTTAATAACGTGAAAAGAATAGTATAAGCACCGTGAATACACTAGTAAAATCACCTTATTTTCAATATGCTTTCTCTCTTTTAAATAACAACGAATATAAACAATTGCCTATAGAACAGCTCTTGCAACGCATATTGTAATAAAGAATCCTTTATGTCAATCAAAGTAAACAGCATTAGACTTTATAAAACTCCTACTTACACCTATTTCAACTAACTATAAAAGAATCGAGGTTTTTCATGAATATTAGCTTTTTATCACCTGCCTATAATAGTGAAGAGTGGATATTGACCATGTTGGAAAGTATCCCGAAAGAATATGCCTATGAAATTATCGTCTGCGATGACGGCTCAACTGACAATACTGTAGCCCTATTAAAGGACTATCAAAAAAACTGTCCTGCCTTAAAAATAATTAACCATCCAACTAATTTAGGTGCTAGTGTAGCCTATAATCGATGTATCGCAGAAGCTACAGGTGATTATATAGCTATCATTGATAGTGATGATCACTATTTACCCGCTATACGAAACGTCTTAGCACAAGTAGATGGTCAGTTTGATATTTACTACTACAACATGCTAACAAAGGCTGGCTATGCATTTATAAAAGATGAATCTAATCGATACACTTTACCTGGACAATTTAAAATTATTCGAAGAAGTTTTTTAGGTGATGCAACCTTTACCATAAGAAAAGATATTGCTGGGGATTGGGATTTTAACTGTGCCTTAATGGATAAAAACCCGACGAGCAAATATACAAATGAATTGGCATATTGGTATAACTTCCCGAGGGAGAATTCTGAATATGATTTACATCGAAGAGGATTAAAATAAATTGGTACTCCATGCATGTAAGAGGTGTGAAACAATACAATGTTTAAAGATAAAGTTCTTCTCATAACAGGGGGCACAGGCTCTTTTGGTAATGCTGTATTAAGGAGATTTTTGAATACAGACATTAAAGAAATACGCATCTTTTCAAGAGATGAAAAAAAGCAAGATGATATGCGTAAACTCTATCAACATCCGAAAATCAAATTTTTTATCGGTGATGTACGTGACATCCAAAGCATTTACAATGCGATGTATGATGTCGATTTTGTTTTTCATGCTGCCGCTCTTAAGCAAGTCCCCTCTTGCGAATTTTTCCCACTAGAAGCAGTTAAGACGAACATCCTCGGTACCGATAATGTTTTAACTGCTGCTATTCAAACAGGTGTTAAAAAAATTATTTGCCTATCTACTGATAAGGCTGCTTATCCAGTAAATGCAATGGGAATATCAAAGGCCATGATGGAAAAAACGTTTATTGCTAAGTCAAGAATGGTTCATCCAGATCAAACATTGATTTGCGGTACACGATACGGCAATGTGATGGCCTCTCGAGGCTCTGTTATCCCTTTATTTATCGAACAAATTAAAGCTGGCAAGCCTTTAACTATTACAGATCCAAAAATGACACGCTTTATGATGAGTCTTGACGAGGCAGTAGAACTAGTTTTATACGCCTTCTCACACGCTGGTAACGGGGACATTATGGTTCAAAAATCACCAGCTGCTTATATTGAGGATTTAGCACAAGCTTTACTAGAAATATTTCAGGCTCAAAATAAGATACAAATTATCGGAACACGGCATGGTGAAAAGATTTATGAAGTGTTATTAACAAAGGAAGAAGCTGCAAAGGCCATCGATATGGGGAATTTTTATAGAATCCCTGCAGATAATCGGGATTTAAATTATGGGAAATATCTTGATGAGGGCTCTCCTAAAATTACGTTAACCGATGAATATAACTCTACTAATACGAAAATACTGTCCGTCGCTGAAATCAAAGAAAAATTATTAAAGCTCCCTCTTGTTCAAGAAGAATTACATAATTGGATGGGAGGAAAACCTTGAAATTTTTAGTTCTTGGCGCTACTGGAATGGCTGGCCACACGATTTCACTCTATTTGTGCTCTCAAGGGCATGATGTAACTACCTATTCACGAACAGCCTTTTCATACGGAAATAATATTACGGGAGATATTTCAGATACAAATTTTTTAAGGTCACTATTACTAGACCACGACTACGATGTTGTAGTCAATTGTATCGGAGTTTTAAATGATGCCTGTGAAACCGACCGTGAGAAAAGCATATATCTCAATAGTTATTTGCCTCATGCCATCGTATCTTTATTAAAAAACAAGAAAACAAAGCTTATTCATTTGAGTACGGATTGTGTATTCTCTGGAAAAGTAGCCCCCTATCATGAAAAAAGCCTTCTCGACGGAGAAACCTTTTATGATCGTACGAAGGGCTTAGGGGAAATTGAAAGCACTCCACACCTAACGTTTCGTAACTCTATCATCGGCCCTGATATGAAAGTAGATGGCATAGGCCTCTTTCATTGGTTTATGAAGCAGCAAGATACTATTAACGGCTATACTGGCGCAATATGGACGGGAGTTACTACCCTAACATTAGCAAAAGCCATTGAACGTGCAGCAATTGAAGGGACAACAGGCCTCTACCACCTCGTCAACAATAGCAGTATTTCAAAATTTGAGCTGCTGCAATTATTCAATAAGCACTTCAAGGAAAATAAAATTACCATCCGCCCATACCAATTGGTAAACATTGATAAAACACTAGTCAACACACGAAAAGATTTTTCATTTACTGTACCTAGCTATGAGGAAATGATCCTTGAGATGAAAAAATGGATATGGCAGCATAAAGAATTGTATCCTCATTATTTTCAATGAGTTTGGAGGTTCAGTATGCTAAAAAGAAAGTACGGAGACCGTGCAGAATGGCAACGAGTTATAGAAAGAAAGTACAGTCAGTCATATCTTGATACGAGAGAATTTAAGGGTTTTATAACATTATTAAAAGCAACCCGAGTTACTGAACCTTTATTCGTGAATTATAGAGAGAAAAAGCTATGTATTGTTGATAACGGCTATTTATGGTTACAACAATTTCCTCTTTAAAAAAACCATTCTGTAACAACAATGTTTGATGCTAACGGAGAAATAATTCAATGGTATATCGATATTTGCCATAAAAATTCAATAGAAGAAAATGTACCTTATATGGATGATCTATTTTTAGATCTTATCTTGTTACCATCGAAAGAAGTGATTGAAAAAGATGCTGATGAATTAGAAGAAGCTTATTTGAATGGCATCATTGATAAATCTCTTTATGATTTGGCTTGGAACGAGCTAAACAGCATAAAAAGAGATATATGCAAAGGTGAATTTAAGTTGGTTAACCTTTCTAAAGATCATAAAGATTTTTTAATAAATGAATCAATTTCATAAATCATATTTTTCAAGAGCTTAGACTAGTTCTTTTGTAAAGACATATGTGGTTTCTTTTCTTAAGAAAAGCACCTCCTTTAATTGATACGTCTATCGTACATGGAGATGCTGATCATTTATATGAGTTATTTGATTATGGTCTTACAAAGATTTATGGTGGCATTAGACCCCAAATCATTCGACACATTTCAGTCAGTATAAGTTATAGATGATTGTAACCTTATAGAGAGCATATTATAGAACATAATTCACTGTAAGCTAAACGTAAATTAAATAAAGGCTTGTCGAAAAAGATTATTCGCGACAAGCTTTTTATTGCTAATTTGTGATAAACAGTTATTTATATGAAAATATTAGCACTATCTTCTTTTACATTTTCTTTATTTGCTTTTTCTGTTTCTTTTACTTTTTTAATATCCTCTTTTTTCTCAACGTCTTTTAAGAAGAATATCATTATAGAACTAATTAATAATAATGTACTTAAGAAATATAATCCGACAGTTGTTGTATTAAATGTATCTTTTAAATACCCCATCATATATGGCCCAACAAAACCACCTAAGTTACCAAATGAGTTAATCATTGCAATACTTACCGCAAGTAATGACGGCGCCAACAACAACTGTGGATAAGTCCAGAATGGTCCTTTGAAACTATACATTCCTGTTAAAGCAAATGTAATCAATATCATAGATAAAACAGGATGTGCATTAAATGCCCCTGCACCAGCTAACGTAATAGCAGCTACAAATAAAGGGAATGCCGAGTGGAACTTTCTTTCTTTCGTGCGATCTGAGTTACGTGACCATAAAATCATCACAATTGTCGCTACGATATAAGGCACCATAGCAATAAATCCAACTTGTGTATTTGATAAGTCATCTGAAAATCCTTTAATAATTTGTGGCATCCAATAACCTACACCTAAACTTCCTGTCAAATAAACAAAGTAAATAATTGATAAATACCATACACGCCCATTTTTAAATGCTGCAAAATGACCATCTTGTTTTACAGCTTTACTCTGCTTTACAGTTTTTTCATTTTCAATTGTCTTCGTTAACCAAAGCTTTTCATCATCATTTAACCATTTTGCATCCACTGGCTTATCTGTTAATAATTTAAATGCAATAAATCCACAAAGAATAGCTGGAAATGCCTCTAAAATAAACATCCAACGCCATCCTTCAAAACCTAAGAAATTGAAATTATCCATAATAAGAGTTGATAACGGTGCTCCTATAATATATGAAACTGGAATGGCCATTGAGAAAATAGCAATTGCAGATGCTTGTTCCTTACCTCTGAACCAATATGTTAAATACAAAATAATACCTGGGAAAAATCCTGCTTCTGCAACCCCTAGTAGGAATCGAATAATATATAGTTGCACTTCATTGTGAGCAAAAGCCGTACAACCTGAAATGATACCCCATGTAATCAAAATACGTGCAATCCAAATACGTGCGCCAAACTTCTCCATTAAAATATTACTTGGAATTTCAAACACAAAATATCCAATGAAGAAAATCCCTGTTGCTAAACCGAAAACCTGGCTTGTTAAACCTAAATCTGCATTCATTTCTAATGCAGCATAGCCTATATTTGCACGATCTAAGTACGCTAATATGTAACATAAAATCAAGAATGGCAAAATACGTATAGATACTTTTCTCATTAATTTACGCTCGTCAACTTGCGGTAAATTATTTTTCATAAACTATATCCCCCATTTAACTATTTTCTATATTTAAGCCCCTTTGTGAGAAGCAAAATACCAATTATATATGGATATCACATGCATCAGCTAAAACTTCTACTAGATGATATACTTCAACACTTTCATCCATTTTTTCACGATCAATACCAAGTTTCATTTGCAAATGACACCCCGGATTTGATGTAATAATCCATGCTTTTTCTTGATGTAGTGTATTTTTTACATGAAGCATCTTTTCATCTAAAATTTTCATTGAAGCTTCATAATTTATAAAATTATAAATTCCAGCTGAGCCACAGCACATATCTTTTTCTAGTAATGGTACATATGAAATACCCGGAATTTTCTGAATTAAATTAACAGGCGGTGCTACACATTTTTGAACATTTGTCATATGACAAGAAGGCTGATATGTGACGAGCTGTGAAATGGATTTTTTAAATGGCAAATCTACTTGATTTAAAAGGACACTTATATCAACAACTTTTTCAGCAAAGGCTTTTGCACGTTCGGCCCACTTACTATCATTTTTTAATAAAACATCATATTCAATGAGCATTGCTCCACAACCACCAATACTATTAACAATATAATCAAATTGATGTTTTTCAAAAATTTCAATATTATGCTTCGCTAACTTTATTGTTAAATCATGTTCTCCGCTATGATTATGTAATGCTCCACAACAGCCTTGTTTTGGAACTACACTTACATTACAGTGAGCCACTTGCAATAATTTAATACTTAACGTATTAATTTTTTTGAACATCGTATCCATTACACAACCTGTAAAAAATCCTACATTAAACTTTTTTATTTGCTTTGATGCATAAAATGATTGCCTTTTGTGACGGTCTACTTCTGGTAATATGTTTTCAAACGCTTTCATTTTTTCTGGGAATACATTTAATATATTTGATTTACGGACTACTTTTTGCACCCCTGTTTTTTGATAAAGACTTAACCCTACTTCACCAATATTTAGTACTTTTTTATTTGGAATTGTATGTTCAAACAACATATACTTAATAAGTTTGTGACGTTTTTTCATTCTTTCTTTATTATAAGTCGCTAAACTCGCAACAGCCGATTCTAAAATGGTGCCATAAGGAACGTTTGAAGGACAGGCAGTTTCACAAGCTCTACATCCAAGACAAAGCTCAATACCTTGCTCCATATCTTCATAAGAAATTTTTCCTTCAGCAGCCATTTTCACTAAATTAATACGGCCACGTGGTGAGTGTTTCTCCTTTTTAAAAGTAATATAGGTTGGGCAAGCAGGTAGACAATAGCCGCATTGTACACAGCTAAGCGTTTCTTTATAAGCAAGTTCTTGTTTAATCATTTGTTAACGAAAATTTCTGCCCTTTTTCAGCAAAAATCTTTCCTGGATTTAAAATATTATTTGGATCCCATGCTTGTTTAATTCGTTTCATCATATCTACCCCTACCTCACCTAGTTCCATTTCTAAAAATGGTGCCTTTAATGTGCCTATTCCATGCTCACCTGAAAGTGTTCCACCAAGTTCGATTGCTGCTTCAAAAATTTCTGTTACAGCTTTTTCCACTCGTTTCATTTCCTCCAAATCATTTGCATCTGCAATAATATTTGGATGTAAATTTCCATCACCTGCATGACCGAAAATAACTAGCTCAACATCGTATTTTTGACGAATTTCTTTTAATCGTGAAAACATCTCTGGAATTTTACTTCTCGGAACAGTTGCATCTTCTGAAATTTTTGTCGGTTTATTACGAACAATTGCTGGTGACACTAGCTTACGTGCTTTCCATAAAGCTAGAGCTTTCTCTTCTGTTTTAGCAATTTCTACTTTTCGAGCGTTATACTTTGTACATACATTTCTAACAACTTCAATTTCTTGTTCAATTGCTACCGGATGCCCATCTAGTTCAATTAAAATCATTGCCTCTACATCTATCGGTAGACCTGTCGGTTGATATTCTTCAACAGCTTGAATAGACGCTTGATCCATAATTTCTAATTTAGCAGGTATAATACCTGCACTTAAAATATTAGAAATACTGTGGCCGGAATCTATCAAATTATCAAATAAAGCCATTAATGTAACTGTAGCCTGTGGTTTCGGATAAAGTCGTAGCGTTGCTTCTGTTATGACAGCAAGTGTACCTTCTGAACCAACAATCAAATTCGTCACATCGTAACCGGTTACATTTTTAATAGTTTTTCCACCTGTACGCATTATATCTCCCTCAGGCGTCACGACTTCTAGACCTACTACATAGTCTTTCGTCACTCCATATTTCAACCCTTTAGGTCCCCCTGAATTTTCTGCTAGATTACCACCAATCGTAGCAATATTCATACTACTTGGATCTGGTGGATAAATTAAGCCATGTTTGAGTGCGGCATCATTAATTTGCTTCGCTGTAACACCTGGTGAAACTACCACAAGCATATCCTCTGGAAAAACTTCTAATTTCGATGTCCATTGAGAACAATCTAAAACAATACCGCCTTGTACAGGTAAAGGTCCGCCACTCAAACTCGTTGACTGCCCTCTCGGATACACTGGCACTTTATAGTGATTCGCTATTTTCATAATATTTACTACTTCTTCAGTTGTTATAGCTTGTACAGCAATATCAGGCATATACGAACCAAAAGAGGCATCATACGAATAACTCACTAAATCTGCTGGATCTCTCATAACTCGTTCTGTGTCTGAAATAATTTTTCTAATTTCACTTTCTACTTTTTGTAGCTCCATACAATCCCTCTTTCTTTAATTAATAATAAGAGCTCTTTTCAATTAAGCCTGAAAACTGCGAATTCTTTATATTTCTAATAGAAAATAGTCACCGATTTGCTTACTCGCTCTTATTTTAATGGTTCACCTAATTGAAATTGTTTTTTCAGAAATCAAAAAAGAGAATCATTTTTTTAAAATTTTTTAGTTTCCACTAAGAAACATCTTTCCTAGTTATTAATACAACAAAAGAGTGACTTGATTGCGAATTTTCTTCAGAAGATCACAGCATCCGGTTGACTCCTTGTAAATAAAGAAATTGATTACATCGTGAAAGCCGTGAAAGACTTCAAAAATAACCTTTGCATGTTATAGGGTTTCTAACTACCATTCAATACTGTGTTATTTCAAGGATTCCAATTTATTTCGTGCATTTGTTAAATGTAAAATCATCGCACTACTTGCCGCACGTGCATCTTTTCTCTCAATCGCTTCTACAATTTTTCTATGCTCTTCTAGTACTTCATTACGCTTCTTTTCTAACCCCAAATTTTTTGATAAAGAAAATTGTAACGCTTTTATATAAAGTTCCGAGAGATTATTTTGTGTATCTATAAAAAATTGATTGTGCGATGCTTGCATAATTAATTTATGAAAAGCAAAATCAATTTGTTGCCCTGTATCATAATCACATTTATAGACCTCTTCAAATTGTTGAACTGCTTCTTTTAAAGCTTCCAATTCTTCTTCTGTACGGCGTTCAGCTGCCAAACTTGCTGCACTCGACTCAATATGTATACGAAACTCTAATAAATCAAGAATTTCCTCTAAAGAAATGACTTCAAAGCGAATTGGCGCTAACATATCTGATAAATTGATCGAATTAATACGACTTCTTCCACCCTGTTTACTGGAAATAATACCCGACACTTCGAGAACTTTTAAAGCTTCTCGAATAGGTGCCCTACTAACACCAAAATGCGTAACTAAATCATGTTCACTTGGCATTAAAGACCCAACTGATAATTCATCATTTTTTATCATTTCTAATATTTCTTCTAAAACCTGATTTGAAATACTTTTACGTTCAATCATCATTTATAAAACCCACTTTCTAATATATCTTTACCCTCAAGTTGTCGACTTATAATACAAGTATACAAGTTAATTTCTTAATTTTCTATATTTTTCATAAATTCTCTTTGCATAATAACTTTAATCGTTTGTCAAAAGTATCGAATTCCTTTTTTTACATCTATCTTAATTTTATAAACAATACACTTTTCAGTTTTTGAAAAAAGGTCAGAGCGGCTTTTAAACGGTAGCCCCCATTCACATTTTGTCGAAATTAATGGGATGGGTTTGGAAATGGTGAATTGCTTGATGAGGATAAAGATTTGAAGGAAAATATAATGTTTTGTTTTCGCCTAGAAGTGATCTGCCATCAGAGGTAAAATTCTTGATTTACTATTCAATTCCCCAAAAGTTGGTAGTATAATGGTAGAATCATACATTTGTAAAGGAGAGAAATTAATGACAGCTCAACAACAAGCAGCGATGCAATCTATGATTGATTGGCTAGCAGATGAACGAGAACTCGGGAAACAACCTAGTAAAATAGAAATTGCGGGAGAGTTTGATTTACATGATATGCACTACTATATATTCAAGTATAAAAAAACAATGCTTGGAAAATGGCTCCTTGGTGTATGCGGAGGCTATGAGGACCCTTCTTACACTGAGCATTGTGGCCATATATTCAGCGAGATGCAACCCTATAACCCTGCGACTGCAGAGCAAGAAGCTGTAAAGATGGTAGAATTAATCCGAGAATACTGGATGCAGCAGGCTGCAGCATATGAAGCTACCCAATCCATGGAGGACGAGACGGAAACACAAGACAGTGGATCTGGTATTTTTAACGGATTCGTTCTGCTTAACTCTGCAGAATGTGATATTGATCAGATAAAAGCCAACCTTTTGAATGATTGGAACCTCTCCTGCTCGTCAGTAGAGGTAGAGGATGAGGATAACGCCGAAGAAACAAACGAAGGAACCCTGGTCTTTGAAGTGGACGACTGCATGTTAGCGGTAAGTTTTGTCGATGCTCCCGTACCAGATGGTGAGGCTGAGTATTATGCACAGGGAAACTACATGTGGAAAGAAGCCGTGGAGGTTACTCAAACGCATGTTGCTCAAATCATCCTGGCTGTATTTACTCGTTCCGGCTCCCCGCTGGACAGCGGCAGACTATACACTAAGCTGGCGGCCAGTTGTCTAAAGCTTCCTAACGCAATAGGGATCTATACATCTGGCACAGTATTCCAGCCTGAACTTTTTCAGGATATGGCTGAAGTCATGAAGAATGACGATATGTATCCTTTACTGAATCTGGTTTATTTCGGACTGGTAGGAAAGGAAACCGGGGTAGATGGATATACTTATGGGCTAAAGTCCTTTGGCAAGGATGAAATTGAGATCCTGGACAGTCAGGCATCGCCTGCCGAGCTGCGTGATTTTTTGATTACTATTTCCGGATATATTGTAGAAGAGGATGTTACTTTAAGGGATGGAGAAACGATCGGCTTCTCAGCAGAGCAAAAGCTGCCGATTTCCCGTTCCGAGGGAGTTTATGTCGATGGGGATACTCTCAAAATCAAATACTAGGACATCGTAGAGTTGTAGTGAACCCTAAAAGTTAGACTTTAACCAGAATGGATTTCTCCATTCTGGTTTTTTTATACAGCCAATCTTTCATGCTAGGTGACTGAACCCCTAATTTTTCGAAAACTTTTTTCAATGGTTTGCATTTGTAGTTAAAATGGAGAAATTTTGTAGATATTCAGAACTAATACTATATGAAACAACCTTCTCCTTGCACTTCTTGACTACATCAACGTGATTATCGTAACTAAAAACAAAGAAATTAACGTCTTCTTTTTTGCCTCTTTTTACGTTGATGACAAATGGAGTAACATTAGTCTCTGGCTGTAGAAATAATTGTTCATTGCCTGGAAATATATAATATTTTTTTAAAAAGGAAGCTTTATTAAAATAGGCTGTAAATCTATTTTTTTCTTCCTCTTCTAAATTCTTTCCGTTAAATGTTACCGTTACATCTTTAACATCAAGTTTTTTATGCAGTTCAAATTTACTTACTCCCCATGCCACAGCTATACTGGGAGGGCTCATTAACAATTTAATAATAGATCCAATTACTAGTGTAATAATCAAACCCGATGTCATATCATATCAACTCTTTCAGTAGGCTATATCGATGATTTATCATCCACCTCTCAATGATAAGGGATTTATATTTTTTATAACCATCCAATTTGATACTTTTTTGACCATCCATTTATCTTAGGGATAAATATATAAGCTAACACATTTTTAGTCATTCAATTGGCTATTAAACTATTAAGAGCTTCTGCAAACCTTTTGATTCCTTCATCTATTGAATCTTCATCTTCCCTGGCGAAAGTAAATCGAACAAAACCATCTTTGGATCCCAGTGTAGAACCAGGAACATAAATGACACCTCTTTTAATAGATTCTTCAAGCAATTGAGTTTCATTATAATTTTTAAGTATTTTACACCATATATGAATACCACCTTGAGGAATAGAATATTCCACCAGATCTTTTAAATAAGTATCAAGGCTTTTTATTATTTTATCTCTCCTTTTTTCTAATTCCTTAATTAAACTTTTTATATGAATATGAAAATTTTCTGATTCTAAAAAATCATTCGCTATCCATTGAGTATAGCTAGAATGACCGAAGTCGATTTGTTGTTTCGCATCGGATAATCTTTCAATCACAGATGTTGGGCCTATAATCCACCCTATTCTTAATCCTGATGCAACAATTTTGGACAAAGAACTAATGTATAATACGTTTCCATTCCTATCCATTGATTTAAGGGTAGAGATTTTTTCTCCTGAAAAAGCTGTTAAACTATAAGGATCATCTTCTACTACTGGAATCCCAAGCTTTGAGGATATGTCTAAAATCGCTTCTTTTTTCTTATTATTCAATAAGGAGCCCGTTGGATTTTGAAAATATGGATTTAAAAAAATCATTTTAATTCGGTGTTTTTTATATAATAACTGCAAATCTTCTGGGTTCATTCCATCCTTATCGACAGGTAGATAATGTACTTGTATACCTACCGATTTAAAAATTGGAAGATTATAATTGTAAGAAGGATCTTCTATTGCTATTGCATCTCCAGGCTTTAACAAACATTGTACAACTAAATGTAATGCTTGTTGCGCTCCTGATGTTATAAGTATTGAAGAAGGATTAGTTTCGATTCCCCGACTTTTTTTTACGTGTTTAGTAATGGTATTTCTAAGGGTTTCATTCCCCTGTGGATGATCGTATCCTAGGCTTCCAATAAAAGAACGTGTTGAAGTTATCTCGCTTAAAAAGCTTTTCGGGAAAAGTTCTTCAGATAATTCACCGGAAGCTAAATTTATTAGTTTATGTTCAACAGCTTCTTTTCTTATTTTTTGCGTTACAGGTTGACTAGGTAAAAAAGAACCCGCCTCAATATACCTATTCCAGCTAGGAATCCGTTTTTTTGTCATACCCCATATATCTTTACTTATTGTAGTACCACTGCCTCTATTTCTTTCAATTAGCCCCATCGATTCTAATTCGTCATATGCATTAACGACAGTACTTCTATTTAAATGTAAAGCACTAGCTAAATATCTCTCTGATGGCAATGGTTTATCAGGTGGAAATGTACCATCTGCAATTCCCTTTTCCATATATTCTGCGAGTTGTTTATAGATCGCTTTTTTCGCTTGTCTATCAGGTTTCCAATCCAAATATACTCACCTCATTAGTTCCTTAAAACTTACTTAAAATCTTGCTTTCTTCTTTCATCAGTGTTATTCCTGGTAAAAGATTATATATTAATATTATTTCAATTGTAATGAACCATCCACTTCTTTTTATTTTAGCCATCCACTTAAATAATCAATCCTCATTTTTTCAACTGCTAAATCATCTCGTTTTTCTTCATGTTTTCTAACTTGCAATAACGGTTGTACTATTTGAATTTCAAATATCCCCTTCTTTTAGGGCAAAGAAAAAAGCACCTCCACGCACAATCCATTAATACAGAAACTCGATTGACCGAGTACTGTAAAATTGAATCATAAGCGAAAATGCTTATTTTTTCTCTAAGTATAACGTTATAAACTGTACGTCCCCAGGGTAATGCGGCAATCTAGTCACGTTTTGTCACGACAGGATTTCTTTACCCTTAAGGTCCATGAATCGAACGACACCGTGGTACTTTTTCGTTTGTTTTTGTAGTGTGCCAAGTAAGTCCTTTAAAAAAAATCAAAGCTGGTGAAATATTACTCGTCGTAAAATTTCACCAGCTTTTTAGATTTTAGAAACCCCAACCTCTTAACGCATACTTATGCAGAAAAATAAATAGATGTCCTCGAACATACCTTAAAGTATGCTCAAGCTTGCTTCCTTTATATCAGTGATTAGCATATGACCCGGAGCATGGGTAATTATAATAGAAGGTTTACTTTCCATTGCTACTGCCTGAGGGGTTACGCCACAAGCCCAAAATACTGGTATTTCCCCTGGCTTAATGGACACGGCATCACCGAAATCTGGTTTTGAAATATCCGTAATACCTATTTGTTCTGGACTACCAATATGAATTGGTGCACCGTGTACATTTGGAAAACGCGAAGTAATTTGGATTGCACGAATCGCATCCTCTGGTGTCATAGGGCGCATACTGACAACAGTTGGTCCTTCAAACAAACCTGCTTTTTCACACGCGATATTTGTTTTATACATTGGCACATTACAGTTTTCTTGAATATGTCTTATTGGAATACCTGCTTCAAGAAGAGGTGTTTCAAATGTAAAGCTACATCCTATTAAAAAACCTACCATATCCTCTTCCCAATAATCTGTAATGTCTAATACTTCTTCAGTTAAAATACCATCCCGATAAATACGATATTTCGGAATGTCCTTGCGAATATCTGCATTTTTAGCAATTTTTGAAGGGATAAATGATCCAGGTTCTGTCACGTCTAATAACGGGCATGGCTTTGGATTTCGCTGACAAAATAGTAGAAAGTCAAAGGCATGCTCCTTCTTCAAAATCACTAAATTTGCTTGTGTAAACCCAATCGACATGCCAGAAGTTGGTCCAGAAATTTCTTGATTGCGAATAAGTTTACGGATTTCATTCGGCTCTAAAGCACTATATGTTGTCATCATCAATTCACTCCTTATAAATTAACCATCCATGAAAAGATGCTCATGGATGGATGGTTGTTAGATTAACTAAAAATTTTTGGAATTTCTTCAATAAATGTATTGATGCTGAGATATCCCATAAGAACAACTACAATTGCTCCAGTTACAGTTAACCAACGTGGATGCTTATATGTACCAACGATTTCTTTTTTGTGTGCAGCAACTAATATAATGCCAAGTGATAATGGTAAAATCAGTGCATTTAATGCACCTACCAAAATTAACACATTAACAGGCTTTCCAACTAAGGCAAAAGTTGTTGTTGAAATGACGATAAATGCTATAATCACCCAATTATGATATTTCTCTATGTTAGGGTGGAATGAACGAATAAATGAAACGGATGTATAAGCTGCACCTACAACAGAAGTAATCGCTGCAGCCCACATAATCATACCAAACATACGATAACCAATATTACCCGCAGCTAGTTGGAAAACAGATGCAGGTGGATTGGCAGGGTCAATGACTAAACCTTTTGAAACAACACCAAGAACCGCTAAAAATAAAGCAATACGCATTACGCCAGTAATCAAAATACCTGTCACAGAGCTTTTTGTTACTTCTGGTAAGGATTCTTGTCCTTTGATGCCAGCGTCCAAAAGGCGGTGACCACCAGCAAAAGTAATATAACCTCCAACTGATCCACCAACCAATGTTACAATCGCAAACCAGCTAATTTCTTTAGGCCAAACGGTGCTCACAATCGCTTCTCCTACAGGTGGTGAAGTCTTAAAAGCAACAAATAGCATGAGTAGAATCATAACACCGCCAGCAATTTGCGCAACCCTGTCCATTGCCTTCCCAGCTTCTTTATAGATAAATATAAAAATAGCAAAAAGTGCACTTACAATGGCACCCATAATTGGATCTACGCCAAGCATTGCATTTAGCCCTAATCCAGCTCCAGCAACGTTACCAATATTGAATGCTAAACCGCCTATAACAATCATTATTGCAAGGAGAACACCTAATCCAGGTAACACCTTATTGGCAATTTCTTGCCCTCGCAAGCCAGAAACAGCAATGATTCGCCAAACGTTTACCTGTGCGACAATATCTAGAATTAATGAAATTAAAATGACAAATCCAAAACTAGCCGCTAATTGCTGTGTAAATACTGTCGTTTGTGTTAAAAAACCTGGTCCGATAGATGAGGTAGCCATTAAAAAGGCTGCTCCTATTAACACACTTTTACTTGCTGTTTTCTTAACAAATTTACCTTTTTTCTCTTGCTCGATCCCAGCTTCACTAACTTCCGCTTTTTTTGTTACCATTGGCTTACCCCTCCTTGATTGCACGTACTGATATTTGATGTTCTGCTAATCTTGAATGAATATATTTTGCAAACTCTACAGCATGTTCCCCGTCCCCATGAATACAAATAGTATTTGCCTGTAATGGAATTTCGATTTGCTGTTGTGACAGCACAATTCCCTCTTTCACCATTCTCACAACCTGATTCACAGCTTGTTCCTTATCGGTAATCAATGCATCAGGTTGTTGACGAGATGTTAAAGAACCATCCTTCTGATAGGTACGATCTGCAAACACTTCATGGGCTGTTTGAAGCCCTACTTTTTCTCCGGCTTTTGTTAATTCACTTCCTGAGAGACCGAATAACACAAGTGAAGGTGAAATATCATAAATAGCTTGTGCGATTGCCTCAGCAATCGCTGGATTTTTAGCAGCCATATTATAAAGTGCTCCATGTGGCTTAACATGCTGCATCGTTTCATTGTAAGTCGTTAGAAAACCTTGCAATGCACCAACTTGATAAATAACCATATCATAGGCTTCCTGTGGTGTGATGTTCATCTCACGTCGTCCAAAACCATTTAAATCCGGTAATCCTGGATGTGCTCCGATTTTCACACCAATAGCAATGGCTAGCTTAACTGTCTCTCGCATGACTGTTGGATCTCCAGCATGGAATCCACAAGCAATATTAGCAGAGGTTACATATTTTAAGATTTCTTCTTGCTCTCCAAGTCGATAACGACCAAAACTTTCCCCTAAATCACAGTTTAAATCAACTCGAAACATCTTCTTCTCCCCGTTTTCTTCCCACTTAAGTAGTTATAATGAATACGTTTACAAATATTTTGTACCGATATTCGGAACTTAAGTTTTGAAATTTAAAAAAATCTTAACATATTTTATAATTTCTGAAAAGTATAAATTTAAAATTTTGAGAAAGAATATTTTTTTTAAAATTTTCATTTAAATTAAACTTGTTTTTGTTTATTCTTTAAATATAATATTTAATAATCCGTTATTTAAAACTGATATACCGAATTACGAAACTTCAGGAGTTGGTTTTTATGCTGAATTTAAAAGAGAATGTACAAATAAGACCTTTGAGCGATTCTGCACTAGTTATACATGTAGGTGAAGGAATCAGTGAGGCAATTCACTACAAAGTTAAAAATATATTGAATTTATTAGAGAGAAATCCATTTGAAGGATTCATCGAGGTTGTACCTGCCTATAATAATGTGACAGTTTATTACAATCCGATTGAAGTATACTTTTCAACTATAGAAAAAGGAGCTCAAATGCCTTACGAAAAGGTGAAAGCAACAATTCTTTCTTTAATGAACCAATCTCATATAGTTGAAACAACGAAGGAACGTGTCGTAAAAATCCCTGTAGTATATGGTGGTGAAATGGGACCAGATCTAGAATTTGTAGCCACTTATCATGGTTTAACACCTAATGAAGTCATTAAAATTCATTCTTCTGTAGAATATCTTGTTTACATGATAGGCTTTGCTCCAGGTTTTCCTTTTATGGGAGGAATGGACAGACAAATTGCAACACCTCGTAAAGAAACTCCACGGTTATCGATTACTCCGGGATCTGTTGGAATTGCGGGAAATCAAACAGGGATTTACCCATTAGAAACACCAGGTGGATGGCAAATCATCGGACGAACACCTTCTCGTTTGTTTCTACCTGAACAATCTCCTCCAACCTTATTACAACCGGGTGATCGAATTCAGTTTGTACCAATTTCGTTGGATGAATATAAGAGCGATTGGGAGATGAGAACATGGGCATAAAGGTATTACAGCCAGGTATGCTGGCAACCATTCAAGACCTAGGAAGATATGGACTACAAAAGTTTGGTGTTATCGTCGGAGGAGCAATGGATTCAATTTCCTTACGAATTGCTAATTTACTTGTTGGAAATTCGGAAGGAGAAGGCGCTCTTGAGTTAACACTTTATGGAACAACCCTTTTATTTGAAACTGATGAACTGATCGCAATTACAGGTGGGAATTTACAACCTACAATAGACGGAATAGAAGCACCAATGTGGCGGCCACTTTTTATTCAAAAAGGCTCTGTTTTAAAATTTAATACTGCGATTAGTGGTTGCCGAGCCTACGTATCGTTTAGTGGAGGAATTCAAGTACCCAAAGTGATGAGCAGTAAAAGTACCTACATACGTGCTGGAATTGGAGGATTTCAAGGAAGAAAATTGCTGAAGAATGATGTTTTTGAATTAGATAGACGATCAGATTTAGGAGAGGATCTTTTTAAACAATTAAAAAAAGAACCAACGTATCTTTCTTGGTCAGCTGATTACACACCCTTTGTTACATTTAAAAAAACGCAAACAATCCGTTTCATAAGAGGCTCTGAATACCAGCATTTCGATGAGGAGAGTTTAAAAAAATTCCTTTCAACACCTTACACCATCACAACACAGTCAGACCGAATGGGCTATCGATTAGAAGGAGAGGCTATTCAATTAAAAGAGCCATTTGAATTATTATCCGAAGGGGTTACATTTGGAACGATTCAAGTGCCCTCCAATGGGCAACCTATTATTTTAATGGCAGATCGTCAAACAACTGGTGGATATCCTAAAATAGCTCAAGTGATTTCTGCCGATTTACCATCATTAGCACAAATGCAAGCAAATGGTCGAGTCTATTTTAAAGAGGTCACTCTTGAAGAAGCTCAATTGGCGTTAATACAGCAAGAAAGAAAACGAAATGAATTAGCATTTGGGCTTCGTTTAAAAGGTTATAGAAGCGATAGAGGCTATTCAATCGTCCAAAATTCGATTATTTAGATAGTAATATTTTCCGAAAAAACTAGCAATTTCAGCGCAAAATGGGTAATCTCAAATGACTTTTGAGACTACCCATTTTTTAAAGCTGTTCATACCCCAATTGTTTAGAAATCGCTGCGGTAGCCTTCTTAAGTTTATCGACGAAGATTTCAACGTTTTCCCCTCGATAATTGGTTTCTAGTCCCGCAATACTCATTGCTGCAACGACTTCTCCTTTATGATCGTAAATCGGTGCTGCAACAGCAGAAGTATAATTTTCTAATTCTGAATGGCTGATTGTATAACCAAGTTCTCTAGCCTGCACAATCGTTTCAAAAAGCTTTTCCTTTTCTGTAATTGTCCCCATTGCAAATGATGTAAGTTCTACCGATTCAAGATATTCCTTAATGTCTGCATCCGGTAAAAAGGATAATACAGCACGAGGGCATGCCCCTGCATAAAGAGGACTTTTTCTACCAATTGCTGTGTAGAGTCGAACTTTTTGCTGCGTATCAATTTTCTCGATATAAACAGCATCGTCACCATCACGAACGATTAAATTAATCGCTTCTTTTACATCATTATGTAGCTCATTCATAATTGGATCTGCAATTTTCCGCACATCTAGGCGCATTGATACTAAATGTCCAAATTTAAGGAAGAGAATGCCTAACCTATATTTTGCATCAGCCCCCTTTTCTAAAAACTCCATTTCCTCGAAAGATTTCAACATGCGGAAAGCAGAGGTTTTAGGGATTCCTGATAACTCAATTACTTCTTGGAATGACAGTTCAGTATGATCGATAAATAGATTTAAAATATCCATTGAACGGACAACCGTTTTATTATTTGTCAATTTAAGTTTTCTTCCCCTTCTATACTAGATTTAATCTAATCATAATTTTTCTTAATTAATAATTATACCTAACATCTTACTGTTTTTATATACCCTGGATCTTCACCAAAACGTGTGATTGATTTCCGTTCCGACTGGGCGCTTTGTTGTTGCTGTCGCTACGCTTACGCACAGATAAAACAATTGCTGACGCTTCGCTTTCGCACAGAGCAAAGCTTCCTGGGGGCGTCCGATGAGCCGCTTCACTCGCGATGCTCGTTCCAGGGTCTCGGGCCAACACGATGTTGGTCACGAAGGCGTTATCACAGGACGTGATGGTTTTAGCCTTCGTTCCTCTATTGCTGATCCCCAAGGAGTCGCCCAGCCTCCACTCCAATCAACTTATATACAAGGTATACGTTTAACAAATGTCATCCACAACTTTTGGTGATGAGCCTATACCCTGTAAATCAGGTTGATAAAGGAATAAAAAACAGGAGTAGAGAATGGTTGCTCTCCTTCCATGCTCTTTACCCCTGCTTGTTATTCTTATTTTGATTCCCTCGATTACGATGCTAGTTAAAAATGCGGCTATTCTTTTTTTGTCCTACGCTCTGACGTTTTTCCTTAAATAAAATCACTCCAATCAAACCAACGATGGAGAAGATAACTGGCGTGATGAAACCATAGTAATATCCATCAAATAGATTTCCTGAAGTTGATTGAAAATGATCTAATATATATCCAAAAATGATGGGTAGCAATACAGCACTTAGAAAGCCGCCCGTATTCGCAATCCCTGAAACAATTCCTGATTCTTCAAGTTTAAAAGATTGACGTACAGCTGCAAAGGTTAATGCACTCGCCCCATATCCAAAGCCAATGATAAAGAAAATAATAATCAGAAAGAAAAAGGAAGGATGCCCATTACATAAAAGGAAAGAAAACCACCCTAATAAAACAATGATATGAACGACAATATACGGTTTTTTAATTGTTTCTAACCGACTTGAAATCCAACTAGCTAAAGGTGCTCCAATAAGGGCCCCGATAAGACCGATCATAATCAGCTGGCTGGCATCTGAGCGAGTCATTTCATACATATTCATCCCATATGGTACTGCCCATGAACTGATAAAGCCTACATAACCGCCGACTACCCCAAAATGGCAAAAGAATAGAGCCCATGCTTGCGGATTTGAAAATATTCTTCGTAGTAAAACTGATGTTTTTTCACGTTGCACTTCTGCTGTATCAATTACTTGCTCATCCCCCAAAATTTGTTTTGTTTTTTTTACAAGTACAAAATAAAGGAGAATGCCACAGAAACATAATAGTAGTCCAACTGAGAAAAATGTTACCCTCCAACCAAATAAAAGTATCCACGTGGAGTAAGGTACTGTCGCCAATAAAAAACCAAGACTTCCTGTCATGCCAGCCATGCCAATTAATCGAACAAATTCCTTTGGTTGAAACCATTGGGCTAAAATTAGCACCATGTTAACCCATATGGTCGCATCCCCTACCCCAGTTAGTATTCTGGCAAAAAACAGGACGAATTCATGTGTACTCAGACTATAAATAATTGTTCCTAAACCTGTAAGAGTAGCACCAATAATTAGAAAAAAATTTGGCCCAAATCGATCAGCCAAAATCCCCATCGGAATTTGCAAACTCGTGTAGACAAAAAATTGTATACTTGTCAATAACCCAATCGTTGATGCTGTTACATTAAAATCTCGCATCAATTGGTCTGTAATCAGTCCAGGGGCGGTTCGTTGACTCGCCATTAACAAATAAGTAAATAGTACAGAAACAAATACTACCCATCTATATCTACTATTTTGTTTGTCCATTGATTTCTACTCCTATTAGCTTTTACTCTATATATATGAATTATAGGTAACGTTAAAACCTGTTTTTCAAAGTAGTTTTATGGTTTGAATTTGGTTGAAAATGCTTTTAGTTCTCTAGTTATTACGACGAGTTCGGAGGAATATTTCGAGCTTGAAATCTTTTAACTGTCTTGTATATGCTAACCCATCTATCTCATTAATTGTTGTTTGTACAATTGCTTTAAATCTTGAACACATATTATTGCTGGGTAGTCTTAACGCTGGCCCTCTATTAAATAGAAAGCCTGGCATTTCATTATTTATCAAACACAAAATTAAATAGCTGTTCTTCTCCACTATTCATATCTTTCATTTTATAACGATTCGCAGTTACTTCATTCTCGCCAAGTACAATTGTCTTTTGGATATCCTCTCGATTGGCTTTATCCATTGCTTTTCGGACTTTTTTGCCACTTAGCTCAACCTCTACTCGATTGCCCTCGTTACGTAGTGCTGTAGCCAAAACAAGTGCCTCTTTTTCTGCTCTAATTGGAATGATGTAAATATCGATATCTGATTCTCGCTTCTCTGCTTTCCCTGTTAGCTCAAATGCTGTATAAATCACATCTAACCCAAATGAAATCCCCACCGTTGCAAATGAATCATTTGTACCAAGTAGTCCCCCAATCGCATTATCATAGCGACCACCGCTGCCGATGCTTGATTTAATCATGCCATCCGCTAAAAAAATTTCGTAAATCGTGCCTGTGTAAATTTCGAGCCCACGTGCTAAAAATGGATTTTTGAAAAAGAACGATGATCGGTCCTTGACTTGGCACGCTTCGGAACACCCAATTATAGGCGTTCGATTGACCGGATTTTCCGTCTGAACGTTTGATTATTTGCGCATAGGTTTCATCCACATGTAGAACAGATTTTGCTGTTAATGTCTGCTTCATCTGTTCATAAACCGGTAGAAGCCAATCTTCAGCTGAACGGATCACCCAGTTTGATAAGTCCTTATCATTCGTAAGCAGGCCATATCACGAAAAGGATGATGATTCAATTACAAATCACCATCCTTTTTAGTGTATTAAATAACCAGAACCTACTTAATCGGTAAATAAAATTATTCCTTATCAAAATCCGTTTCAAAGGGTTTTTCTTCATACTTGGAAACATCATATTGCCCAATTACTTGATAATTACTAGACGCTTCATCGTCAGGCTTGAATTTATTGAAATCAACTACATCTAGTGCATCTGTCATCATATTCAATAAATATTGTGGTTCCGGAGCTTCTTCTACTGCGGCAAGAACTAGTGCATTTCGTAAATATCCTGCATGTTGTGAGAGCAATTGAGCATTGAAGTCTAGCCTATTTGCTTCAGCAAAAAGCTTCATGAAAATCGAAACCGCTCGTGTATTTCCTTCTCGGTAAGGATGAACACGCCAAAGTTTTGTCATAAATGTAGAAAAGTCCTCTACAAGACGAGGATTAGAATATTTCCATTGCTTAGATTTAGACCAACTGAAAACAGTTTTCAAATCAGATACAATGTGATCTTTATCGCTATAAGCAACAGATAATCCATTTAAAACATGTTCACTTTTAAAAATATTGACTGTGCGGAATTCCCCTGCCCATGAATATAGCTCATGAAAAAGAAAGTGATGAATCATTTGAAGACTTTCATATTTTTGAAAGTCAATCTCATGGGTGATAGAAGAAATATCTACAATCCCCGCGATTAACAGCTGTGCTTCAACGTCAATTAATTGTTGTTTATCTCGAATATTTAATTTGTTGATTAAGGTATTTGTATTAGGATAAATATATGGGTCCATAAATTACTGTGAAGCCCTTGTATATTTTTCAACAATCGCTTGTTTCAATTGGCTGGATGATACTTGACCATTTTCATATTGGTTTAAGAGGTTTTGTGTAAATGCACTCGGTTTTCCACCGTCAATGGCAGCCATACCAACTGCGAATTGCACTTGCTTTTTACGTTCTAGGCGTGAATTTTCTTTCATAAATAATATAACACCCCTCACTTTATTGGTATATTTCTATTATATCAGTTTTTACGCATCAGATGATAGTTAGATCACTACACGATTCCCACAGGTTTTGTTCAACCTTTGTCATTAGCGTTTACAGTTTGAGTGAAAAAATTCATTAGGTGCCAGTGGAAAAATTTAGAGCTAGGCAATCATATCCACTTGAATTGTGGTTAGATTTCGATCAAAAAAATTGTTTCGCACAAAGCGTACCGCAATTATAGAAAAGGTCCTTCACTTTAGGATTGCATCCTTTTTGTTCTCATTCAAGATTTTATAAATCGTGCTACGTCCAATTCCATACTCTTTTGCAATATCCATGGCACTTTCTCCACTTTCAAACAACTTCACAATCCGACGCTTCGTATAGGTATCTATGGCAGGGCGTCCCCGATTCTGCCACGTTTACGGGCAGCCTCAAGCCCAGCTTTTGTACGCTGCTGGATAATATCGCGTTCAATTTCGGCGAATACGGCAAGCATCCCAAACATGACGCGTCCAGTCGGTCTAGTAGTGTCGAAGCTATCACGAATACTAACGAAATCAACCTGTCGCTTTACCATTTCGTCTGTTAATTGATAAAGCTCCTTTGTGCTGCGAGCAAGTCGGTCTAGTTTATATACAACGAAACGATCACAAGGAGCAGCTGCTTTAAGGGCATGAATTAATTCAGTGCGCTCAGATTTTCTCGTTGAAATTTTCTCGACATATAAGAGGAGATCCATTCCTTGCTCCTTGGCATATTTTTCAATGGCGATTTTCTGTAGAGCCAAATTTTGATCCTCGTTACTGACACGCGCATAACCAATGATTCTACTCATAAAATCCCTCACTTTGTCTATTACCATACGTTTTATATAATAAATATTATAGATGAGTAAATAGACAAATGCTGATTTGAGTAGGCTGTTTAGAATGTCTATAAAACGATAGTTTTACAGACAAAATGTAATTTGATTACTATTAATCTATGGATACCAATATTTTGAAATTCACTTAAATAGTAAATAATAATACAAAATGGAGTGAATAAACAGAGGATAATATGTTCCCCTTCCACAATAACCGAAACAAAGGAGATAATGTAATGGGGAAAAATCAACATATTACACCGCATCCAAATGGCGGTTATCAGGTTAAAGGAGCAGGCAATCCGAAAGCTACCAAAATATTCAACACACAATATGAAGCTATTCAATATGGTCGAGATATCGCCATAAACCAAAAATCTGAATTGCTTGTACACAATAAACAAGGTCGAATCCGTGAAAAAAATAGTTATGGAAACGACCCTTATCCACCAAGAGGCTAATATTAATATCTATTCACCACTATATTAATAGGTCGAAATTTAAAAATAGTAAAGAAGGTGAAAGCTTGGTAGATTACGTTCCCTACCAATTTTCACCTTCTTTCATTTCAAATAACATTATTTCTCTTATTCTATTTAACTGCTAACGCCGAAGTTGAATCTGCTGCTAATTCTACTTGTAGATCCGTATATGGTAATCCATGTGCATCAGCTACCGCTTTATATACTATTTTTCCATTTACTACGTTTATCCCCTTCGCTAAAACAGGATTATCTAAAGCAGCTTGGAGATAGCCTTTATTAGCTATTTGCAAACCGTATGGAACAGTTACATTTGACAAGCCCATTGTTGAGGTACGCGCGCAAGCACCTGGCATATTCGCAACTGCGTAATGCACAACTCCGTATACTTCATAAGTAGGATTACTATGAGTAGTAATTCGATCAATTGTTTCAATAGAACCCCCTTGATCTACCGCTACATCCACTACAACAGACCCCTTTTGCATCGTTTGAATCATTTCTTTTGAAACTAATTGTGGTGCACGTGAACCTGGAATTAGCACAGCACCAATTAACAAATCTGCTGTTTTCACTGCTTCAGCGATATTGTAGGTATTTGATGCAAGTGTACGAACACGTCCTTGGAACATATCATCTATTTGACTTAAGCGTGTAATATTAACGTCTAAAATTGTTACGTTTGCACCTAATCCTACTGCCATTTTCGCAGCATTCGTCCCGACAACTCCAGCACCTACAATCACTACATTTCCAGGTGCAACACCAGGAATACCACCTAAGAGAACTCCTTTTCCTCCTTTGGAATTTTCTAAAAACTGTGCACCAATTTGTACAGACATTCGGCCTGCAACTTCACTCATTGGCGTTAACAACGGTAATGCACCTGAATCTAATTGAATTGTTTCATAAGCAATTCCAGTAACTTTACTTTCAAGCAAAGCTTTCGTTAATTCTGGCTCTGGAGCTAAATGTAGGTATGTGTAGAGAATTAAATTCTCTTTAAAATATTTGTACTCCTCCTGAATCGGCTCCTTCACTTTAATCACCATATCAACATCCCAAGCTTCCTTAGTCGATTTAGTAATTTGAGCGCCTACATCTAAATAATCTTGGTCTGTAAATCCACTACCTAGCCCTGCACTCGATTCAATTATTACTTCATGACCACCTTTTTTGTAAGCCACAACACCTGCTGGAGTAATTCCTACTCGATTTTCATTATTTTTTATTTCTTTAGGTACACCAATTATCATTATATTTCCTCCTACCCATTTTTTATTAGTTTTGGTTTATAACTACAAGTTTCATTTCTGTCATTTCCTCAATTGCATACTTCAGCCCTTCTCTTCCCATACCACTTTCCTTTACGCCACCATATGGTAGATGATCTAAACGGAATGTAGGAATATCATTTATAATGACACCACCTACATGGAGTTTTTGCGTTGCCTGTAAAGCAACATGGATATTATCTGTATAAATACCAGCTTGCAAACCATATTTGGAGTCATTTACTTGATCAAATGCCTCTTGAATAGATGTAAACTTCATAATAGATACGATTGGTGCGAATACCTCCTGACAGGAAACCTTCTGCTCCGGTTTTACATTTAATAGTACGGTAGGTTGTAAGATATTCCCTTCAGATTCTCCACCAGTTGCAATAATTGCCCCTTGCTCCTTTGCTTCTTCAATCCAACTTAATGTTCGTTTTACATCTTGTGGACTAATTAAGGCTGAAACATCCGTTGTAGGATCTAGGGGATCACCAAGTTTCAACTCTTTTGTAGCTGCTACAAATTTATCTACAAACAAATCATACATTTTATCGTGAACATAGATTCGTTGAACTGAAATACATACCTGCCCTTGGAATGCAAATGCACCGGAAACGACACGTGGAATTAATTTATCAATATTAACATTTTCATCGATAATAACAGCCGCATTAGAACCCAATTCAAGCGTTACTTTCTTAAGACCTGCTTGATTGCGTATGCCAATACCTACAGCGGGGCTACCTGTAAAAGAAATCTTTTTCACGCGATTATCCGTGACTAATTTGTTACCAATTAAAGAACCTGCACCAGTAACGATATTTAACGCACCCTTCGGTAATCCTGCCTCTACTAATAATTCACCAATAAAATAGGAAGTTAATGGTGTTTGACTTGCAGGTTTTAATACAACCGTGTTACCTGATGCTATTGCTGGCCCTACTTTATGAGCAACTAGATTCATTGGGAAATTAAAAGGTGTAATAGCTGCCACGATACCTAATGGTTCACGAACCGTATAGGCAATGCGCCCGTCTCCACCAGGGGCAGCATCCACAGGAATTGTTTCTCCGTGTATTCGCTTTGCTTCTTCAGCAGCAAATTTATACGTTTGAATTGTACGCTGAACTTCCGCTTTGGCGGTTGAAATAGGCTTGGCTGCTTCTAGTGCTATTAGCTCTGCTGCTTCTTCAGCACGTGCTTCTAATAAAGAAGCTAATTTTTCAAGAATAATCGCACGCTTATACAAAGGCATATTCGCCATCGTTTTACGTGCAGCATCGGCAGCTACTAAAGCTGCTTCTACTTCCTCGACATTTGCCTTCGGTATTTCTGCAATGACCTCGCTACTATATGGAGAGCATAATTCTGTATACTCTGCTGCTTCCACCCAATCCCCATTGATAAATAAATTTTTCCTCATTATAATTACCTCACCTTTCGTATTACAACTTATTTACCAATACCTGATTCTCTACTTCTTGAATCGCTTTTTCTAGAATATCTAATAAATCTCTTAACTCCTTTTGGCTTATTGATAATGGTGGTGAAAATACAACAATATCTTGAGCATCTAGTACAACAGAGCGACATATTAATCCCAACTTTGCTGCCTCTGTCACTATTTGCGGAGCGAGGAGTCTTCCTTCATAAGAGATTTCTATGCCTGCCATTAAACCTAAACCTCTTGCATCTACAATAAATGGATACTTCGCTTGTAATACTTTTAACCCTGCTAATAGCTCTTGACCACGAATTTCTGCATTTGCTACTAAATTATCTTTCTCTATAATTTCAATGTTTTTCAACCCAACTGCACAGGCCATTGGATGACCACTATAAGTGTATCCATGCAATATAGTTCCTTCTGATAACTCAGAAAATTCTTGGTGTATTTTCTCTGAGATCATTACACCACCTAATTGTGCATATCCACTAGTAACCCCTTTTGCAAAGCACATCATATCCGGTACCACATTAAAATGTTCCATCGCAAAGAACTTACCCGTCCTACCAAATCCTGTGATAACTTCATCAGTTATCATCAAAATACCGTACTCATTGCAAATTTCACGAATTTCTTTGAAATAATTATCCGGTGCAACATGCACCCCTCCTGCACCTTGTACTGGCTCGGTGATGAAAGCAGCTATTGTTTCTGGACCTTCAGTTTCAATCAAATCACGTAAAGCCTGTATGGAGAAATGATCTACGAATAGAAAATCCGGTGCATTAGAATTTGTAAAATCACGAAATCCTTTTAAACCCGTCGCACTTGTAGCACCGATTGCCACCCCGTGATAAGATCTCGATCTTGAGATAATTTTTTTTCGAGAAGTTTCCCCTTTTAATATCCAATAATGACGAGCCAATTTATAGGCGCTATCATTGGATTCGGAACCACCGGACGTAAAAAATGTAGTATTTAAATCACCAGGTGCTAATTCTGCTAACTTTTTTGCTAATAGAATAGCAGGCTCATTACTAAACGTTGCAAAACAAGAACTGAAGGCTAATTTATCCATTTGTTCCTTCGCTACTTCACCAAGTTCTGTTCTACCATGTCCGATATTCACATTCCAAAGTGAAGACATACCATCAATAACTTTTTTACCTGTAATATCATACAGATAAACACCTTTTCCTTCTGTAAAAATAAATGCCGGTCCATTTTCCGTCTTTACTGGCGAAGTAGGGTGTAGAAAATGCTTTTGGTCTAACACTTTAAGTTCTTCAACAGAATAATTTCTTTTCATAAAAATACATCCTCTCTATTAAATGTTTTTAAACAATACACTCACAATTAATAAACAATAAGCTTGCCAACTACTAAAATGTGATTTACTTACATTTCGGAAATAAATTAATTTAATTTTCCGTTAATTTTGAATACAGGAATTGTTTCGTCGATTAAATTGTTAAGAGAGATTTGTTTTATCAAATAATTTTCCACACTAATAATTTCCCGATTAAAAGTTTTTTTAGTGTACAAATAATCCTCACTTATTAAGTGCCATCTTCTCATTAGTTATTAAATGGTTTTTGATCGCCTTGTCCGATAAATAGTCATGCGATTCAAAAGACGACATTTATAGAAGTTGCAAAGATTGTTGCATTTCTTGTGTCATTTTTAATGCTAGATTTTGTTTTAAATCTAATACCAATTGTATTAAGCCTACCCCCTTTTTCCATAACATTCCTAATCATTCAGCTACCCAAGCTAGCAGCATTATGAGAGACACTATATTAGTTTGAAATGGATATTCCCAAAAGTTAACGATGATTAACTCTCGCTCCACTTAATAATATAATTTGCCAAAACATTAGTTACTTCTACTACGCTATCTAAATGAACACATTCATCTGGTCCATGCATATTTTCTCCAATTGGCCCAAAGCACAATCCTTGTTTTCCGTAATACTGAGTAAATCGTGCATCATTTCCTCCAGCTCTTCCAACCATTACTACTTTATGTCCCATAACACCTTCTGCATTTTCGATGAATAATTTTACAAAAGGGTTCTCAGGATCTTGGTACCATGGCTCCGTTGACCATCCAAACCACTCTATAACAGGTGGATTTTTATCCATCCACTCATCGCCTAAGACAGATTTCATAATCGTGTCTTGTACTAGTTGCTTAATTTCTTCGCGAGTTTCCCCTGGGATAAAACCAATTCTTCCTTCGAGGATCGCTTCCCCTGGAACTGTCGATACCCAGTCCCCAGCTTTTAGTACACCTAAGTTTAAGTGAACGGACTGTCCAGACCCCTTTTCAAATAAATCAAACTTAACATTTTTAGCACGCCATTCACTTAATTCATCCAGCGCACTTAGGATTTTCATCATTTTTGAAATAGCATTTATGCCTTCATGCGCTAAACCAGCATGCGCTGTTCTTCCCTTTACGTACACTCGGAAATACATAATCCCCCCATGACTTATTGTCATATTCAAATTATGTGGCTCTGTCGAAATGTACCCATCTGTTACGAAGCCTTCCTCCAAACATGCTAAAGCTCCGCCTCCACCACCAGCTTCTTCTTCTATTACTGAATGTAGCTGAACATCTCCAGCAATTGGATAACCTAAATCAATTAATGTTTTCAATGCGAACCAATTTGAAATAAGTCCTGCTTTCATATCGGCAGAGCCTCGACCGTATAACTTGTTTCCAATAATATCTCCACTCCATGGGTCCATCGTCCAGTTTGAAAATGGTTCTGGAGAAACAACATCTACATGTCCATGAATCGTTAATGACTTACCATCGGAGACTCCTTTATGTATTCCGATAATATTTTTTCGGTCTTCAAACGGAATACCTGAATCAATAAACGCTTCATGAGCTGAAACCTTCTCATATTTTGGTTCAATCTCATGCAAAATCAAGTTAAGTTCTTCATATTTTTTTTTCATGTATAATTGCATTTCTTGTTCATTACCAACAACGCTTTTTATACGTACGACATCTTGAATTGTTTTAAATAATTCTTCTTTATTTTCTTCTATATACAGTCGAATTTTTTCTTTCAAAGCAATCACTCCTTTATTTACTTCTTGTGTCATTAAAAAGAGGAAGATTATCTAAGAGATTCTCATCCTCTAAATAGTTAATTCAAGACTTTAATCTTTTCTTCATCAAAAATCTCTTTATCTAATGACTCCAAGTCATCAATAGAGTCCATGCTTCCAAGTTCTTTTTTAAAGAATCTTGTTATAAACAGCATGTAAATGATTCCGATTATAAGCCAAACGATTCCACCTATAAATGCATCAGCGTGTAAATGATACCAAAGAACTCCAGTAGCTAATGCTCCGAAAGAAGGCATAATTAAGTACTTAAAGGTTTCACTGCCTGATCTCCTTTTCTGACGTATATAGAAATGAACAATAACAGATAGGTTAACGAATGTGAATGCAATTAATGCCCCAAAGTTAATGACTGAAGCAATTAATTCTAAATTTGGTCCTATTGCAAATAATGATACGATTCCCGTCAAAACAATCGTAAAAACAGGCGTTCTAAATTTAGGGTGTAAGTATCCGAAAGTTTTTTTAGGAAGTACACCATTTCTGCCCATAACAAACAGCAAACGAGATGCACTTGCATGAGATGCAAGTCCTGAAGCTACAGTAGCAGCGAAAGCTCCTGCAATGAAAATCAGCTGGAATAACTTCCCTCCTACATATAAACCTATTTCCGGCAATGTATCATCTACATTTTCGAACACAGAAACATCCGGGAATAATGCTTGTGTAAAATAAGAAGCAATAAAGAAAATACCCCCACCGATTAAAACAGTTAGAAGGATTGCTCTAGGAACTGTTGATGTATCCTTTGCTTCTTCCGTATACATTGTTATTGCGTCGAAACCGATAAACGAGAAAGCTACTACTGTTGCCCCAGTTAAAACGGCTATTAATTTCACATTTTCATGTGATAGTGGATGAATCGTGAATAAAGTACCATTTCCCATACCGTGATAAAGTTGTACAGAAGCAAGTATTATGAAGATACCTATTAAACAAATCGTGAAAACAACGAGTATAAAGTTTAAGCTGGATGTTGATTCCATACTATAAGCATTAATTGCAGTAACTACAATGACATAAGCAAAAACCCAAATCCAAACAGGTACATTCGGAAACAGAGATTCCATATATATTCGAATAATTAATGCATTAACTAAAGGTAATAATAAATAATCTAATAACGATGCCCACCCTACGAGGAATCCTAGGTGAGACCCCATTGTTTCCCGGGTGTATGTATATGCTGAACCAGCAGCCGGGAATACCTGTACCATCTTTCCATAACTAATCGCTGTCAATACCATTACTAACAAGGCGACAAAATACGCCATTGGTACTACACCATTTGTTAATTTTGATACAATTCCAAACGTATCAAAGACCACTGTAGGCGTCATATATCCTAATCCCAGTGCAACAATTGACCAAACACCTAATGACCTTTTGAGCGTAGTTTTATCTGTCATTCATCCATCCCCTTTACATATTTTTAGCTGCTTCATTAATGTTTTAAACTGCGACTAATCAATCTGATCTGTATTGAGCACTGGTGGTTTATGCTTAAGACCTTTTGTCATAAATAATAAATAAATAACACCAATTCCTAACCAAACACTACCAAGAGCAATCGAATAAACATCTAGGTTGAAAAGCAAACAAGTTGTAAGTACTGCTCCGATTAATGGAAAAATCAAATAGAAGATAATCCCCTTTAAGGAGCGTTCTTTTCGCTTACCGTAATATAAAAAAACAACGGATAGATTCACAGCAGTAAATGCAAGTAGGGCGCCAAAGTTAATGAAAGACGCGACAAAGTTTAGACTTAAAAATAATGCAGATAATGATAAAAGACCAATTAATAAAATGTTGTTAACCGGGGTTCTCGTTCTTTTATTTAGTTTTCCAAAAAAATTTTTAGGTAATTGTCCATCTCTTCCCATTGCGTATAATACACGTGCAGCACTTGCTTGAGATGCGGACGCGGAACCAAATACAACCACTGCAGTTTTTGCTAGGAATGCTGCTTGTAAGGCATTCCCGCCTACTAGGAAAATAATTTCATAGGAAGCAGAATCAGCATCTTTAAAACTCGTATAATCTGGCCAAACATTATGTGCCAAATAAGATACGACTACAAAACATAATCCACCAATTATTGTTACTAAAGATATTGCACGCGGTATGTTTTTCTCCGGATTTTTTACTTCTTCTGAAAAAGTAGAAACTGCATCAAAACCGAGGAAAGAGAAACATAATAGTGCAGCACCAGCAACTATATACTTAAATGACTCCTCGGTATTAATAAAGGGATCAAGGTTAAATAAAATACCAGTCCCGGTTCCAGTTACTATTGATTTAACTGATAAGATGCAAAAGACAACTATAAATAATACCGATAAGCCTGTTACAATCATGTTGATATTTGCGCTTAACTTTACACCTCTAACATTTACAAACGTCACAAGAACGACTAATGTAAATATCCAAACATACTGTGGAACTTCAGGTATAGCAGCTGAGAAGAAAATACCAAATAGTAAAAAGTTAACCATTGGGATCAAGAGATAATCCATTAAAATTGCCCATCCCACTAAGAAACCAACATGAGAATTAATAGCTTTTTGCGCATAGGTATAGGCAGATCCCGCAATGGGGTACGCTTTTGCCATTTGACCATAACTATGAGCCGTAAACATCATCACAATTAATGCAAGTACATACGATCCAGCGACCATACCATGAGATATTTTAGAGGCTATGCCGTATGTGCTAAACACTGTAGTTAAAGCCATAAAGGCCGTCCCAGTAACAACAACAGACGTTAAAGAAAGCGATCTAGACAAATTAACTGGATGTTTTATTTTTCTCACTCCTCGAATAGTAATAAAAAAATCTTCCCGGTAAAATGATCAATTAACTAAAATAGTAGGATAGTAGACTGATTCACTATCAATTACGCCTTGGCGTAATTGCGTCCGGATTTTGAATTGTGCCCGCACAATTCATTCCTTTGAAAATCCGTGACATCCGCCGGAGGCTTTTATCTTTATTCAGTAGGTGTTTGGACACCCACTGAAAAGGTACCAAAATCGCATTCATCTCAGCACCTATAGAGGTGGGAGTCTTCTGCTGAATAAAGATAAACAACTTCACCATCCATAATTGTTAACAAAACTTTCGTTTGAAGAATTTCTTTATTTTCTACTTCAAAGAGGTTTTTATCTAGTACAATAATATCTGCTAATTTTCCAACTTCTAATGTACCCAAATCTTTTTCTCTGAATGTGCTGTATGCTGAACCTTTTGTATACGCTTTCAACGCTTCTGCGAGTGTTATCTGCTCTTGACTATTCCACTCATAATCACCAGTAAAGTCTAGTCTCGTAATCGCATGAAAAATTTCTTTAAAAGGATCTAATGTTGCTATTGGATAGTCTGTACCAAGAGCAATATACTCAACTGCGTCGTATAACGTTTTACATAAATACGTATAAGGGTCTTTCTCTTTACCGACACGCAAAGTATGACTTTCTTTTGGCATCAATGCTAGATGAGAAGGCTGTACAGATGGAACAACCCCCAATTCTTTAAATCTCTTAATATCTGTCGGATGAATCACTTCAATATGCTCTAGCGCATGTCGTGAATCTCTCACACCATTATCCATCCTTGCTGCTTCAAATATATCTAGAGCAAGCCTAACTGCGCCATCACCAATTGTATGAAAGCGAATTTGAAATCCTTCTTTGTCCGCTTTTGTCACCCAGTTTTTGATCGTTTCTACAGGAAAAGCAGTACTCCCTCGTGTTATAGGTTTGTCTAAGTAAGGATCTAACATGTATGCGGTATGTCCAGTTACAACGCCATCAATAAACTGCTTAAGTCCTGCAAGCTGTAATTTTTCGGAATTGTACTTTTCACGCAAGCTTATTGCTCTATCTATATCATCATTTAACTCAGGGTAAAGATGAATTCGAGTCGTAAGTTTTCCGGCTTCATCATATGCCTTATACATATCGAAACTATTTAACTTATCAAAACTACTTGCAAACAAATCATTTACTGATGTAATGCCTAATTGAGCTGATTTTTTTAAGAACTCTTCAAACAATTCTTCTTTCCGTTTATCCGGAAATGCGAGAGCAATATCCACAACTAAATTCATTGCTGTTTCAAGAAGAATTCCTGTGATTTCATTATTTTCATCTTTTTGAATCGTACCATTAGGAGGGTCTTCAGTTTCATTTGTAACCCTAGCATTTTCAAGTGCTAAACTATTAACCCACGAATAATGACCTTCTGCGTGGAAAAGAATAATCGGGCGATTAGGAACTACTTTGTCTAAAGAAAAACGTGTCGGCAAGCATTTCTCTGCCCAATTTGTATGATCCCATCCATAGCCTATAATCCACTCATCAGCATGCACGTTTTCCGAAAATTGCTTTACTAAACTAGCAACTTCTTCTTCCGAATGAGCATCCGATAAATTGATACTTGCATGCGAGAAAAGACTACCAAACATGAGATGAAGGTGCGCATCATGAAATCCTGGCATAATGAGTTGGTTGCCATAATGATATTCCTTCGTGTCTAAACCTATAAATGGTTTTATTTCCTCCATCGAACCTACTGCAATGATTTTGTTACCTTTAATCGCAATAGCAGCTGGCTTTGCTTCATTTTCTAAACCTGTAAATACTGCTTCACTCGAAATAACTTTATCAGCTATAACCATTTATAACTCCTCTCTTTACCTAAGATTTACTTCTAATGGAACTCATAACAATATATTGAAAGCGCTTACATAACTAAAGAAGTTACATAATCGCAATAAACAATGGGCATCCACTGTTCGCCTATTAAAATAGGCGAACATAACGGACAAAAGACTCATACTAATTTAAGCTTGTAAACTGGATTTTTCCATTCCAAAAGTGTTGCATATTCTAATGACTCAACATCCCCAGGTAAATAACCTGGCATTACTTTATTTAATACGTATCCGTTTTTCATTTGGAATGTTAATACAGGATCATATATTTTCCCTTTCATTACCTCTAGTGCATATTCATCTGCACTCATCTGCTCAGCATATTTATAGTAAAAAGGTATACGACCACCTACTAAGATACTTTCTAAGTTAAGTTTCTCACATATTCTTTTTCGGCCATCATACAAATGACGTCCCAATTGTAACCCTCTAAAATCTTCGTGTACTCCAATTTCAATACCATATAGGTTTCTACCATTAGGGTTATGATTTCGAATAAATCCTAAATCACAGATTTGAAAATATGAGTGACTATCTCCGTAATCTTCAAAATTTACAATTAGACTTAAAGCGGTTCCTACAATTTTACCGTTATATTCTAGACAAATTTGACCTTCTGGGAACAACTCAATCTGACTTTCAAAATGCTCATATTTTAATGCCATATCAGGTCCAAAACACTTCATAGAAAGTGCAGCAACTTCAGCAAGATCCTCTTTTAAAATATTGCGGACAACTATTTCTTGTCCATTATTTTTTAAATTTACTTGAGACATAATAAATTCACCCTCTTATTTTATTGGAATTAAATTAAAGTTTATTACTTTATTAATTGTGTAGACTGTCTCCCATACATTCTTTAGAAACTATGTATGAGAGACATGGAGAATGTAGATAAGTCTACTACAATATATTTAGTTACCTAGATTAGTAACATTTTTTATTATTTTAAATAAATCGATACAAACTTCTTCTCCAAGTACTCCTCAAGTCCGTACCAACCGCCTTCTTTCCCCATTCCACTTTCCTTCATACCACCAAACGGAGCTTGTACAACCACTGGAGCTGGATCATTAATACCAACAATTCCAAACTCTAAAGCACGCATCATTCGTAAGCCTCGACCAATGTCTCGCGTATAACAATAAGCTGCAAGACCATATTCAGGATGGTTTGCTCTTTCAACTACCTCTTCTTCCGTCTTAAATGTATAAATTGGTGCAACTGGTCCAAATGTTTCTTCTGTTGTAATCTTCATATTATCGCTTGCATATTGAATAACTGTGGGCTCAAAGAAGTAACCGCTTCCATTATTTAATGTAAATACATTACCACCCGCAATTACTTTACCATCATGTTTCACAGCGTCTTCTACTTGACTTTTCACTTTTTCAAGAGCTACTTTATTAATTACTGGACCGACATTTACGCCATCTTCTAATCCATTTCCTACAACTAATTTAGATACCTTTTCAGCTAACTTTCCTGAGAATTCATCAGCTACAGTTTCTGCTACGTAAATCCGGTTGGTGCTGATGCAAGTTTGACCTGAGTTAATAAACTTAGACACTAATATACCATTAACTGCTGCGTCAATATCAGCATCCTCAAACACAATATACGGTGCGTGTCCACCAAGCTCCATTGATATTTTCTTCACTGTATCAGACGAATCACGGATAAGTTTTTTCCCCACACGCGTCGAGCCAGTAAATGTGATTTTACGAACGTCTGGGTTACTCGTCATCTCTTTCCCAATTTCTTCAGCTGGGCCAATTACCAGGTTTGCAACTCCAGCAGGTAGTCCAACTTCATGAAAGCATTCGAATACTTTTATCGCCGAAAGAGGAGTTAAGTCAGCCGGTTTTAAAACAATCGTACAACCTGCAGCAAGTGCAGGTGCAATTTTTCTTGTAATCATCGATAACGGGAAATTCCATGGTGTAATAGCTGCACATACCCCAACAGGTTCGCGAATTACCATTAAGTGTTTATCAGCTGCAGATGCAGGAATTGTTTCCCCATAAATTCTCTTAGCTTCCTCTGCATACCATTCTAGATAGCTGATCGCACCTGCTACTTCACGAGTAGCATCTGGTAAAGGCTTACCATTTTCAAGTGTAATTGTTTCAGCTAATTCTTTTGTTTTTTCTTTCATCAATTGGACCACTTGAAACAGGTAGTTGCTGCGCTCATTTCCAGTTGTCTTACCCCAGAATTCAAATGCTCTCTTCGCACTTTCGATTGCTTCTTTAGTTTCAGTTTTACCACCTGTAGCAACAGTTCTAATTATTTCTCCTGTCGCAGGATTTGTTACATCTAATTTATTTCCTGTATCTCGCCATTCACCATTTATATAAAGCACTAGAGAACCTCCCCTTTTTTAACAATAAACCACCACTACTCAACTTACTTTATAGGAATAGTTTAGTTGCGTGTTTTTTTAAAAGCAGTAATCGAATCGTCTATAATTTGAATCATTTTTTCAATTTCTTCTTTGTTAATAATAAGCGGCGGCGCAATTGCCACAATTTGGTTATATGCCCCAAGCGCTCTTAATATTAATTGGCGATTGAAACATGCGTCAACTACCGCATTTGCTGGAAAAACAGTTGGATCAAACAATTTTCCACTTGTTGGATCTTCATAAAGTTCAAATGCAGCCAACAGACCAATTACTCTGCAATTTGTTACAATACTATGTTTTTCAGCTAAGTAATCTAAACCTTTCTTAAGTTCTTTCTCCATTTCGTTTACGTGGTCAATAATATTATCACGCTCTAGTATTTCAATGTTTTTCAGTCCAATCGCACAAGCAGTCGGATGGCCACTATATGTGAAACCATGTGGGATAACAGCATCGAAGTTAGCAATTGTTTCTCTAATTTCATCATTCATCATGACCCCGCCAAGTTGCGAATAACCACTCGTAATTCCTTTTGCAATTGACATCATATCAGGGACAACATTCCAGTTGTTTACACCAAACATTTTCCCCGTACGACCAAATCCACAAATAACTTCATCTGCCATGAAAAGGATATTGTGCTCGTCACAGATTTTACGAACTGCTTCTAAGTAACCTTCTGGTGGAATATTAACTCCGCCCGCACCTTGCACAGGTTCAATAATAATTCCGGCAATCGTCTCCGCACCTTCTCTTTCAATTGTTCCACGGATAGAATCTGCATAGTTCGGGTCACTTTTATCACCTAACTCGCTGTTTAATAGGTGGGCTGTTGCACGAACAACTCCGTCTATATTTGATGATGCGAACTTGTGGTATGCTGCAAGACCAGTAGCTGTTTGCGCTCCTATTGTTACACCGTGATAAGCATTCGTTAGCGCAATAATCTTTCTTTTTTCTGATTTCCCTTTAAGCTCCCAGTAGAAACGAGCTAATTTAATTGCTGTATCATTTGATTCTGACCCACCAGAAGTGTAGAATACACTATTTAAATCTCCTGGTGCTAACTCAGCTAATTTTTCAGCAAGTAGAATGGATGGTTCATTTGAGAATCCTTTAAATGATGATGCATACGCGAGGGTAGATAATTGACTATTACCAGCATCTGCAAGTTCTTGATTCCCATGTCCTAAGTTCACGTTCCAAAGCATTGACATCCCGTCGATGTATTCCACATCATCCGTACTTGTAACCGTAACTCCTTTACCTTTAACAAAGATAATAGGCGGTCCATTGTCAATTAAAGCCTTCGGATTTGTAGCTGGATGTAGCAAGTGCTTTTTGTCCAGTTTAGCTAACTCTACAGTTTTTGATTGTTGAGTAATTTTAGTTGTCATTGATAAAACCTCCATTTATAAATTAATAATTTGCGATTGGATGGACACACTCTGGTATCAACTAAACTGAAATACAGTTTAGATCCAATTTTTGAACTATTCTTAATTATGAAAATAGTATATCTTTACATTTTTATAATGTAAATTATAATATTTATATGACTTCCATATATTTTATGAATACTAAAAGGAGGAGTTATCAAAATGAACCTTCATCGTTTACATTGTTTTATTACAGTAGTTGAGGAAGGTAGCATCACAAAAGCTGCTACTGCACTGCAAATGACTCAACCCCCCTTAAGTATTTTAATTAGAAAATTTGAACAAGAATTAAATGTCACTTTGTTTAATCGTTTAGGTAGATCTCTTGAATTAACACCAAGTGGAGTATTTTTATATGAAAAAGGAAAAGAATTACTTGATATATCTGAGAATACGGAGAAGAAATTAGTCGAGTTTCATGAAGGAATTAGAGGTACTGTGAAATTGGGTTGTACTACTTCAGCAAATCTATTTATTTTGCCAAATGTCTTTAAAAAAATTCAAAAGGAAACTCCTAACATAGTTACACATGTTCGCGAGGGTAATACATCATATATTTTAGAAGAACTAAGAAGTCATAAAATAGATATTGGAATTGTCCGAACTTCAGTGAGAGCGGAGGACATCCATACTTCAACACTACTAACAGAACCTTTACTTTTAGCTCTTCCACCCAACCATCATCTATGTGAAAAAGATTCTATTGATATTGCAGACTTGAAAAACGAACGATTTCTTTTAAATACAACATCTTATGGATCAGGTGTTGCTGATGATGTGATCGAGGCATGCCAAAAAAGTGGATTTACGCCTAATGTCGTTTACTGGGGGACAGAAACATTACCAACACTTATGATGGTAATGAAAGGCGCAGGAATTTGTTTTGTACCTAGCTGTTTCAAGCTACTTAATTCTCCTGATTTACCGGTACTTAGACCACTAGCAAATCCAGTGTTACAAACAAAACTTAATATAATTACACTTAAGGATCGTTACATGACATCAATTTCCAAACGATTTCTTGCGATTACCGAAGAGGTTGCAGAGAAAATGACAAGCATTTTCAATGATTAATATGATTTAAGTAATGGCGTTCAAGTTAAAATATTCGGTAGATAATGCATATTAAGTCAAAATATTCGGTAGATAATGCATATTAAGTCAAAATAAGCATTCTCACTTTAACATCAGGAATTAGCAATCCTACGGCTACTAATCGGTTATTAGCCGAAACAATACTTTGGCGGCTGCAATTCAAATAATCCTCAAGCTGATAAATTGTTGGAAATGCATAGCCACAATCTTTGTTAAATAACTCTAAATACTTCACGTAAAGAACCATATCAAATGGTTTTATTATTCCTAACTGAACGTAATAAAAAATATTTGTTTAAATACCGTTTCCAATGCTGCAGCTACTGTAATAGCATCGCGAACGTCCTCATACTGTTTTGTGGGCAGTACAACCACATCACCACTTACTGCAAATACACCATGCTTTCTACTTTTAGACAAAACAAAAAAACCTCCACTCTCATTACTGAATTTGAAGGTCTACGAATAGTTAAAATATGTAGGGATAAGAAAAGGGATATTCAACAAGAGATCAACTCCCTTTCAATATCCCTAGTCTGTTAAATCGTTGATATGACTACGTTTGTAGCCACTTTATGTATGGAGACGACAGGTGTCGAACACGAGTCTAGAAACGCCAATACTTCAGCTTCTACGAGTGTATCTTGCCTATTCATCCTATAAATCAACTTATAAATATGGCATACGTTTTACAAATATCGTCCCTACCTATTATTTAGAATAGGCAAAAAGTAAAAATAGATTCCTTTTTGCACTATTGACTAATTGATAACCTCCCCTTCTGGTAACTTCCCATCCTTAATCCACTCTTCAACAAAACGGTTAAAAAACTCAGGGTTCGCTAATGAGACACCGTGGCCAATGTTCGATAACACAACACCTTGACATTTAGGATTGCTATTCACAAGATGGAGCGCAGATTTTTTCATGTTGCCCTTCTCTTTTTCACCGACCGTTACTAAAATGTTACATTGGGCTTTCGAAAAATCATGTGGGATGGCAAACGACATATTCTCTTGCAATATTTTAATAAGGGTATCTAATTTTATCTTTGAACTATCTTCATAATATTGCTCAAAATAGTCTTGATCTACATATAACGTTTTAGCTTGAAGCTTGGCGAATGATTTATTTTTTATTAAGGGAAAAGTTAATTTTATCAATGGTCGAATCCATTTTTTTGCAACTGGGGAAGGTGTCACTAAAGCACTGTTGATGATGGCCGAATCTATTAATTGCGGCTTTAAATTAACCATTTGAATAGCAATTTGTGCTCCTAATGAAAATCCGACTACTATGACACGTTTATTTTTTGCTTTTTCTTCTATTAAAGATAGAAGCTTTTTTGCACAATCCTCAATTGAAAAATCAGAGGTATTATTAGCCTCGTTATCTATTAATTCTGGTACAACGCAATGATAATCGGAAAAGTATTGGACTTGTTTATCCCACATCCAACCTCCAACACCACCCCCATGAATCAACAATATAAGTGGCTTATGTAGATCACCGTACTCCTTATAATGCATTACCACACCTTCTTTCTTCGTTCTTGTATTTCTCGGGAAATAATTAGATTATTCTTATATTTTATACACTGTATTTATTTTACTATTTATTGTGTCATATTTATAGTTACTGCTGCATATATAATACTTGAAAAACATTTTATGAAGCATTGTGGCTCTTGGGATTGAGGAAGAAAGACAAAAAAATAATAAACATGGAGGTAATACAGATGGATCAAAATAAGACTAACGAACCAAAGAAATTAGTAAAAGCCATTACCCCTTCCAGTTTAGGAGAATTTCCCCTCGCACCAATTAGTGGCTTATATGCATGGAGTGAACAGCAAATTCGTGAGGAACTTCGCCTCGACGTAGACGGATATTACTCACAAATGGTAGCAAGTGGAACTATTATTTCAAACCAGTCTTCTACTATTCATTGGATTGCTAAGTTAACAGCTAATGGTCCAAATACTTGGACAGGCAATATTCGAAATAAATTCCTAGACGAAATACAATCATTTCCTTATACAAATGTAAAAATACAAGTAACACGCGGTTCATTGCCTGAACAGCATACTGCAGAAGTCGCATTTCTGATTGGAGGGGAGACAGACAGAACTAACACGTTCCAGTATCAATCTCCTTACTTCCATCCTGTGGAATTTGAATTTGATGCTGAAGAAGGTACTACGCCAGTTACAACTTATCAAACGCACGCCCATCCAGACATGCCAACATCTTTGCCGGATGAAACTCTATCAATCGCAGAGGTTTTTAAACGCACTGGGTTTGATGTAAAAATATCGGAAGGTAATAATACTGTTTCTAAAGACTATACAGGGACTGATAAAAAGTGGAACACTCAAGAGATGCATGATGCCATGCAAGTATATTGGTCACACTTTGATAATAAGCCCCAATGGTCCATGTGGACATTCTTTGCAAATTCGGAAGCTGAAGAAGGCCATGGTCTGGGCGGTATTATGTTTGATAGCGTAGGTCCAAATCAGCGTCGAGGGACGGCAATTTTTAATAATTCATTTATTTCAGATCCACCTAAAGGTGATCCCTCCCCAGCAGCTTGGGTACAGCGCTATCGTTTTTGGTGTGCTTGCCATGAAATGGGACATGCCTTTAATCTTCTGCATTCTTGGCAAAAACACCTAGGTCATCCTTGGGAACCTTTGGAGCGTCCTCTTATCCCAGAACCAAAGGCTCTAAGCTTTATGAATTATCCTTACAATTTTGATAGTAAAACTAATGGCAAGGAGTTCTTTAAAAACTTTGAGTATCGTTTTAGTGATCAAGAACTGTTGTTTATGCGACACGCACCTGAGCGTTTCGTACAAATGGGTAATGCCGACTGGGCTGTAGATCATGGTTTTGAGCAACCAATCATTTCTATTCACCCTTCTTTTAATCTTGAATTGAGGGTTAACCGTAAATCACCTATATTCCAATGGTTAGAACCTACAGTTATTGAAATCAAACTAACGAATACTTCGAATCAACCTCAGTCAATCAATAAACATTTATTGTCCGATTTATACGGAATGTCTGTAATGGTTAAAAAAGATGGAAAACAAGGACGTCGGTTACTACCTCATGTTCAGTATTTATGGAACATAGAGAACAAAGTAATGATGCCTAGTGAATCACTGTACGAAACCATTTTCGTTTCCGTAGGGAAAAATGGCTGGTTAATTGATGACCCAGGATTTTATAACATTCAAGTGGCTATGCAAATAAACGGTCATAACATCGTATCAAATAACTTAAGACTTCGAGTTTTACCGCCTACCGGATACGATCAGGAATTCCTTGCTCAAGACTTTTTCTCTGAAGAAGTCGGCCGTGTTCTCGCACTCGATGGCAGTCGTTATCTTGAAAAAGGGAACGATATCCTTCGTGAGGTAACTGAAAAACTTAGTGACCATGCTGTTGCTCTCCACGCTCATATCGCTCTTGCTAAACCATTGGCGTTTGATTATCAATTCCTTGATTTCACAGGAGACTCAGATACAAGAGGTAAAATCAAAATAATACCTGCCCAACCAGATGAGGCACGTAAACAGTTTACTTCTGCTTTAACTAAGCACAACCAAATTGCTGCTAAGACACTTTCTAATATTGATTATCACGAATATATGGAAACATACAGTGAATTTCTAAGTAACCAAGAAGAAAACAAGGAAGCCGCAGAGGTACAAAATGTCCTTTATCAAACGCTGTCTGAACGGAATGTTCTTGACAGTGTATTACAAAACATCAAAAATCGCCGTGAAAACTATGAACAAAAGGAAAATGAACACTTTACAAATATATAAAATCTATACCTGAATAAACATCTCATCTAAATACAAATAGAAAACCGTCATTTCGAAAAAAGATTGATCGAAATAACGGTTTTCTGTTTGATTTAAAGTTTGTTCTGTTCTTTTTAACTAAAGGCCATTTAATATAAACTTTTTTATAAATCTACTTTAAAATAATTCAAAAGAAATAAAGGCTCGCCGATAAATACTAGTAAGTGGTTTTACATTTGTTTTATTTATTGTATAAATACACATTAAATGTAAATTATTGCTTAACAATTATTCATAGTGCCAAAAACTGAAAAAACTATAGAACACTTCAAATGCTTATAATTTGAAAGGGATGTAATAAAGTTATGAAAGTCACTAATTTATCGCAAATACAATCTAATCCTTTATATTCAACGAATAAAAATAATCCTATAAAAAGTGATCAATCTCATTTAACAAAAGCGTATGAATATTCTAAGGAAAGTGTTCAGACTTCCGAACTACTATACAACTATACGCCAAATGAAGTAGCAATGAAGGCGAATGTCAATCTGATTGCAAGTCGTTCATTAAATACACCCAATTGGGACATCATCCCAACAAAAGGCATGAAAGTTCCTCCGCAGGATGTATTAATCAGCCAACTTAAAGCATTAGTTGAAAAATCAGTGCGGAATACAAATCGAGACGCCATAGAAGGCTTTCATTACGAGAAAAGTAAATTACACGCACAATATATTTCTTCTGTATCCCCTGACCGAAAAACGCTTCACAAGCAAGCGATGCAAGCAATAAAAAAATTTGAATCAGAGGAAACAACACAGATCCGTGAAATGACGCTTGTGGATTATTTGATTAAACACGACAATATACAAACGGAAACAAATAAAAGTCTTGCAGCAGGTGATGGCATGGTGCGTCCTAGCATCAATTCTTTAGGTGGTTTTGACTACGATGTTGTAGTTGGGGGGATTACGGTATTAGGAAGCACAAATGGTCAATGGCATTACGGAACGACTCCAGCAGAAGAACTGAAATCAAAAGAGTTTTATCAGCTCTATTGGGCATTTGTAGACAGTGCTAAAAATAATTTAAAAATATGAAGTTAGTTAAAAGTTAAACTAGAATAGCTGAAGATATATTAATGAAAAGAAATTTTCAATTCAGAAGCGCCAAATATCAAAGCCACCAATGAATTTATGGCTTTGATATTGTATTGTTAATAATATCCCTAAGAAACTAACTCTCCATTTGTTCCTTTTTACTTATGTTCGTCCCAAAAGTCCTTGCTAAAACTCGTATTCGCTTGATATTTCCCTACTGGTTTGGCAATATCTGACCCCCGCAAAATTGTTCCTTTTCCAAACTTTTGCTCGATTTGATCAACAAGTTTAATGATTGGTTCATCTTTTACATGCTCTTCAAAGTTAAATAACGTTAGCTGTTGTGTCGTTTCTTTAATATCACTAACATTCGATACGGTAACACCTAGTAATCGAACCGGTTCTTCGTCCCAATGCTTATTAAATAGATACCAGGCATGCTCAACAATATCCTCTTTTGAATGAATCGCGTTATTGATGGACTTACTTCGTGTACATGTTTCCCAATCAGCTGAACGGATCATGATACTTACAGTAACGCCAGCTAGTTTCTTGGCCTTTAATCTTTCCGCTACCTTTTCAGAAAGTGTTGCTATTACTTTATATAATTCATCTCTATCTGTCGTATCATGAGAAAGTGTTGTAGAATTCCCTACACTTTTCGTATCGTATATTGCGTCTGGGTCAACAGGTCTATCATCTTCACCATTTGCTTTTTGTTTCATCCTTAGACCATTAATGCCAAAGTTTTGCTTTAATACATATTCATCAGCTACAGCTAGTTCTCCAATTGTTCGGATACCTAAATTCCCCAATTTCTCCGCTGTACTTTTGCCAACCCCATGCATCTCAATGACATTCAACGGCCACAATATGGCGGAAACATCACGCTTTCGGAGTACGGTAATTCCCATTGGCTTTTTCATATCACTTGCCATTTTCGCCAAAAATTTATTCGGTGCAATACCGATTGAACAAGGGAGTTGAAGTTCGTTCCAGATTCTATCTTGCATATTTTGTACGTGTTGCAAGACATTTTGGCCTTCCACTATAGGAAGTTGCAAATATCCTTCATCAATTGAAACTGGTTGGAGAATTTCACTATACTCTTTTAACAAATTAAAAAATGACTTGGACGCAGCTCTATACCGTTCAAAATTAGGAGGTAGTACAATTAGCTCTTGGCACTTTCGCCGCGCCTCTCCGACATTCATAGTTGTATATACACCACTTGCTCTTGCTTCGTAGCTACACGTAATAATGATTCCTCTACGCTCTTTAGGATTACCTGCGATGGCTACGGGTTTCCCTTTTAATGAGGGATCATAAATTTGTTCAACAGAGGCATAAAAGCAATTAAGGTCGATATGTAAAATGATTCTTCCTTTATTCATATTTTATCACCTCATTTTACTAACCAAAGTTTCTTTAGAATTCTTAGCAGTCCTTTGACTAACATGGACTCCACCTCAATACAAGAACATTTGTTTCTATCTTATCACAATGTCATCGTTTTTGGCTATCGCCAACCGACATGACATTCACCTCCCATTACTATTAGCTGTGAATCGAGCGTCTTCTGTCGGAAATGATCAAATCCTAAAACTATCAAATTTTATTTTTGACTTACTATATTTTTAGTCAATAAAAATTAAAAAACTGAGAGTATTCAATTTAATGAAAACTCTCAGCTCTTTGGTTATATTATTCTAGTTTATTAATCATTCGATGTTCTTTTTTACTTCTCCTTTATGTTTGATAACAAGATTTTATCTCTATTTGTTTTAGTCAGATAAATGATCAAACTAAAAATTATAATTAGAAAGATTGCGCTCGTTCCGATAGTACCTAGACCTAGACCACCATCTGCACGAGACTGTGACAAGTAGTCACCGAAAGATGCTCCAAGTGGACGCGTTAGGATATAAGCAACCCAGAAAGCCAATACGGCATTCAATTTGAAACCGTAATGAGCAATCATAACTGCAACAATCAAGCCAGCGAATATGAGACCAGACTTCCAGTACCCTAAGTCCATACCCTCTGAGATAAGATCACCAGCTGCCGTACCTAAAGCAAAGGTAAAGAGGATGGTTAACCAGTAGAAAGCTTCACGCTTGCTTGTATAGATGGAATGAATAGACAATGTTTTTTCACTCATATACCAAACTACAAATGTCACGAATAACGCAATAGAAAAGAAAATAGTAGTCGTCTCTAGAGCGACCCCGAAATTGTCTACGAGGTTGTCTGTGATTAAAGTTCCGACAATGCTAATTAGTACAACCACAAGCCAATAGATCCACGGCACGTATTTTTTCGATTTGAACTGGATGAACAAAGAAATAATCAACAGTCCACTCATTAGAAAGGTCGTATTGGACAAACCCCAGTGTAAGTTAAAATTCAGGAAATCTGCAGCCGTCTCACCTACCGTAGTAGCCATTATCTTGATGATCCAGAAGAAGATTGTGACTTCTGGAACCTTGCTCAATATTTGTTGTAATGAAGGGACCACTGATTTTTCAGATAAAAACGAATTTTTAATCATTTAATCCATCTCCTTATTATTCATATCAACTAGTCATACATACACTTCCATGATGACTGTTACATGCAAACTAAAACTACATGAACCATTAACAAATACCACTGAATAATCGAATCATTTGGCCAATGAATCATGTAGTATCTTTAGGAACTTATTTACAGCCTCCACTTTAACAGGTCGTAATGAGAAGTTAACGAATCTTATATAAGAAGTTGATTAAAGATTTATGAGTAATTTCTCATTTTTTAACTTTGGAGATTTCTATCACTACCCAGTTCCAAAGTACAAAAAAATACACCTCCCTTTGAAGGTGTATCTTTACTTTAATCAACAAATGTATAGTCACCATCACTTTCAAGTAAATCCTTCAAAATGATTAGCGCTTGTTCAAGCTGATTTTCAGGTGCAGTGATTGCTAAACGAACTGCATTTACCAGCTTCGCATTTCCTACGGCAAAACGTTCAGCTGCATACACTTGCACACCAGCTTTTGCTGCTAGCAATTCAAACTGAACGCTGGTGAATTTTTCGGGGAGTATTAGCCATCTGAAAATGCATTCTTCTTCTCCTAAAATGTTATATTCCCCTAAATATTGATCGACAAGGGCATTTTGTTGCTTTGCATACAACCGGTGCTTCTCTAAAATTGTTTGTGCAACGCCATCGTGAATCATCCTTGCTGTAAGCTCCACCATCATGAGAGATACTGAAATATTGATATTATACAGTGTTTCCATTATTTTTTTTCGTAACGCTGGCGGTGTAACGATATAGGATAGTCGTAAGCCAGGTGAGATGGTTTTTGATACACTAGCAATATAAATTACCTGTTCAGGAGCATAGGCCGCTATTGGTGCAAGCGGCTTCTCCTTAAGAAAGCTATAAATCGCATCCTCAATGACGATTAAGCCATTCCGCCTCGCAACTTCCGCAATCATTTTTCTTGTTTCCATCGACATTGTGTGGGTAGTAGGATTATGAAAATCAGGAATAACATAAAGACCTTTTATATGCTCATTCTTACAAGCATATAATAACCCCTCTCTTGTCATTTCACCGTTACTTTGTTGGATTGCCACTAGTTGGATACCAAGCATATTAGCAGCTGTTTTTATACCTGCATACGTAATGGGATCTGTACCGATTCGATCTCCTGGTTGAAACAACGCAGCTAACGTTCCAACAATGGCATTTTGTCCCCCCGCCCCAAGCAATACAGGTTGATCCGTTTGAAAGTTGACCTTTTCCAAAAGCTTCATCGCTGCCTCTGTTTGCCACGCATTTCCTTCAGGTCGTCCGTACTGAAATAATTTACTAAAATTAGGATCGTTCATCATCTTTTTCATATAACGTGTAATATCCTCATTAGCATGATTTTCTGGCAGTACAGGACCCATTTCGATCATCTGAGAAGATTTATTTGTTGGTAATAACATTTTATTTGTCGCTGCATCAGATGAAACGAATGTACCATTTCCGATAGAAGCATAAATAAGCCCCTTCTGGCCACAAAGTTTAAAAGCCCTCGTAATCGTGCTTAAATTAACATCTAAAAAATCAGCTAACTCACGCTGAGGAGGTAGCTTGGTGCCTGGCGATAATTTTCCATCCTTGATATCTTGTTCCAGCTGTTCAGCTATTGCTATATATAATGGAGTCGGACTTTTACTAATGTCCGGTTTCCAACTCATTGGATATTCTTCAAACGAATTAACTGGCATATTCTAAGCTAAGCTCCTTCTCTCTATTTTTTTGCATACAATATTTAATTGTCTTGCATACAATGATAATATTGTATGCATATGATGGCAATGATATAATTTTTAAAAAATCAGAAAAAAGGAATGAAAAATTATGCAATTTTCAGAAAAGATTTTAAATACCCCGTCCTCATTCATCCGAAATATTTTGAGAGTAACTGAATCTGAGGATGTCATTTCTTTTGCAGGGGGACTTCCAAACCCAATCTCTTTCCCAATCGAAGCGTTAAAGGCATCTGCGAACCATGCCATTACGGAAAATGGTAGTCGACTATTCCAATACTCTTCTACACAAGGGTATGCGCCTTTACGTGAGTACATTGCCGCAAAATACCAACGTGTACATGGACTAGATATCCATGCTGATGATGTATTTATTACAACAGGATCACAGCAGGCTCTTGAATTAATTGGGAAAGTATTGATTAACAAAGGTGATGGTATCGTCATCGAGGAGCCTGGTTACTTAGGTGCCATTCAAGCCTTCACATTAAGTGAGCCAACTTTCTATGGTGTAACACTTGAAAATGATGGATTAAACTTAGAAGAGTTAGAGAATGCGCTACAACAACCAAATGTAAAATTCGTATATACAGTTCCGAATTTCCAAAACCCAACAGGTCTTACGTATTCTAAAGAAAAACGTCAACAAATTTGCGAAATCATGGCAAAATATGATGTAGCGTTAATCGAGGATGATCCATATGGAGAATTACGCTTCCAAGGTGAGCCACTACCATACATTGGTGCTGGTAAATTAGAAAATAGTATTTTGCTAGGTTCTTTCTCTAAAACCGTTACACCAGGTATGCGTCTTGGCTTTATCATTACAAAGAATAAAGAATTATTGCAGCATATCGAAACAGCGAAACAAGCAACTGACTTACACACAAATATTTTCTCTCAATATGTTATTTATGATTATCTAGCAAACAATGACTATATGGAGCACGTTCAGAAAATTATAGCGTTATATAAAAATCAAGCAGATGCCATGCTTAATGCAATGGAGGAGTTTTTCCCAGCACATGTGGATTACACACGACCTGAAGGCGGAATGTTCATTTGGGCTACAATGAACAACGGTGCTTCGGCAGTAGATGTCTTCGAAAAAGCGATGGACCAAAAAGTAGCCTTCGTACCTGGCGATCCATTCTATACATCAAAAACTGATGTTAATACAATGCGCCTAAATTATACAAATGCAACACCTGAAGTCATCCGCGAAGGAATTAAACGCTTAGGCAGTATTTTATAAGGTGAAACTTTAATCAGTGGGGGCTTATTTCATCCCCCACTGATTATTAGTTTTCACCAAACGGGCTTTTACGGGCAGTTCATCTCCTTATCTACTGCGGATAAAGCAAACAGAAAACCGTTTGAGCAGATCATTTTCACCCCGTTCATACGGTTTTTCCGTTACAAATTAGTTTGGATAATAGGTAGTCATACTTAATCGTGTTAATTAGTGTATAGTGCTATTTCGATTCTCGTTCATTAATAGGATATACTACGTAAAAAATAACCCTTTTCGTGCGCTATAGCGTCGAAAAGGGTTATTTCGCTCAAATATGAAATTATTTTGTATACGTTAAAACTGCATTTTTCTTAAATTTTGCTAAAGCCTGTGTCGCCTCATCTTTGTTTGTATACTCAAAAATTCGAACGTCCTTTTTATCAAATACTGTAATAACCCACATATAAAACTCTCCCTTCCAATTTGTATTTGTAATATAACAACCACTTAAAACCGTGATACTTTTTTCAAACTGTTTTATAACAATTCCTTACTTGATTCTTATTTTACGCCATTTTTTAAAAAAATAAAGCATTATGTGAAGCCCTTCACAAACTGTTCAATTTCAAAACGCTTTCATTGAACAATTTGTGAAAACCGGATTTTTTAAGGCATAAAAACAGTTCTTTTCGTTTTAGCATCCGTCACTTTTTATCTCTAATATGCGAATCGCGGGTTTTTCGACGGACCTGAGCAGTTGGTCATGCGAGCAGTTTTCTTGGTAACCCGAGCACTTTACCTTCCTACCTGAGCATTTCCCCATTGAACCCGAGCACTTTTCTTGCCTACCTGAGCGTTTCACCGTCGAACCTGAGCACTTTTCTTGCCTACCTGAGCGTTTTCCCGTTGAACCCGAGCACTTTACCCTACCTGAGCGTTTCTACGATTTTATCCGTCCGACAGAAAAAGCCGTATGTACGCCTTTTCCACGGCGCACATACGACTTTCAAATTCGATGATAATTAAGTAGTAGTAGTAGATTTTATTTCATAAAGTGAAACTTTAATCAGTGGGGTTTCTTATCCCGCACTGATTATTAGTCTTCACCAATCGGGCATTTACGGGCAGTTCATTACTGCCCGTTAATGCGGGATAAGTTTTTATTTAGCAGAATGCGGCTTCTTGCTTTTCCGATAATTCAATGTCAAAGCCTAAATCCTCAAGCATACGATAATCATTGTTTGCTTCTTGTCCTTCAGTTGTTAAGTAATCCCCTACAAAGATACTATTTGCTGCATATAAACCTAGTGGTTGAAGTGACCCAAGATTGACTTCACGGCCACCAGAAATACGAATTTCCTTTGTTGGATTAATATAACGGAACAACGCTAAAACCTTTAAACAATAGCGTGGATTTAATTCCTTCGTCCCTTCTAGTTTCGTACCATCAATCGCATTTAAGAAGTTTACCGGAATGGAATCCGCGTCTAATTGATGAAGTGCACGCGCAATATTCACGACATCCTCTTTTGTTTCTTTCATACCAATAATGGCACCCGAGCAAGGTGATATTCCATGCTTTTTCGCAATTTCAACCGTATTAACACGATCTTCATACGTATGGGACGTAGTAATATAGGAGTGATGTCGTTCAGATGTATTTAAGTTATGATTGTAACGATCCACCCCTGCCTCTTTTAATTGCTGTGCCTGTTCTTCTTTTAATAAGCCAAGACAGGCACATACTTTTAAGCCATACTTCTCTTTAATTTCTGTAACAGCTTCACTTACAACATTGACATCCTTTCGAGTTGGCCCACGACCACTTGCCACGATGCAATAAGTGCCAATTTTATTGTCAAATGCTCGTTTTGCCCCTGCTAAAATTTCCTCTTTCGTAATGAATGGATATTTTTCAATCGGTGCTGTTGATTTAGATGACTGTGAACAATAGCCACAATCCTCTGGACAATAACCGCTTTTAGCATTCATAATCATATTTAATTTTACTTTTTTCCCATAGTAATGCTTACGAATAACAAAGGCACCGTCCATTACCTTTAAAAGCTCATCATCATCACTATTTAAAATGGCAAGAGCCTCCTCATTGCTAATGATTTTCCCTGCAATAACTTCATCTGCTAACTGTAACCAATTCATTTACACATTCTCCCTCTCTACTTGTATAATTTATCAATTATGCCTCGGCATAATTGCGTAAAATCTTCCTTAGGCTATATCAGCTGATGTTTGATATCTGCTGAAAATAACTTAAATCTGCATTCCTCTCACATCTATAGAGGTGGGAGATTGCCGCTGAAAGAAGTTATTGTCCTTGCTGAATTAAATACTTTGTAAAGTCGCTCGGCCAAAAATGCAGAAGCGATCGCTAAGCAAAAATCTGCAACAATACTGTTTAAAAAACCAACTACGAAAATATGTGACCAGCTCGTTTTCATATGTAACCAAAAATTCAAAGACACATATAAATATGGGACTGCCACTGCATAAATAATAAAAAGCCCGACAATATTTGCACCGATAAAATGTTTTTTCGTTGGCATATCCACTCTTTCAATCATGAAACCAATTACCAAGGCGGCCAGTGCAAAACCGATTAGGAAGCCAAATGTTGGTTGCAATACATAGGTGATGCCTCCACCTTGCGTAAATACTGGCAAACCAACTAAACCAACCCCTATGTAGACGAGCTGGCTTTGCAATCCATTGCGACTGCCAAGCAAACTGCCTGCTAAAAATACAAAAACTATTTGTAATGTAAAAGGCACTACTGGTAGCGGTATTTTAATAAATGCACCGATTGCGGTTAAAGCGGCAAACATCGCAATCATCACAAGTGACAGTGTTGATTGTCGTTTGAACAACTTACTCCCTCCCGCTCCTCAAAAAATTGCATGACCGTCTCTTTCGTTGTATCAATCATAAAACTCATTTCATCATCAGATATGATGTATGGAGGCATGAAATATAATATATTGCCAAGAGGACGAATCAGTAAGCCCTTTGCTAAGGCACGTTTATAGATTTGATATCCGATTCGTTCCTCATTCGGTAGCGGCTCCTTTGTTTCAGGATTGGCGACTAATTCTATTGCACCGACTAGTCCTACTTGTCGATATTCACCAACAAACGGCAACTCTCCAAATGCATTCATAGCTAGTTTTCGCATACGTTCACCCTTGTTTTGTATCATATCGATCACACGGTCCTCTTCAAATATTGTTAAAACTTCTAGGGCTACGCGACAAGCAAGTGTATTACCGGAATAGCTATGGGAGTGTAAAAACGCTTTCATTGTACCGTAATCATCATAAAAAGCGTTGTATACATCATCAGTCGTTAAAACTGCGGATAGTGGCAAGTAACCACCCGTTAAACCTTTTGATAAGCACATAAAATCTGGAGCAATACCCGCTTGCTCGCAGGCAAATAATGTACCTGTTCGTCCAAACCCAACTGCAATTTCATCTGCAATAAAATGAACATCGTATTTTGTACAAAGCTCTCGTAATCGCTTCAAATATAGTGGAGGATACATTTTCATGCCTGCAGCTGCTTGAATGAGTGGCTCAATAATAATAGCTGTAATTTCTTCATGGTGCTGACTAAGCTCCTCTTCAACAAACTGTATACATTGGGCTTGACAGCTTCCAGGATTCTCTTGGAAAGGACATCTGAAGCAATCCGGTCCTTGTGCACGAACTGTATCCAATAAAAGTGGCTGATACACTTCGTTATACAGCCCTACTCCGCCAACAGATAAGGCACCAAGTGTTTCACCGTGATAAGCATCCGTTAAAGCTAAAAATCGCTTTTTCGTCGTTTTTCCCGTCTGCATATGATATTGAAAACTCATTTTTAATGCGACTTCTATTGCTGAAGAACCGTTATCTGCAAAAAATACTTTGTTTAAACCATCTGGCGTTAAGGCAACTAATTTTTCTGCCACCTTAATGGCAGGTTCATGTGAAAAATTCGCAAAGATTGTATGCTCTAATGTAAACGCTTGATCGCTTAATGCTTGACTTATACGCGGATTCGCATGTCCAAATAAATTAACCCACCAGGAAGATACGGCGTCTAAATAGCGATTATTATTTTCATCGTAAAGCCATACCCCTTGTCCTTTTTTAATAACAATTGGCGGAAATTGCTCATAGTCCTTCATTTGTGAGCATGGATGCCAAACATGCTGTAAATCTCTCGTCTGCAATTCAGTTAATGCTTGTTTCATAATTGATCAACCTTTCAAACAAAGAAGTTTGTGAAATGGAGTAGTCAACAATCTGTGAAATATCCCCAAGCTTTGGGATCGTCGCATATGGCAAATCATGATGTTGTAGAATCGTATTCACATTATCTTGTTCCATCTGACTACCTGTGTCTCCATTAAATACAATGCCAAGAACCTCAACATTACGAGCATGTAATGCCTCAAGTGTAAGCAATGTATGGTTAATCGTTCCTAGTGTTGTTCGTGTGACAAGAACAACTGGAAGCTTACTTTGAACGATGACATCAAGAAGCGTATTTTCTCCATTTGTATCTAACGGGACAAACAGCCCTCCTGCTCCTTCACAAATCACGACATCGTATGTTTGCTGTAACAACTGCATTTGCCGTAATAAATACTCCACATTTATTTGCTGACCCTCCAGTTGTGCAGCAAAATGTGGTGATGCGGCTTCCTTAAACGAATAGCCATTTAAATTTTCTTGCTTTAGACTTTGTAATGAATACTTTTCATACATTGCTGTATCGTAGTAATAGCAATGCCCATTGTCATTAATTTCGCCAGTTTGCACGGGCTTATAAGGCGTGACTTGTAAATCATGCTTTTGTAATTGACGCATCAGTAATGTAGTGATAACCGTTTTACCGACATCTGTATCCGTCCCAACAACCCAAAAATGTTGCATCGTTAACCTCCCCCTCTTTTAAGTTAACTTATCACAGTTTTTAAGTTAACACATTTAATTTTATTTTGTAAATGCTATTTCCATATTTCTTCAAAAACGGCCCTTATCTTTGCAAAAGATAGAGAATTTTGTGATAACTTATACGTTTTTTTCATCAATAAAAACACTAGATTCTTACCATGTGGCAAAATCTAGTGCTGGTTAATGTATATTTTCATAGGTATGTTAATAATCATCTTTGTCCATTTTTATTAATTAGAAGGCTATTCTAACGTAGAGCCCTATGAAACTTTAGTGCAGACTAGATGTAACTATGACAAAAAATATATAGAAAAATATAATAATTTATGTTTATAATTATTTGTAAATATATCCATTATGCGGAAGGGGTCTTCTAATGTCCTATCTGCTGCAGTTACTCATTTTCGGCATAACAGGTTCGTTAGTATACTATGGTGTTTACTATGGGACACCTCTTTTAGTTAAAAAGGGTGTACCATTAATTTATGCTTTTTGGTTCTTCCTTTGGTTTCCTGTAATGAGTTTATTTCCAGTATCGCTACTACTTTATCATTTAGAGGGAAATACATGGACATGGCAAAATATTTTGGAAAGGTTTCGTTTCAATCCTTTAACAGAAAACGATTGGTACTGGGTTGTGGGAGCAATTATTTTTACAATAGTCTTTGACCAACTTCTCGAACCTTTAGGAAAGTTTTTTGCGAGATTTCCAATATTTGCCCCACCAAGTTATCTTCCTGCCCCATTTAATCCGTTAAAAAAAATGGAATTACCTCCATCAGAATTTTTTGGTGTTACGCTTTATGGGAATTGGAAAATAATAACCATATTTATTCCATTACACCTTTTTGCTATGCTATGTGAGGAACTAATGTGGAGAGGTTTTTTCCTTCCTATTCAGCAAGAGATTTTCGGGAATTGGGCTTGGGTAGTAAATGGATTACTTTGGGCATGGGTTATTCATGCTTGTTTGAAGTGGCATTTTATCAATATGCTTCCTAGTATGCTTATTGCTCCGTGGATCGCCCAGTTTACTAATTCAACATGGGCCTCTTTTGTAACCCATTCTGTTGGAAATAGTTTACTATGGATTTTGTTATTAATAGGAATAATAAAAAAACTAAACCTCAAAACATAAACTCAATTTAATTTTATAATGCAACTTTTAAAGTCTTGTTACATAAGTAAATGTAACAAGATTTTTTTATAAACTCACTAATCCTTTTAAACTTGTATTTCAGCTAGATTTCTATTAATATCCAGAGAATTTTATTGTTTCATTACTTCTCTGAATATTTAGGTAAATTAAAGGGTTTTACTCTTCATTCGTAGTATTAAACTTAACGGGGGTGGCTGTATGTTTGGTATTTTTAAAGAATCAGAAAAGACTACAGATTCTTATGAGCATGTTAGTTTTATTTTAAAATCCTTGCTCACCTACGAGCTAAAAGACTTACCTATTCGATATGAATTTTGGTATCGTGTGGCTATTCGTCAGGAAGAATTGCGAACGTTAAATACCGAGCATCGGGCAAAGATCTCTATGACTACCGCAGTAGGACGATTTCACCAAACACAATACGAGGAAACGAAACAAAAATTAGCAAAACTTGAACGTCTCGCAGATATTTATAAATCGTTTTGTATTGAGGAAGAACGTGAAGCATTAAATCATCGACTCCATTTTCAGAAAGAAGTGATTTCTGAGCTATATGAGCATGTCCAAAATAAAGAGCTATATGTGTATTGTGATGCTGTACAGCAACAATTTTGGTATGCGGTGAGTGAAGATATTTTAAATGCAATTGCTCACCTAGATTAAGTAGGTGGGCTATTGCAAAGACGATCCTTTGAACATTATTAAATTCCCTCATTCCTCTTTCAGTAAACTCATCTTCCAAACGATAAAAACCTCAAAACTTGAAACATTTCCCACTTTAATTCGTAAATTAATAAAGAGAGGAAGTGAATGACAATAGATATTAACATACATAAAGGTGGCTATATAGAAAATGAAGCTATTATTTCAAACATTCAATTTCAAGTAAATAGTGGTGAGCTCGTTGGATTAATCGGTTCTAATGGGGCAGGCAAAAGTACAACTTTACAAGCAATGATGGGTGTATTACCAATAGTCGATGGTCAAGTGACAATAGGAACTTATGGCTATGTACCCGAAAGACCAATTTTGTATGAGTATTTCACATTGTGGGAGCATATCGATTTTTACATGCGTGTAGCTGGTAAAGAAAATTCTTTAACAAATCGTGCGAATGAATTACTGAAAATTTTTCATTTGGACCATAAGCTACACGATTATCCAACTACATTTTCCAAAGGTATGCAGCAAAAAGTGATGCTTATTTTAGCATTTCTCGACAAGCATTCTACTTATATTTTAGACGAACCATTTATGGGGCTAGATCCACAGGCAATGCGTAAGCTCTTAACGATATTAGAAGAATTAAAAGCGCAAGGTGCCGCCATTTTAATGAGTACACATGCACTTGATACAGCAGAAAAAATATGTGATCGTTTCATCTTGATTGATGATGGCCGAATTTTACAGCAAGGTACACTCGAATCGTTACGCTTAGCGGTGAACCATGACAAAGCATCTCTTCTTGATATTTTCGACACCTTGCTTGAGGAAAATCACCATGACTAGTTTATTGCAGCAACGAAGAAAATTAGAGCGCTCCAACAATTATAAACTACTGGCAAGCATCATTGATTGGACAGTCGCCTTATATGTTGTTGTGCCAGCCCTAGTCATAGGCTTTTTCCTTTATAAAGACTTTATCTTAAATATAAGTACATCATGGGTCATACATATTCCGCTAGTGTTCTTAATTGTACTGTTATTTCTTATTACACGAATTGAAACGATTCGTACTTATTTACAACGAGCCGATCGTCTTTTTTTAATCCAAAACCGAAAACAAATGGTACGGTTAAAACAAGCTGGTCTTTATTGGTCGTTAAGTAAGCACCTAATTTTACTTGGATCTGCCCTTGCTCTATTAGCGCCCATTTTTATAATCGTTCATCATGTAACGATATTAGAATTACTTATTTTACTTCTACTACTTTTTACAACTAATTTTACAAACATACTTTTACAATTAAAGCTTCGTAAATGGCAGCAGCTAGTAAGTAAAATTTTCATGTGCATTCTCGGTACAGTTTTCTTTTTATATGTCCCAGCTCTTTTGTCTGCACTTATTTATGTAATTCTTCTTGTTTGTTGCACAAGCTATTATAATAGACATTTTGTTTATAGCACTAAACATTTTGATCAGCAAGTGGAGTTCGATCAAGCAGCTTTTTATAAATGGCAAAGTCTTTTATTCCAGATTGCTCCTGAACTTCGAAGTCAGTTAGTACCGAAATTAAAAAAGCCTCGCCTATTATGGAAAAATTCAAAGCGTATGTTTCGACGTTCTGATTATTTTATAGAGGAATTAGTATGTAAAACGATGCTACGCCAAAAACAGTATCTCTTCGGCTATCTGCGTTTTTTATCAATGGGTATCGGTCTAACTATTATTGTTCCGTCGTGGGCGAAAATTATCGTACTTGGAATTCTTTATTTTACTTTACGTTCAATGATGCAATCCGTGATCCAGCAAACTTTTGAGCATAAAATTTGGTCAATCTTTCAAGTAACCAATGAACAAATTCAGGCAGCCAGCAATCGATTGCTAAAGGGATTTGTAGATCTCCCACTATTGTGTGTCCTTATTATTTTAATTATTATTTTAGTCCTGTAAATAAGGCCCATAACATGAGATTGATTTCCGTCCGACTTTTATATAAATGGTATGTGTTTAAACAAATATCATCCCCTATTTAAACAGGTGCCAGCTTTGTTTGCTAGCACCTGTTGTTTATTATTTATTATCTTCCATTCCTTGAATAAGCATTTTTCTAAATTCCTGAGCTTGGTCGGCTTTAATGGCTACATTGTTATAACGTTTTTTCAGCCCAAACATGAAAGTCACTTCCACAGGCTCCTTCATTTTTAAAATAAACTGTGGATATGCCGCTTCAAAATCACGTGCTATAAAATCAATTGTATCCTTGGATAATTTTCTTTCCAATTGTTCCTTATCCTCAATAAGTTCTTCAATCTGCTCAAAGCGAACTTCTGCTCGTTTCATCAATCCTAAAGACAAATACAATTTATCAGATGTTACATGGACAGGGTTTAAACGAATGGCCTGCATATTCGCTATAAAAAATAGAACAGTGTATACATTTAAAATAAGTAATAAAATCGAAAGAACTATTGATTTTTCATGGAGCCACCAATGAATCCCTATTGTTTCAATGGCTATCCCATGGATTAGCATAATGATAAATGCAATATAGCTCGAGTTTTTATGCAAAGTTAAACCAGAACGTTCTTTTCTCTTCCAGCTTGCAAAAGCATAGTAAAATACTAAAAAATCTGCGCAAAACATTTGGATAATAGGATGCTTTGATGCATGTTTTTCAACTGCTTTTGGAAATGAGAACAAATCTGGCAAAGTAGTTGATCGTACATCCGCTAGAATTCTCGGCATGTAACGAACAAGCGTTGCAACTAGTAAAATTTCGAATAAGATTAGCGTACCTTCAATCGCAAAACCAGCCCAAGTCACTGCAACAAACGGCTTCAAATGTTCTACTGGAATAATAAAACGAGCTGCAATACAACCTGCTGCTGCTAAAATAACCGCTTGTTTTATAGAAAACTTTCCTTTATACAATAGAAATAAAACAGGCATTACAAGAACAAAATCAATTAATGAGCCAATAACAACTCCATTTGTTTCAATTGGTAAAATCGATATACCAAAACCAGTGTTATAAAGCGTGTAGTTGCTAGCAAGTACGAGTAACAAAAAAGCTAGCCATATATTTTGCTTTTTCTTTAATGCAACCATGTTAAATCTCTCCCTTGTCATTTATTTCATGTATAATTCCTTCCTTTAATACAATTTGATTGAGCTTTTGCACAATCTCTTTTAATTGCACGACCTCACTTAACTCAAGCTTCGAATAATATCTCGAAATAATAAATCGTTTTATTTCTTCTTCTCTTTCAAAATATGTAATGCCTGAAGTATCAAGATTTACAAATATTTTACGTCGGTTTTCTGGGTTAATGCTCCGAGTTACGTATTGCTGCTCTTCAAATTTACTAACTAGCTGTCCGACAGCACTAGACGTTATATTCATATAACTTGCAATCTGTCCAATCGTCACTTGACTATTTTTTTTAATAAAATCTAAAAGAATTATTTGCTTAGGGGATAACTCATCACTAATTAAATTATGATGTAATTTTATGAAATGGCTATCCATCGAATAAATAGCTTCATTTATTTCTCCACAAGCTTATATATAAGTTCTTCATCCTTTGTCATCACTAAATCCATCCTTTAAGTAAAGTTAATAGTAAAGGTATCTTTATTATTAACCTTACTTTATTGTATGTGGTTATTATTGTCAAATAAGCAATAATAAAGATCATTACCACAACGTGTGCTGATGATTCAAAAATAAACAGTGTGGTGTGGTCTACTCCAATAACTTTCAGGAATTTTTCATATTTAATGATTAAGATTAAGCGATTCATTGCAAGTGCGGGTATTTACTTCTCTTTCACGGATATCTCCCTGTTCGCGCGATTATATTCTGCTAACCTTTATCAAAAAATTGTTTACGATAAACATGTGGGGAGTATCCTGTATATTTCTTAAATTTATCAATATAGTAACTTACTGTACTAAAGCCTGTTGTTGTAGCAATTGTGGTGATCGATTGCTCACTATCACGTAATAGCTCCATACTTTTGCGAAGACGATAGTGTAGTAAATATGTGAATGGTGTCATGCCGACCATTTTTTTGAAAAAACGGCTACATTCTGCACGGCTTAAAAAAACATGTGTAGCTAAATTTTCTAAAGAAATTTTCTCCTGATAATGAGCATGTATATAATCAAGCATCTCCTTTGCTCGTTCATGCTGGACAATAATTGCTGGATCAAGTATTTCTTCTGTTAGCATTGATTGTGACAAAATAGTTTCCCAAATGGCTAATAACTCTCTCCATACCTTTAGCTCATAAAATACGGCTTGCTCTTGCAGTAATTTCGCCACAATTTCTACTTTTTGCGCCAATTTGCCTGATAGCTTTACATAGGGCAGTCTATTGCTCGTTATATACGGCAGTACATATTTAGTAGCAAATATACTGTTCTTGTGTCCACCTAATAGCAATGGATCCACGTTAATACAGAAAATTGTAGCCATCTCTACTTGAAACGGCTTTGCTTCATGTAAACCTGATGCATTGACAAATAGTCCCTCCCCCTCCTCAAGTACAAAGACATCTGCTCCTACTCGGTATTCCACAAGACCGCTTTTTACATAAACAAATTGAATTTCCTTATGCCAATGTAACGGTAAAAAATCTAGATTATCTAATCGCAAAACCGTCTCATATAAGGCAACTGGAAATTCCTTCGTCCCATGTAACGTTAGCTCTTGTAAATCCTTCGCAATTTTAATATGTTTTAACGTCACTACTTCGTTCACCTCAATATATTGATATTTTTAATCCATTAAATCGATATTTCTTTAGATTACTATTCATTATAATTGCTTTATATTGATAGTTTAGGAGATGTTTTAAGATGAATCAATCTGCACAGAAAAATCGTACGCTTGGTTTTATTCTTGTCATTCTAGGGGCAAGTTTTTGGGGTATTGGTGGAACCGTCGCACAAAAGCTATTTCAGCAGGAAAATATAGAAGTTGGCTGGCTTGTTTCCAGTCGTCTTCTTTTATCTGGCGTATTACTCATCACAGCTTATAAAATTACACATCGTAAAGAGTCTATTTTTGTGATGTGGCGAACAAAGCACAATGCTTTTAGACAAATTTTATTTAGTTTACTTGGAATGCTGGCAGTTCAATATACGTATATGATGTCGATTTCTATAGGCAACTCTGCTGTAGCAACATTATTGCAATACTTAGCACCACTCTTTATTATGGCTTATTATTTAGTCACGAAGCACAGTCAATTGACAAGGCAGGATGGAATAGCTGTGACGCTAACACTTATTGGTACTTTTTTATTACTAACAAATGGCTCGTTTTCTACACTTTCTGTTCCAACGATGGCCGTATTTTGGGGGATATTATCTGGTCTTTCGGCTGCTTTTTATACGCTATATGCCTTCTCACTTTTACAGCAGTTTCACTCATTGTTAGTTGTAGGCTGGTCAATGCTTATTGGCGGGATTGTGATGAGTCTTTTCCATCAGCCATGGCAAATTGATCTGTCAAACTGGGCATTTTCGACAATCGCTTACTTTCTGTTTATCGTAATTTTCGGGACAATGTTGGCATTTTGGTTTTATATTGCAAGTTTGCATTATTTATCGCCAAAAGAAACTAGTTTACTTGGTAGCCTAGAGCCTCTAACAGCTGTTATCACAAGTGTTTTATGGCTTAAAATTGCCTTTGGGAGCTTTCAGTTAATTGGGACAATGCTAATTCTCTGCATGATATTATATCTTACAGTTTTTCAGAAAAAGAATCGTCAGGAAGGCTTAACCAATCTAGGATAATTCCGAAAGTATTAGTCGTAAATTCCTATGTAAAATTTATAAACTATGAATTTCCACATAAAATTTACATATTATACATATCTTTTTTCCTTAACTGTCTATTATACTGAAAATATCATCATTCAAGGGGGTATTTTTATGGACAAAAAGGTTATTTTTTTCGAGGTTCGTGGTGGCACAGATAAAGGCCCTGACGGCTATCGACAAGATACAATGCCAATGGTGAATGCGCTAAAACAACGTGGACAGGATGCAGAAGTCATTTTCTTTGATGTTACAAAAAAAGAGGAAATTTTTAATTACGTCAAAGAGCAAGGTATTGCCTATGTATCACGTATTAATCCAGGAAACTTACAGCATGAACAAGAGTACTTCGATATGTTGCGTGAACTATGTAATGCAGGTGTCATTGGTATGCCACACCCTGATTCTATGATTGGTTATGGTTCTAAAGATGCATTATCAAAGCTGTCCTCAACGAATTTAGTGCCTGATGATACATTTGCTTATTATACAATTGAAGCATTTAAAGCTCAGTTCCCTACTTCTCTTGCTATTACTGAACGCGTCCTAAAGCAAAATCGTGGATCGACAGGAGAAGGTATATGGCGAGTAAAACTGGTTGAACCCCTTGCTGAGGGAATTACAGAAGTACCACTTGATGCGGAGATTAAATGTACAGAAGCAAAGGATAATCATGTGGAATATTGGAAACTAAGCGATTTCATGACGTTCTGTGAGCAATATATTACTGGTCCAAATGGCATGCTAGTTGATATGCGCTTCCTTCCGCGTATTACTGAAGGCGAAATCCGCTTATTTATGTTACGAAATAAACCAGTTAACGTAGTACATAAAAAACCGGCAGATTCCGAGGACGCATTTAGTGCAACACTATTTTCAGGTGCGCACTATCGTTATGATGCACCAGAAGACTGGGAAGAGCTTGTCCAAAACTTTTTAAGACAACTACCACTCGTAACTAGTTTACTGGGCAATTATGATTTACCGCTCCTATGGACTGCCGATTTCATGCTTGATACAAACGAAGCTGGCGAAGATTGCTATATTTTAGGGGAAATGAATTGTTCATGTGTAGGCTTCACTTCTGAACTTTCTTTAGCACATCAAGTAGCAGAAGAAATTTTAGCTTGTATCCATGAAAATACCGAGATTTCAGCATAGTGAAACCGGTCTTCTTCATTACTGCCCGTTAATGCGGGATAAATAAAAAAGTGCGATCTTCTGATTATATAAGGGTATAGGAATAGAGGATAATTAGTCTATTATAGAGGCTGGTTATCCACTTTTTATATACATACTATTCTTATTTTGAGTTGGACCTTTAGTTTTCTATTCGGAAAAAGTATTTTTCATAAATATCTATTGCTTCAATCTGTGGATTATTTAAATCAATTTTCAACTCACCCTCACGCTCTTCATCTTCTTCACCCAACCAACAAATATAAACTTCACAATAATCACCTTGTGGAAGCAACTCTTTTAGTAAGTGACATAAACAGAGAAAAGTCTTTTTGGAATTTTCATAGTTATGTGGTGAATGAATCTTTTGATATTCATTCATTTGCCAAATAGGGTTACCTTTCTCATAAACTTCATAAATATAAGGCGTAGTAAAATGCTTCTGTTTAACTACATCACGATCTTCTTCATCCGAGAAAACATAATCAATTTCAACTTCATCCTCCGTATAATACTCATTAAGTTTTACTGGAAAAGTTAAACCAATATAGGTTGCTATACTCATTTTCACATACTCCTTGTTTTAGAGTGACTTTTATTTAACTTCTCATTGTTTAAGTTCTTCTTCAAGTACACTAAAAAAACGCCCTCACCTGTTGGAGAAACGCCACCATTCCAATTTCATTCAATAGAATACTTTACCTATCAAATCTTAACAATGTATTGCCTTATTTCATATATGAAATATTTTCCTCATTCATCTAAACTCCCGTTAGTTGAGTAAGCCAAGATAAAACAACAATCGCTACGAACAGAATCATAAAAAATGAGCTGAGACAAAAAGAAAAATGTTAGACCTAGATAAAATCGGTCTAACATTTCTTTGATTTTAGATGGAAATTCACTTTGATGAAGCAGAAAAGTTATTATCTCTTTTTGTTATTTTTCAAAATAAACGAGTTCTGTCCTAGCCTCATTACTTTACATACGTTTGAAGGTTGTCACCCTAAGATAATATGAGGATCGCACTTTTTATATATAAATCTTAATGGCTTGTATAAATTCATAAATAAAATATCCGGCAAAGCCTATTAATAAAACGCCCGCAACCATCGTAAGCGACTTAATGAACTTACGACTCATCGCTTTACGGGTAACTGAAACAATGGTCATCAAACCAATATCATGCAGCAATATGCCACTGAGAACCCCTGCCGCAATCACTAAAAAGTTTGCTGACTGTCCTTGCCCATATGATTTAGCTAGTACAACACCGAAAACATTTACCCAGAATACTAGATTTCCAGGTGAGATTGCAACTAGTAAACCATTACGATAAGAAGTAAAAAATGATTTTGTCACTTTCTCTCCTGCAAGCGTAATATCATGATCAGCATTTTTTATAGAGTCCAGCCCTAAAAGGAATAAAAAGCCCGCTCCTATAATCCACATAGGAATTTGAATGATTGGCATTGCTAAAATGGACGCTAATCCCATATACAATGCAAAAACTAATACAAAATCAATTGTCATACCACCAAGACCGACAGCCCAACCATGCATAAAGCCATTTTTTAGTCCTTGCTTTGTCATTTCTACTGTAATAGCCCCAACAGGCATGGCAATCGCAAGTCCTACCAATACATACGCTACATATAGACTCAACTAAACACTTCTTTCATGCAATAAGATAAGTTTCATACGTCCGTTTATAATTGTATTATAGCATAAAAATACATAAAATGTTATTTTTACTAATAAATATTCATTTTTTATATGCTGATACTTAGTTAATCTATTTGTATGATATTATTGGGAAATCTATTCTTATTGCCATTTAATTCGCTTTGGCATAATTACATCCGGAGTTTGATTTGCGCCCTGGACGCTGTCAGTCATTTCGGTAATGTCACAGGACGATGCAGGTCAGTTAGCCGTTTTGAATGTTGACTTTCTTTACAGTTAACAGAGCAATTACCATCAATATTGCACAGCAAGCAAATAAACTAAGTAAAAACATCCCACCTCCCGAATAACCCCAATATTCTACAAGTGAACCGAAAATAGGTGGAATTAAAAATACACCAATGGATGCAACCATTATACTAAATCCACTTGCAAAACCACTCATAGATTTTTCCACACTTTCAACAGCTAGCGTCATCCATATACCATTAAAGCCAGCAAGAGAAAAACCTACAATAGCTATACATATAACTATTAAACTAGAGGAATGTATAAAGTACATAAGGGTTATCCCAATTGTGCTCAGCATTGTAATGATTAACAATACGCCCCATCGATTTCTATTAAAAAATTTATCACTAATAATACCCCACAACACTCGCCCGCATGCCCCACTTATTTCAGAGATAGCCAAGCATATTCCAGCACTATAAATTGACCAGTCCTTTATTTCATACAAAAATAATATAATGTACGTGTTAAATGTAATTTGAACACCCATTAATATGAATGCAGAGCTATTCGTAAAAAATAGCCATTTTGAGTGAAAGAAAATGCGTAACTGCTGACGTAAAGGCATCTTAGTAGCCATCTCACTTTGTGAATCTTCTTTTGTCTTTAATACAAAAGGTATGATGAAGCTAAACAATAATAATAATACTGCTGCAACCGACAATGTGTAGCGCCAACCGATGTACGCTACCAACGGAATCAACACAACACTCGAGCCTGCTGACCCTAGTGTGATAGACATCTGTTTTACACCCATTAGTAATGAAACTTTATTTACCGGAAGTGTATTCACAAGAAAACGATTTGTGACAGGATGCATTCCTCCATAACCCATCCCTGCTAGTACAACAAATAGTAAGGCCAACGAATAATTGTCTATCCAAGCAAAACTTAAAAAGCCTGTTCCAACAACAGTCATCAAGCAAACCATCATTTTACGGGTACTTAATCGATCTGCTAAATACCCAATTATCAACGTTGCTATAAATTGACCAATAAAAAGGGCAGTTGGAAGGAATCCTAACTGCCCTTTATTCAGTGATAAGTCAGCACTAATATAGAACATTAAAGGGCTAATGCTTCTCCCAACAAAGGCAGTTAAAAATTGAGCAATGATGATCCACATTGCGATAAATTTCATCTGTTGCATAATTTATCAAAACCACCTTTTACTCTTAATGAGCACATTCGCAAAGATTTATTTCTACCTAATAAAGTAATAGAACTTTTCAGATTTGTTTTTTAGCTAAATTTAACCACCACTTTTGCCATTACCTTGTAAAAATTAATATACCTAAATACTTTTAACTAAATACTCCCTACACCCCCAACCATTTTGGTACGAATAATACAAGGTCCGGAATATATGTCAGGAATAATAGTACGACAAATGAAATAACTATAAATGGAAAAACATTCTTTACTAGCGTTTCGAATTTCACATCCGCCATCGATGATACTATGAAAAGTCCTGTACCTACTGGCGGTGTTAATAAGCCCAACGTTAAGTTAATACAAATGATGACTCCAAAATGCACCGGGTCAATATTAAATGCTATTACGAGTGGCATCATTACAGGTACTAGAATTATTAATGCTGCAATTCCATCTAGTAGCATGCCGACTATTAACAATGCTAAATTCACTAATAATAAGAATACCCATGGACTTTCTGTAATACTTAACATACTTTCTACTAACAATTGTGGAATCCGTTCAAATGCAATCATCCATCCAAAAATATTTGCCATAATAATTAAGTACGTTACCGTTGCAGTATTTGTCACCGTATTGATCAGCATTTTAGGGAGCTTTTTAATATCTAACTCTCTATAGAAAAATAAACCTACAATTACTGCTAGTAAACAAGCAATAGCAGCAGATTCTGTTGCTGTAAATACACCCGTTAAAATACCTACAACAATTGTAATTGGTATTAATAGTGCTGGAACTACTTGTAATGTATTGCTTCTAATAACTGTCCACGAAGCACGTTCACTTTTCGGGAAATTTTGTTTATAGCCCATATAAGAAATAACTAAAATAAAAACAAGTCCATAAATAATCCCTGGGACAATTCCAGCCATAAATAAAGCACCAACCGATGTACTTGATAACGTACCATAAATAATGAAAATCATACTTGGTGGAATAATAGGTGCGATAATAGAAGATGCTAGCGTTATAGACGCTGCGAATTCACGTTTATAACCCTCCTTTTCCATTTGCGGTACCATTACTTTACTCATCATCGCAGCTTGGGCATTAGCTGATCCTAAAATCGATGCTAAGAACATATTAGCAACAACTGTAACATAGGCCAATCCTCCTCTAAAATGCCCGATAAGTACACGAGCAAATTGAACAAGCCTCGTTGTAATTCCTCCCTCATTCATAATTTCCCCCATTAACATGAATAACGGAATCGCTAATAGTCCAAAATTTTCAAGACCTGAATACATACGTAATGGTGTAGAATTTAATAATGTCATCTGACCATTTAATATGAAATAAATAACTGTCGTAATACCAAGCACCATCGAGATTGGAATACCAATTATAAGTAATAGAAAGAAAATTACGAGTACAATATATGTCATGTATTTTCTCCCTCTCTATTCATAATTGTGTCAATCAAATGTGAAATAAGATGAATTGCTGCAAAAATTAATCCAACAGATACTGCACTATATGGAATCCACATTGGCAATTGCAATGAGCTAGATTTTTGTAGCAACATAGATGGGTGCATCATCCATTTATAAGAGTAATAGATTAATATAAATAAGAATGCAATCATGATGCAACCCTGAATAATCCTCAATATTCTCTTATTACGCTCGGATACAGCATCGTATAAAAATGTAACAGAAGCCTGGGTGCCATATTTCAGGCCCCAGCTTCCTCCGATAAACGAAGTCCATATTAATAAGAAAATCGAAACTTCACCAGCCCAAGGGATGGGATCTTTTAAAAAATAACGAAAAATAACAGCAAATATCATTAAGACAGCTAGAGCAGCCATTAAAATGGTCATCAGAAATTCTTCGATTTTAGTAATGCCTTGACTAATTTTCGCCATTTAGCCATTCCCCCTAATTTACTTACGGAATTCTTTGATAAACTGTTTAATCAAATCTGATTTCGCACTGTACTCGGCATCGAAAGCTTCGATTTGCTCTTTAAATACATCTGCACCTAACTCATAAACAGTCATTCCTTGACTGGCAAGTTCCTTTTTGAATTCTTCTTCTTGTCCAGAGCGAGTTTCTACTGCATAAGCTATTGCTGCTTGTAAGGAATCGTTAATAATTTTTTGAGCCTCTTCAGATAATCCATCAAGCATCCTCTCATTTGTGACGACAATTGATGGCCATACCATGTGGTTTGTAACAGCTACATACTTGGCTACTTCAGAGTATTTATTTGTGATTGTCGCATCTAAGTCTATATCCATTCCGTCAATAACGCCTGTTTGTAAAGCTGAATATACTTCTGGTAATGGTAAACCTTCTGGCGCAGCTCCCGCTTCTTTATAGAACATTTGAAGCGGCGGACTTGGTGTTACACGCATTTTTAAACCTTCTAAATCAGAAGCTTTTTTAACTTCTTTTGATTTGAATACCATCGTACGTTGACCAGCGAATAAGTAATCTAACCCTTTTAAGCCCGTTCCTTCTATTTTCCCTAAAATTTCACGTGCAATATCCGTATGACTTGCATCAGATGCTTCTTGTAAATTTTTAAAAGTGTACGGTGCGAACCACGCGGACATCTCAGGTGTACGTGCACTTAAATACGCGGCTGTAATAAAAGCAAAGTCTATTGAGCCTGCTTCTACTTGTTGTACCATATCTGCTTCAGTACCTAATTGACTCGCAGGGTAAATTTCAAGTTCCATCTTGCCATCTGAACGTGCCTTTAATTCTTCATTAAATTTTTCAGCTGCTTTATGCCACATATGATCTGTTGATGTAATATGTGCAAGCTTAAATTTCATCTCCGGAATATCTCTACCCGAACTATTTGTTGATTCAGCTGATTTGTTGTCTGTTTCCTTTGTTGCGTTCGAGTTACTACAAGCTGCCAATACAAATAAAAGTGCTAGTAAACAACTAACTAGCGTAAACTTTAGCGGTTTTTTCATAATAAAATATCCCCTCTATTTTTGATTTATTATGTTGCATTTGTTATTGCTCCGCCTTCGTCTTTCCACCTGTTCCCCAATGAATGGGTGATACTTCTATTAAAATAACGCGTACACTATCCTTTGGAACTTGTGCCGTTTGAACAATGGCAGCTGTTACTCCCTGAATAATTTCTTTCTTTTGCTCCACAGACCGTCCTTCTAACAACTGAATTTGAACAATTGGCATACTTAGTCCTCGCTACTTCACAACTAATGTTAGTTTGCCGAGTGTCCCATAGTCTGCTTCTACTTCATCACCGGCTTTTACTGGAATTGCATCAGTTATGCCACCTGTTAAAACTAGTTGACCAGGTAAAATCCCCCTACCTTCTTTTGCTAACATCGTTAATAATTCGATGACTGAATAAATTGGATGACCTAGCACCGCTGCTCCTGTACCATGTAATTTTTCTTCTCCATTTTGTTTCAAAATAACTTCTGTAGAAGCCCAATCACATGCATATGGTGAAAACGCTTGCGCACTCAACCATATTTTTGATGAAGAAGCATTATCAGCTATTACATCAGGTAATGTAAATGAAAAGTTCTTATAGCGGCTATCAATTACTTCAAGTGCTAGAAATACATTTTCAATCGCATCCCAAACCTCTAAAGGTGTTAAATCCGCACCTTGTAGCTCTTTTTTAAAAACAAAGGCCACCTCTGCTTCAACACGTGGATGGATATATTCAGAAGCTGTAATCTCATTTGCCCTAAGATTCATTTTTGAAGTTAAACGCCCATAAATTGGAGAATTCACCTCCACTTGTTGCTGTTTAGCAATGCTCGTTAGGCCCATTTTCCAACCGATAAACCGATTGTCAGCTGTCATCGTTTTTTCCATACTAATTTTCTGAATTTCATATGCTTCTTCTACTGTAAGATTTGGTTTTGATTCGGTAATCTTTTCAATTGCCTCTGTTGTTGCTTGTGCTTCCGCTACTCGCTCTGCATATTCAAATAAAGACACTATACGCTCCCCACTTTCTGTTGTGCGATTTTCTGTGCTACTTCAATGATTGTATCTTCTTGTCCACCTACAACATTTAATTTGCCTAACTCTACTAAAATATCTCTAGCATCGACGCCCACTTTTTCAGCGGCTATATTTGCGTGAAGTAAAAAGCTCGAATATACGCCAGCATAGCCCATTACTAAACTACCTGTCGTAATATCTTGAGGATGTGGCAAAATATTGGCACGAACATATTCAGCCAAATCGAGCATTTTGTATAAATCTATGCCTATTTCAATACCCATGCGATTTAATACAGCGACCAATACCTCGGTTTGTGTATTGCCTGCACCTGCACCTAAACAACAGATACTACCATCGATACGCGTAGCACCTTCTTGAATCGCTACAAGTGTATTGGCAACAGCTAGAGACAAATTATTATGCGCATGAAAACCAATCTCAATGTTTAAATTAGTACGCAATAGACGAATACGATCCTGTACATCTGAAGGTAGCATAGCTCCCGCTGAGTCCGTGACATACACAGCATCAGCTCCATATGATTCCATTAACAATGCCTGCTCTAATACTTTTTCAGGTGATGCAGAATGTGACATCATTAAAAAACCAAATGCCTCCATACCTAGTGCTTTCGCTGTTTCAATATGTTGCTTTGATACATCCGCCTCAGTTACATGTGTTGCGACACGAACAACTCGAGCACCAGCTTCATAAGCCTCTTTCAATTGATGTATCGTGCCAATTCCAGGGATAAGTAAAACTGTTATTTTAGAATCTCCAGCAACTTCTACTGCCGCTCTTATTAACTGAATATCGTGCTCTTTAGAAAACCCATATTGAAGTGACGAGCCTCCTAAACCATCTCCATGCGTGACTTCGATATACGGTACACCTGCATCACTTAATTGCTTCGTTACATAACGAACTTGCTCAGAAGAAAATTGATGGGCAACTACATGACTACCATCACGAAGTGCAACTTCTGTTAAATAGATCTTACTCATACACTTCCACCTCCCTTAAGTGCATTGTTTTTGCAATTTCTTCAGCCACTTTCAACCCAGCAGCCGTCATAATATCTAAATTTCCAGCGTAGATCGGTAAATAATCTCCCAATCCTTCTACTTCAATAAATACCGTAACTTTCTTTCCATCTACAATTGGATCTAGCTTCAAACGATAGCCTGGTACATATTCATTTACATTTGCGACCATATTTTTTACGGATTCTATAATTTCTTCAGCATTAGCTTCATCTTCAAGTAGACATAATACCGTATCACGCATGAGTAAAGGTGGCTCTGCTGGGTTTAAAATAATAATTGCCTTACCTTTTTTTGCTCCGCCAATCAGCTCGATTGCATTTGATGTTGTTTCTGTAAATTCATCGATATTAGCTCGTGTTCCTGGACCTGCACTTTTTGAAGCAATCGTTGCAACGATTTCAGCGTAAGCAACGCTTTGTACACGGCTAATAGCATTGACGATTGGTATCGTCGCCTGACCCCCACACGTAATCATGTTTACAACAGGCTTTTCAATATGCTCTGTCAAATTCACTGTCGGTACAACAAATGGACCTACAGCCGCTGGGGTTAAATCTATTAATCTTTTGTTTAAACCTTGTAAAGCTTCCACATGTGCAATATGTGCTTTTGCTGATGTTGCATCAAATAAAATATCAGCCAAATGTGGTTGTTCTAGAAATCCTTCAATACCATTGGAAATCGTCTGAAAACCCGCCTCTTGTGCAAGTCTTAAACCATCTGATTCAGGATCAATACCAATAAGTACTGACATTTCTATGTACGGAGATCGTTGAATTTTCACCATTAAATCCGTACCAATATTTCCTGATCCAATAATGCCCACTTTAATTTTTGTCATGGTAGCTTTGCCTCCCTTTACACAAACTCTAGCTCGACTGTACCTAATAGTTCACCAAAGTCTGCTGTAAACTTATCACCCTGTTCAGCATCCAATGCTGCCGATAAAGCGCCGGATAATATAACTTCTCCTGCTTCAATACCAATGTTGAAATCTGCTAGACGGTTCACAAGCCATGCAACACAGCTTGCCGGATTACCTAAAACATCTTCTCCCTTACCTTCATTCATAAACTCTCCATTTTTATAAAGCTGCATTTCGATTGCTGGTAAGTCAACATTGAAGACCTCGCGTTTCACTTGACCTAGTACATATTTTGCAGAGGAAGCATTATCTGCGATTGTATCTAGCAATTTTATTTGCCAATTGGCAATGCGACTATCCACGATTTCAAGACTAGCTACAATATAATCTGTTGCTTCTAGTACCTCCTCAACAGTCACATTAGGTCCTTTTAATGGAGACTTGAATACAAACGCAATTTCACCTTCCACTTTTGGCTTTAAATAACCAGTTCGTTCGGTTTTTCCTTCTGTAATTTCCATATTCGATAAAAGATGCCCATAATCCGGTTCATCTACGTTTAATAGATGTTGCATTGCTAATGATGTCAAACCAATTTTTTTACCTGTAATTTTATGGCCGTTCAGTAACTTCTCATTAATGATTTCAAGTTGAATGGAGTAAGCATCTTTCAATGAAATATCTTTAATTGATTGAGTAATTGGCGCAATTCCAATGCGTGTTCTTTCCGCTTCTAGTAATTTGTTAGACCATTCAATTAGATTCACTACCATGCTATCACCCCATGTTATAATTTAATTGTTACGTTTGAGACCTCGCAGTAGAATTCAAAGCTATGTGCGCCACCTTCACGCCCGATTCCGCTGTGCTTCATACCACCAAATGGTGTCCGAAGATCTCTTAAATACCATGTATTTACCCAAACGATTCCTGACTCAATTTGACCTGCAACACGATGTGCACGTCTTAAATCATTTGTCCAAATAGTTGCGCCTAAGCCGTAATTTGTATCATTTGCACGTGCAATCACTTCGTCTTCTGTATCAAAAGGCAATACTGTAACAACCGGGCCAAAAATTTCTTCGCGTACACAACGATCTTGATCCGTTAATCCTGTAATAATTGTCGGCTCAATATAATAGCCTTTATCTATATTAGCTGGGCGACCACCGCCTGTAAGAATATTGCCACCTTCTTCTCTCGCAGTTTGAATGTAACCCATTACTTTTTCGTAATGGTCTTTCCCAACAACAGAGCCGATATCTGTCGTTGCATCAAATGGATCCCCTATCTTTAATTCTTTTGTGCGCGCTACAAATTTCTCAACAAATTCTTCATAAATATCACGTTCTACATATATACGAGAACCACAGAGACACACTTGCCCTTGGTTCATAAAGCTCGATTTTAGCGTTGTCGTAAGAACTTCATCTAGGTCCGAATCTTTAAAAATAATATTAGGATTTTTGCCGCCTAATTCAAATGAGACTTTTTTCAATGTAGGAGCGGCAGCCTTCATAATAGTGGTACCTGTTTTGGTTTCCCCCGTAAATGTAATAGCATCTACATCAGGGTGTTCCGATAGAAATGCACCTGCTGAATTTCCACCAAAACCGTGAACTAAATTTACAACACCGTCTGGTACCCCCGCTTCTTGACACAATTCAACCAAGCGAGTAGCTGTCATTGGTGTAAGCTCCGCCGGTTTCATGACAGCAGTACTACCTGCCGCTAGACAAGGGGCTAATTTCCAAGTTAAAAGTAGTAATGGTAGATTCCAAGGATTAATCATGGCCACAACACCTACTGGTCGTGTCACTGAATAATGTAGTGCCATATTGTCTTGGTTGTAAGATTCATTCCCAAGTGAAGTAACATAATCCGCAAAGAAGTGGAAATTATGTGCCGCACGTTTAATATCCATTTCTAAAGCTAAATGATACGGCTTGCCTGTATCGGTTGCCTCTAAAGCAGCGAGTTCTTCAACATTTTCTAATATGAGGTCGCCAATACGTCGTAAAAGTTGAGAACGCTCTTTGACAGTGAATCTTCCCCATGTTCCTTTCAAAGCAGCTTTTGCAGACTGTACCGCTACGTCAACCTCTTCTCTAGTCGCTTCTGCTACCCATCCAATGACTTCTTCTGTCGCAGGATTTATATTTTCAAATACTTTCCCATCTGTAGTCTCAATGAATTCGCCGTTTATGAAATTACGGCAATTGATACTTTTCGTTTTAATCGTTGCATGTTGCATCACTTTTCTCACTCCCTCAATTATGAAGCGACTTTAAGGAAAAGAGTCTCTTACCTTATTTCCTGAAGTCACTTTTTTGATTATTCTGAAAATTCAACAACCATTTCTATTTCAATTGCTGTATTATTAGGGAGTTGGGCCATTCCAACTGCCGAACGAGCATGCTTACCTCGCTCTCCAAAAACATCCACTAGTAAATCTGATGCACCATTCATAACTTTTGGTTGTTGTATAAAATCAGGTGTAGAATTGACCATCCCTAAAATTTTTACAATACGCTTCACTTTCGATAAATCACCTAATTCATATTTCAATACAGATAAAAGGTTAATCATTGATTGGCGACAAGCTGCATAGCCATCCTCTACTGTTAAATCTTCACCTAATTTGCCATGATACTGATCGACACCTTGCCCCGATGTAAAAATTAAATTACCTGTTCGTACGCAACTAACATAATTTCCAACTGCTTCCCTAGGCTCAGCAAGCTCTATTCCAAGTTCTTGTAATCGTTCTTCAGGTGTTTTCACTTGATTTACCATTTAAAACCTTGCTCCTTTCTACATTTAAAAATGTCATAGCATTTTCGCCTAAAATTGCTTTACGTACTTCTTCTGACAAGTCCAAGGTCTCATCTATAATTTTCCCAGGGTTAATTTCTCTCAGTAAAAATGGATAGTCTGATCCCATAATAATTTTCTCATGGCCAAAACGTTCAATTAAATAATGTAGATTTTGTGATTCATATACTAATGAATCAAAGTAAAAGTTTTTCGTATAGTGGCTTGGAGGATACTTTGTACGTCTAAGATTTGGCCAAACATCCCAACCTTGATCTAGACGTGGAAGAATGTAAGGGAATGATCCGCCACCATGTGCAAAACAAACCTTTAAATTCGGACACTTTTCCATTACGCCACTCCACACTAAGCTTGCTGCTGCTAAAGCTGTCTCACTTGGCATGCCGATTGTATATAAAAAATTATGTCTTGGTGTTCTATCTTGAGCTAAGGTTTCCCAAGGGTGAATAAATAGTGGCATTTCATATTGTTCTGCCGCTTCAAAAAATGGAAGTAAATACTCGCTGTCTAAATTTTCTCTATTTATATTGGTACCGATCTCAATTCCAGCTAGCCCCATTTCCTTGCACCGTATTAACTCAACAATTGCCGCTTTTGCATCTTGCAACGGTACAGTTCCTAGGCCGATGAATCGATCTGGATGTTCTTTAACAACCTCTGCAATAAAATCATTTTGGAATTGTGCAAGCTCTACTGCTTGTTCAATAGGAGCCCAATAAGAAAATGTTACAGGTACAGGTGAAATAACCTGCATATCCACACCCTCATTATCCATATCCTCAATGCGTTTTTTCGCATCCCAGACTTGATCGGTCACTTCCCTAAACACTTTACCACTTACCATAATATCCGCTCCACAAGAACATTTTTGCTCTAGGACAGGCCACTTTTCATTTTCATACTTAATAGCAAAATTCGGTAAATCTTTTGGATAAATATGTGTATGGAAATCTATTCGCATTGCCATTCACTCACCGTCTCAGGCATTACATGTCCACAATTATCACATTGGCGTAATTCTTTAGAAGAGTTGAAGTGATCAATACCTTCTGCAATTTGTTTACCAATGTTTGTTACTTGAATGCGTACACGATGCAATTCATGGTCACATTCACTGCATAGCCATACTAAATCTTCTAACTCGCCCTCTTTGCGCTTTCTCTCCACGACAATTCCATATGTGTCTGCTATACGGTGCGGTGAATGAGGAACGTTTGCCGGTAGCATGAACATTTCGCCTTCCTTCACTTCAATTACTTCACGTTTACCTTCATCATTAATAACCTCTACAAAACAAGAACCCTTAATTTGATAGAATAGTTCATCTGATGGGTCAACATGGAATTCACGACGAGCATTTGGACCACCAATTAACATAATTAAAAACTCAGAGTCTTCCCATAGTACTTTATTATTCACTGGCGGTTTTAGTAAATTCTTGTTCTCCTCAATGATTTTTAAAAGGTTTTGAGAACGAGCTTGTAATTTGCTTACTTGCGTTGAATTTGACATATTTGAATTCCTCCTGTTTTTTAGATTTAATAATTAATTGTCATATAGCCTATTTGTCTCGAAATCATTTCTGCTGAACGAATTACTTCACGAACAATCGCATGTTTCTCCTTACCGTTCATATAACTTTTTTCACCTACTAAGTTAAGAGCCGCCACAACCTGTCCATTATAGGTTTTAATAGGTGCTGCAATTCCATAAGTATTCGATTCATTTTCTAAATCGCTAATGGCATAGCCGTTTTTATATACCACTTCAAGCTCCTTTTTCAAGTCATCCACAGAAGTAATGGTATTGGTCGTTTGTTTAAACATTCCTTTTTCCATCATCGGTATCATAAATGCCGGATTATACGTTAACAATACTTTTCCGATGCTTGTTGAATAAGCAGGATAACGAGTCATCCCGACAAACGTTGGTACTACATCCACATGTGGAGACATGGCCTTGTAGACAAATCGAACTTCCCCATTATCAAACATCCCAATATGAGAAGTACCTTTAAAACGCGCAATCAAATTACTTATAATGGGTCCTGCTTCAAAATTAATATCTTGGGAATACATAACTTTGTTACTCCACTCAAGAATTTTCCAGCCCAATCGGTAACGCTTATCACTGCCTTGCAAGAGGATACTTTCTTTACACATTGTTTTTAAGAAATGATGGACTGAACTCGGAGGTAAATTTAACTTATCTGCAATTTCTTTATTACTCAAAGATGGTTCGCCATCCGAAAATAAATCGATAATGCGTGTGATTTTTTTTACTGATGAAATCAAATCCTTCACCTCCAAGTTCAATTTAAATTATTTGTTTCTCTCTTACTTCTTCTTTCTTAGCAAGAATTGAATCAACTAAATCAAAAGAATACTGTTTCTTAAATTTATTGTAGTAAATAGCACGTTTCCTAACAGGATCCCCTGTATAATAGCGTTCATATTGAAGTGCTCTCATACCAAACCCTTCACCACATAGATCCCAAGCTAGCTTAAAGATTTTCATTCTTAGTTCTGCATCTACACCTTCTCGTCCACCATAATGGCGATCGATGCTTGGACGGAGTTCTGGATTTAGGAAATCTGCTTCAGTTGGCATCATAAGTAAACCGCCTGCACCAATTGTTTGCATTACTTCAATTGCTCTCGGATACATTTCAGGCATCATGCCGCGAATTGTTTCTAAGGCATCTGGATTTAATCGAGCTTCACCGTGCTCTGTAATTGTAAATTCATGCTCTGCTGTTCGAAGCAATGCACGGATGACTTCTACAGATTGCACTAATTCACCGAGGTCACGTTGCACATTTAAAAATTGATCTACACCAATCGAATCAGCAACCTTGCAAGCCACCTCTACAGCAAATGCAAGTTTGATGTATCCTCTAACACCTGACTGATGTGCTGGCTGTTCTGCAATACCTGTCATTGGATACAGCAAGTTCGCAGCTTCAACGTTGTTGTATAAAAATACACGATCCCATGGTACTAATACATCTTCAAAAATGAGTAGAGCATCCATTTCCTCATAGCGAGAAGCCAGCGGATGATCGAATGTTGAACGTGTACCATCTTGAACTGGTTCACGACAAATAATTTTTAATCCTTTCACATCAATTGGTACGGCAAAAGCCAATGCATATCGCTCATCTCCTTGTGCAAATCCAGGGAATGAATAGACAATCACTTCATCCGTAAGTGCTGCTAATGTTGCTAGCATTTTTGCTCCGCGGACGACTAATCCCTCAGGACGTTCTTCTACTGCACCTAAATGTGTAAACATATCTGACTGCTGATGCGATGATTTACTTCGATCATTTTGCGGGTTCACAATTGCATGAGTTAAGAACACATCATTATCACGTAAATGGCGATAATAAGCTTCAATATTTTTAGCCCAATCTTGGTTGTATTTCGCTAAGAACCAAGAATTTTGTGCTAATGAAGTCACCACTGTATTTAAAAAATCTGGTGTTCTGCCCATCAAGCCATATGTTTGTCGAGCTACAACTTCAAAAGCTTTACTACGTTTCATGATGTCTTCATAAGATTTAGCAAATAGGAATGAAGTTGCTACACGTTCACCTGTTTCTTCACAAACATGCGTTAAATCTTCTTGGTATTTTGGATCATGTTGTAAATCAAATAACTTTGCAATTTCTTGGATTGGTTGATGAAAATAGGGTTCATCGTAAACACTCTCTATTAAACTGCCATTTAGCCATACTTCCGGTTTTCTTGACTTTAATGCATCTATATATTGTTGTCCTGTTCTGATTCCCATAACTGAAAATCCCCCTCTCCGAAATATTTATTGTTGTATTAGCTGTTTTGTCGAGCCCATCTTGCCTTCAAAGAATGTAAGCGCTTCCCTTTCGGTGCGTCCAAAATTTATTATTTCTCCGATAAATAACACATGATCTCCTGCATCTACTTCTTTCCATGGTTTACATTCGATAAAAGCAGACACACCTTCAATTTTAGGAGCTATACCGTCTTTAATCCATGTAATTTCAAGTCCTTCTTGCTTCCGTCCTGCAAATTGCCATGCAATGGACTCCTGTTGATCTGCTAAAATATTAATTGTAAAAGCTTTGTTTTTCATTTGAGATAAAGAATTTGCTTTTTTATCGATAGATACTAGTGCTAGAGCTGGCTCTAACGAAACGGAAGTAAATGAGTTCACTGTGATTCCATTAATACCCGCGCCATCAAACCAAGTAACCACCGTCACACCTGTAGGAAATTTCCCAAATGTTTGTCTAAGTAATTTTGTTTCCATTTACAGCACCTCTTTTTATTTATTATTAGAATCATAACAACTTCTCTTCTCTTTGAAATGCATTATATTTCAAATAGTGAAATCGAACAAAATTATCTTCTGCTTTAAACTTATTTTTTCTGCAAAAATCAGTATTTTTCTATTCAGATAAAGTAATGACCATCTACGATTTGATAACCCGCTGATTTATATGATATTTTTCTGCTTTAAATCTATTTATCTGAAACTTTATTATCATTTTTATTTTCACGAAAATTCAGTCTATTTATTTCTGCGTTTATGAGCAAAAAGGGAAGAACTCCTATAGAGATGGCTTCATCCATTTAGTTTTTATTATTTAAAATAAGGGTGCGAAGTTGGTCGGTTTTTAATATGGACTCATACTTGTCCCCAAAAACTGATCGACCTTTCTTCACTTTCTACAATAAAAAAAGTAGCACAAACCATTGTCTTAGTTTGTACTACTAATGTTAGTATGTTTTCTTTTAGAGCATTTGCTTTTTCCATTGCGCTAGCACGTCATTGGATTTCGCAATGTCCACTTTTAATGCTACTTGCTTGGCAGAGCAACGCTTTTTAGCCTTCTCCCACGCTTCTTCTAGAGCAGGTAAATAGCTTAAATTTTTTGTAGCTGCGACAAGTTGTAAAAAAATATTTCCTTGAATGTAATACCAACGAGGGTTCATGCCATCTAACTGAATAGCCTCTTCAATAAGACGTAATGCCAAATACGGACTGCCTTCATTTCGACTCAAAAACTGTGCGAATGCTCCCCAGTAAAGAGCTTTATTTGGCTGTAGTTTTATCGCTTCCGCATATTGCACAAGTGCTTTGTCATGCTCCTTAGCAAGAGCAAAATATTCAGCCATAGTATAGTAAGCATTCGCTTGCGCCTCGACCGATCCAGCTAATAATTCATCTACTACTTTACCGAATTGCTGATCATCCTCACTTCCTAGATATGCAGCGAGTACATCACGCTCTGGATAGGAGCCATCTGTTCGTTCAACACTTTGCTTCCCTTTTTCAGCAGAAGGAATAGGCATATTTGCATAACCGTTCGCTTCCAACAATGCGACGTGTTGTTGAATTGTTGGAAAAGATTCATGTTCTGTAAACGCACTATTAGCTAACAGTGCTTTGGCTAATTGATAGCTTTCTTTCACATGACCATTTAAAAATAATTCATTTATCTGTTGTACTTGCTCATCAAACTGTTTAATCACTATTAAAATCCTCACCTTCACCAAAAGAAAAGTATTATAGGTATTTTACCATCTTTAAATCTAAAACAAACTAAATAGAAATAATTTTTCTACAATTCTTTTAATTCAGAGCTGAATGACCACATTAAAAATCTGATAACAATATGGTTCATCACATAGCGAGTGTTGATTTCCGTTTCGATTGGGCGTTTTCTCGAGGGCGTCCGATGAGCCGCTTCACTCGCGTTGCTCGGCACGGGGTTTCGCCGCTTAATCGTGCATTTTGCCGCTTGATGGAGACTTTTCGCCGCTTGGTCATAGGTTTCTGCCGCTTGGTCGTGCTTTTCCGCCGCTAACTCATGGCTTTTCGAAGCTAACTGGGCTTTCCGCCGCTAACTCATGGCTTTCCTCCGCTAACATGTGCCTTCCTCCGCTAACTCAGGCTTTTCCGCCGCTAACTCATGCCTTTCCGCCGCTAACATGTGCCCTTCCGCCGCTAACTCGTGTCTTTCCGCCGCTAACTCGTGCCTTCCTCCGCTAACTCGTGCCTTTCCGCCGCTAACTCGTGCCCTTCCGCCGCTAACTCATGCCTTTCCGCCGCTAACATGTGCCCTTCCGCCGCTAACTCGTGTCTTTCCGCCGCTAACTCGTGCCTTTCCGCCGCTAACATGTGCCCTTCCGCCGCTAACTCGTGTCTTTCCGCCGCTAACTCGTGCCTTCCGCCGCTAACTCATGCCTTTCCGCCGCTAACTCGTGGCTTTTCGCCGCTAACTCATGCCTTTCCGCCGCTAACTCGTGGCTTTTCGCCGCTAACTCATGCCTTTCCGCCGCTAACTCGTGGCTTTTCGCCGCTAACTCCGT
>NZ_JBNNVB010000002.1:0-18134 GCF_050280325.1 Lysinibacillus sp. NPDC093216 | reverse complement strand
CTCGTGCCTTCCTCCCCTAACACATACATCTGTTACGATAATCCCCAGATAAAAAAACATTGGATAAAGTTCTGAATTGTGAGATAATTGAAGTGTATTTTCACTTTTTGAGAACAAGTAAATTAGATATAGGAGGGCTTGTGCTATGAATAGACGAATTCATTTTGTATCGCTTATTATTGGAAATTTGTTAACACTAGGAGCGATTTTCATTTACGCTATGCAAAGTCAAGTAGATGTGGCCCTCAGCACATATGCCCTTGTGATGGGATTTTTAAGCACATTACTTCTGATCTTTTTTTATTTATGGGGGGATGAAAAACAACAAATATCGAATCGTTTTTCTAAATAACTTGGGTGGTTTCAAACTATAGTTTTGAAGTCATCCCAGATTTTTTCGAACACTGCCATTGAACAAAAAAGCGATTTCCCCCTTTTCTACATCAGTAGTTGAGGGAATTTCTTTTCACGAAATGCTTCTTTTTTCGTGGCATTCCCCTCTGTATACGCCGAATTATTGTTGAAAAATAAAAAATTTTGTAGAAAATTTAAAAAGAATGATTGAGTAGTAATTCAATTTTCTGTATAATCAGCTTGTTTGACAATACTAATTTGAATTTGGGGGTAGACAATTGGGTAAAGCATTGATTATAGGAGCTGGCGGAGTAGCCAGTGTTGTGGTACACAAGTGTGTTCAAAATTCGGACGTATTTGAGGAAATTTGTATCGCAAGTAGAACTGTTTCAAAATGTGACGCTCTAAAAGAAAAACTAGATGGCGGAAAAACAAAGATTCATACCGCACAGGTAGACGCAGACAATACGGAAGAGGTTATTGAGCTTATTAAAGCCTTCGGACCAGAAGTTGTTATTAATGTAGCACTACCTTATCAAGACTTAACGATTATGGATGCTTGCTTAGCGACAGGTGTACACTATGTGGATACTGCAAACTACGAGCCACCTGAAACGGCAAAATTTGAATATAAATGGCAATGGGCTTATAAAGAGAAGTTCGAAAAAGCTGGTCTAACTGCTTTACTTGGTAGCGGTTTTGATCCAGGTGTAACGGGCGTTTTCACAGCTCATGCACAAAAACATGAATTTGATGAAATCCACTACATAGATATTGTGGATGCAAATGCCGGTGATCACGGTTACCATTTCGCTACAAACTTCAACCCAGAAATCAACATTCGTGAAATTACAGCGAATGGTCGTTACTGGAAAGCAGGCGAGTGGATTGAAACTGCACCACTTGAGAAAAAAGAGGTTTATAACTTACCAGAAATCGGACCAAAAGATATTTACCTTTTATACCATGAAGAACTAGAATCACTTGCTAAAAACATTAAAGGCTTAAAGCAAATCCGTTTCTGGATGACATTCTCTGAAAAATACTTAACACATTTAAAAGTATTAGAGAATGTTGGTATGACTTCTATCGAGCCTATTGAATTTGAAGGACAAATGATTCAACCAATTCACTTCCTAAAAGCTGTACTGCCTGATCCAGCATCACTTGGACCACGTACAAAAGGAAAAACTAACATCGGTTGTATTATTCGCGGTCTAAAAGATGGTAAGGAAAAAACTTATTATGTCTACAATGTATGTGACCACGAGGAATGCTATAACGAGGTTGGTTCACAGGCAATTTCCTACACAACTGGTGTCCCAGCAATGATTGGTGCAATGCTAGTGATGAACGGTCAATGGCGTAAACCTGGCGTTTGGAATGTCGAAGATTTCAATCCAGATCCATTCATGGATGCACTAAATAAATGGGGTCTACCATGGCAAGAAAGCCATAATCCAGAATTACTTGACCTTGAGTTAGATGTAAAGGAATTAAGTCGATGAAGCCAATTGATTTCTCAAAAGTTCCATCCCCTTCTTACGTAGTGGATGAACGATTATTAACAAAGAATCTAGAACTTTTAAAATCGATTCAAGATCGCACAGGTTGCCGTATTTTACTTGCCTTAAAAGGGTTTTCAATGCATTCCACATTCCCATTAGTGGGTGAATATTTAGCAGGAATTACGTCTAGCTCATTATTTGAAGCTCAACTCGGCTATGAAAAAATGGGCAAAGAAGTTCATGTCTATGCACCAGCTTACGTGGAACATGAAATGGACGAGCTTCTTGGCTATGTTGATCATATTGTGTTTAATTCATTTAACCAATGGAATCAATATAAGGACAAAGTAAAATCTGCTGATAAAACAATTGAATGCGGTATTCGTATCAATCCTGAGTACTCTGAAATTGAAACAGCACTTTACGACCCTTGCTACACGAATTCTCGTCTTGGCACAACATTAGCCAACTTCGACAAGTCACAGCTTGACGGTATTGACGGCTTACACTTCCATGCAATGTGTGAGCAAAACTCAGATACGTTAGAGCGTATTATACAAGTTGTCGAAGAAAAATTTGGTGATGTCTTACATCAAATGAGATGGTTAAACTTTGGTGGAGGTCACCATATTACACGTGATGATTATGATGTTGAAAAGCTTGTGAATATCATTAATTACATTCAAGACAAGTATAACCTTCTCGTCTATTTAGAGCCAGGTGAAGCTGTTGCACTTAATACAGGCTATTTAGTAGCAACGGTTCTTGATGTACAGAAAAACGCTATGGACCTAGCAATTTTAGATACATCGGCAACTTGCCATATGCCAGATGTTCTAGAAATGCCGTACCGCCCAATGATCATCGGTTCTGGTCAACCAAATGAACTAGCTTACACATATCGCCTAGGCGGGCTTACATGTCTTGCTGGTGATGTAATTGGTGATTATTCATTCGAACAACCTTTACAACCAGGCGATCGTTTAGTATTTACAGATATGGCGCATTACTCAATGGTGAAAAATCATATGTTTAATGGTGTAAATCTTCCATCAATCGTTTCTTATAACGATGAAGAAGGCATTAAAGTCATTCGTGAATTTAAATTTGAAGACTATAGCGGCCGACTTTCATAATAAGCTGAAACTATTTTAAATAGTGAACCCTTATATAAGGTCCACAATATATATAGAAATTAAAAGGATAGAAGAGCTTAAGAAATTAGCTCTATCTATCCTCTTTTTGTACCACATCTGGGTCCAGTTATATTTAAATGTTTAAGTTGAAGGGTATATCGAAGCTATTTATACATTCAATTGCCCAGCGTTCCTTGTACATACCTGCGATTTCTTCGGCTGTGACGTCACGAAGATTGGTAATGACACGTACAATTGCCTCTTCATAATCTGTAAATTCTACGACACGATGGCGGAATCAGCGATGATATTTAACCCTTCAATCTTTGTTCTTTTTAAAGATTTCTTGCGGTTTAATTGGATATTTTCTTTTAAACGGATGACGAAGTCTTGATGCGTATTGGCATAACGATCGGCTTTTTCAATCGAAAAATAAGCACGATCGGCCACAAGGATAAATCGCTTGTCTTCCAGTTCAACACCGATTGGACCATCATGCTTCAAGCCAGTCGTTTCAACGATTTAAAGTGGCATAGCGGTGCGATTTGTGAAACTCACGTGTAGCTTGATGCCTGAACGTTCGCCATGATAAAGTGCCCATGGTAAGCGACTTTTGCCAACTGTAATCGTTGTGGAATCAATGGCTAAGAGCTCTTTTTTGAGTTTCAGTTTGCGTTTCGCTGCTCGGTTTAAACGACCGACAATCAACTCAAAAATTCTTTTGACAATCAGGTAATTCAGTTCGCCTAAACGTTTCGAAAGTGTGGAATAATCCACGAATTTTAGGCCTTTCTCCATTGCCATATCAGAAGCAGCACGCAAGCTTTTCCATTCAAATGTCGCAGCGCCAACTAAGTAGTTTAAAAGCTTTGGGACATCACATTTACGCGCCGTATCTTCAAAACCAAATTCAGCGAGAATCCCCGCGATTTCGTCCTGTGAAATAAAGTTTTGAAGTAGTGTAAAAATCGTGGTATTCTTAGCCATGAGAGATTCTCCTCGTAAATGTTGGTGTGGTAACTTACATTTTACATGGAATCTCTCTTTTTTATTGAATTTTATTGGTAAAAGCTAGTTAATCAACAGGCGTGATTTTCTTCAAGTGTTTGCACCAGAACCCTAATTTTCTCTATTCACATACCAAGCAGACTGTGCTTCCCACATTGTTGCATACTTACCCTTACGCTCAATCAATTCATCATGACACCCAACATCAACAATCTTACCCTTGTCCATTACTACAATTCGATTAGCAAATTTGGCCGAAGCAAGGCGGTGTGTTACCAAAATGGTACATTTATCTTTCGATAAACGCCTAAATTGGCTATAAACCCGTTCTTCCATAATGGGATCTATAGCAGCGGTTGGCTCGTCAAGCACAATGAGGCTATTTGTTTTATAAAGTCCACGAGCTATGGCTATTCGCTGCCACTGTCCTCCAGAAAGGTCAATGCCACCAAATTCAGTTGAAAGCATTGTGTCAAGTGTGATAGAGTCGTCGCCAAATTCACAATCATGAAGAACTCTTTGTATATTGTCATGATTTTGAATTTCTTTCGTATTGCTGATCGCTACATTTTCCGCTAATGTCATCTTATAACACAGAAAATGTTGAAAAACACCCGAAGTTTCTCTAAAAATTGAATTAGGGTGTGTGTTGCTACTATTTAGTCCACCTATTTCTACTGTACCATTATCGGGACGGTAAAGCCCAACAAGTAGGCGGACCAAGGTGGATTTACCAGCACCGTTCTCGCCCACAATGGCAATTGTTTCACCCTCTGAAATAGTAATCGTTGCACCTTGCACTGCCATTTTATTTGTTCCAGGATAAGTAAAATTTACATCTTTTGCTACAATTCCTTTTGAGAAGTCAATAACAGCCTCTTCTCCATCTACTTCCTCCATATCCATCAATCTATAGTATTTTTCAATTTTACCTATGGTTTCACTACCTTGACTAACCTGTATTGATACTAGTTCCTCAGCCATAGAAAAAATTTGTGAAAGTACTCCAAAAACCGCTATAAAAGTACCAATACTAATTTCTCCAGACATAGCCGAATTAAAAAGCATTATAGTGGATACTCCGAATCCAATAAAAGACACCAAACCAAGAACTAATCGGATAAAAGCTGCTTTTCGCTCTACTTTCCACGTCTTTGTTGTCAATAATAACAATGTATTACTGAAAAGGTTCCTAAAGAAACCAAAAGCCCCAAGTATACGAGTTTCTTTGAAGGACAGTTGACTTGATATAGCTTTTTTATAGTAAGTATACTGACGGCGAAGAGGCGCACTTTCATTTTCTAACCCTATAAACACCTTCACCTGAACTAATTGCCCCAAAATCGCTGGTACAAATGACAGGAAAATTATTAAAGGAAGTAGGGGCGATAGTCCAAAAAAATAAATGGATACAGATACAAAAAATACACCATAATACGTGAACACACGCAAGCAATTGGTAGAAAAACTTCCTAATGCCTCATATTCTATACACCTTTTCGATTTGTCTATGTTATCCAAAAAATTGGGGTCTTCAAAATGCTTTGGTGATACACGACTAAGCTTTAGCATAAGTTCTGACATAAACTTACCAACATTTTTATATGATACATAACCTTGCAAGTACTTATCAATACCCCTAAGCACCTGTTGACCTATAGTTACAGCTGCCATTGTGCCTAATGCAATCCCAACCTGCAAATAGCTGGCATTACCCATGCTCGCCTCAGTGATTAAGTCGAATAATTGTTGCGTGACTAAAATCGCTACTATCCACGAAAGAGAACTAAGTACTGCAACACCATGTTCTAACACAGCCCGACCTTTGGAAGCCTTGATATACTGTAAAATAGACCGGAACACAACGTATACAATTCCATACTTGTACCTTTTGCCTATCACTCATACCACCTCCTCTGCGATTCGAACATTTTAGCATATACGCCCCTCATTTTAATTAATTTATTATGGGTTCCTCTCTCAGTAATTTCTCCGCTCTCTATTACCAAAATTTCATTGGCCAACTTGGTAGAACCTAGACGGTGGCTGATAAAAATTGTAGTTTTATCTCTCATAAGCTCTTCAAATTCTCGATAAATTCTACTTTCCGCAATTGGATCCAAGGCAGCCGTTGGTTCATCCAAAATCTTTATAGGTGCCGGGCTTATTAACGAGCGTGCAATAGCTATTTTTTGCCACTGTCCACCTGATAGGTCTGAACCGTCCTTGTCAATTTTTCCAAGAGGTGTACGTAATCCATCTTTCAAATTTGCAATTGTATCAGTCAAGGCAACCTTATCAGTAACCTTATGAATATCTTCGATACTTACATCCTCTGAAGTATTACCAAGGGCAATATTGTCCGCAAGAGGAACCTCATATCTAGCAAAATCCTGATATACAACTGAAAACATAGCCTTTAAAGTAGATGTTTCATATGTACGAAGTTCCTTTCCGTTAATTAAAATCTCTCCGTCATATACATCATATAGCCCCGTTAGAAGCTTAATAATGGTAGTTTTACCCGACCCATTTGCACCAACAAAAGCATAGTGCTTACCGCCCTCAATATTAAATGATACATTGCGTAAGGCGTAGTTTTCTGCATTTGGATACTTAAACCACACATTTTTGAAGGACAGTCTCTCAAAAACAGGTGGTATTTTATCAGGCAAATCAGTTGCACCATCCTGCAAATCCAAAGCCATAAACGCCGTCAAATCATCTATACACCTCTTAGCATATGAAAGGTTTTTTGCTGCCTCTTGTAACGTCCCTCCAATGGTTGTAGCCATTGCAAAAACAGCAGCAACAATTCCCATGAACATACCAGGGCTTAAAGTTCCAGCTATAACAGGCTTTATAAGAGTAAATGATATAAGTAAAGCAATAGCTGACATAAAAATACCAGTAGCCTCCATAGCTATTTTCGTTCTAACTGCTACTCTTTCTTGTATTTTTCTAGCTATTTCAAAGTGTTCACTATAAAGATTTACAGTATAGTCCGCATACCCAAAAAGAGTACGCTCCTGTGTGGCTTCACGACTAGTCAAGATATCATCGCTGTAATAGCTAAAGCGACGTTCGTAAGGCCAAGCTTCCATCCAAGCATTGTAGTTTTTACCCCCAGCCTTAAGTGACATCCAAAACAAAGGTATACTCAAAATGGCAATCAATATTGTTGCCCACCAAACCTGTGTCAGAATCAAGGTCAAAATTGCAGCTATCGAAACAATACTACGAACAACTGTAGCGCAAGCACGTATACCATTTAGCATGTTTACAACAATACCTTCAGATAAACGTTCCACGAGTTCCCAAGTATCGGAATCTTCAATATATTTATATTTCAGACTTGCCCGTGTGTCTAAGATAGTAGGTTCAAGCTTAAACTTCATAACAATTTCAAGTCGCGATTGCAATAACCCCAAAAGAGTATCAAATATATTACTTATGACAACAACACCCAGCAACGCTCCAAGTGGGGCATATAATGTACTTACTATCAATTCACCTGCAAATACCGCAAAAGCAGTATCTACAAAAACCGACGTTGCAAAAACAACCGCAAATGTGGATATTAAACCCTGTGTGAGTTCCAATAAAACATATGCCACTAGCAATAATGGGGAAATTTCAAAAGGAATACGCAGTATATCAATCCATTTGTATTTTCTTGTTTTTAACATTAAATCATGCCCCCCCTCTATAATATTTTTTACAAAGCATTGATATTTAATGCTGATAGTCACCCATAAATAACTCTTCATATGTCATCTTTTTATCGCTATAGCCACATCTAATACCAAATTCAAACAATCTTTTGCTGGCCGAGATTATTGGATGATTCATTCTTTGAATGTCGCCAGTTACTATGGTTCTGACAACTTTAACGTTCATGTCTGGCTTGGTCAATTCAACATAATAAACATCTCCACCAATTTTATCTTTAATTAGACTCGTTATTTTTTGAATGAGATCATAGGAGCTGTTAAATTCAAAAACTGGCTTTCCTATTACTGTTTTCCTATCTGTTTTGCCCAGTACATCCTTATTTACTACAAAATGCTGATTATAAAGATTAACTAGACTTGTAGACAAAACACTCCTAGTTATTAAGTTAGATTTACTACCGGCAAAAAGAGAATCGCAAAACTGCGCAGCTTCTGTAATAGAACGTTCAAGTGCTATTTCTGGTGATACATGACACCCAAACCCGTTATAAGAATACTGCGAGAAATTTTCTCTATTTGTTATATAAGTTCTAAATACAGGAATGTTCAAATCATTGGTATAGTCGCGTGTTATAATTTCATATCCCATGGATTTAACCTTTGCTACAATTTCTTTTACTTTAGCACTACTTGAACTCGTATAGTCAACTATAGGCAATATATACGGGTTGGATTGACCTATAAGCCAAGCATCATGCTCGATGACCTCAAAAAGTCCATGTAATATAGCATCCTCTAATGTTGCAGCTGACGCAACCCCGGTTGACGCTGTTCCGAACAGTGTACCCTTAAGTTCAACGTCAAACATAAAAACTAAAAAAGCTGGCACTAACTTTTTACCCGCACCAGATAGGGAAGTTGCAACAACCCAATCGGTTTCAATATTTTCATCAAACTTTTCGTAAGCCGTGTCTGTGTTCATTATCGTGCTAGCTAAGTATGGCATATCTATAGCAAGCTTCTTTACATCTCTGTATTTAGCGACAATGATTGGAACGTCACCTGTGTATTGTCTACTAATATGTTCTATCATCTCAAAACCTGCAGAAAAATAAGCTTGAGATTTTGTAAGACCCTTACCAGCCCCCCTATCAGGTCTTAGGATATATGATAAATCGGATGTACTCATTTCATCGGAATATGCACTAAATGAAGGTGCAATATCTCTAAAAGGGTTACCATCATCAAACTCAATCCTAATTTTAGTTCCTAGCTTTTTAAGTTCCTTATCTAGTATTTCCTTGGTTTCACTTTCGGTTTTTGAACGAATACCGCCTGTTTGGTATTTAACGGTATCATAGGATAGGTTGGTAGAGTTTGTGTCTAAAATCTCGTTTAAAGCGGTCTCCGTGTTAACTTTAATGTAATTTTTATTAATTCCTTTGCAAAAATCGCAGTAAGTGGTTGGCAACTTTACATCTTTGTCTAGACACAAAGATGTAGTTTTAAAGAAGTATTGGCAGTTTATAAGTTCTGACGACAAACCGTTAAAATGGCTTGTTATTTCAGCGTATACTTTATTAACCAAGTACGATATAACACTCTCTTCAAATTCAAATGAAACACTATATGAATATTTAAGGCTTTTTAAGTCATTAATCCCTATCTTTTCATCACAAGAAACATGAGTGTTTATATTTTTGAGCTTAGAGCTTATAATGCATTCCAAGCAGACACTTTTTTTAGGCACAACTAACGGTCCTACCATAATATCAATCCCGTTAAAATTAACTTGGACAAATGGCTTATTATACCTATATAATTTTTCGTTTACACTCAATAAATCTGCATATGTGCAATCAGATGGGGCAAATATAGCCACATCAAAATCGCAAATAAAAGTATCTTCAAGAAAGTTAACGGTAGTTATACGAAAACATTCTTTAATCTTATCAAATTCGTCACTCAATGCACCATCCCCTATCACTAAGGTTTTTGGCAGTTTTTTGGTTGTAGAGTTAGTTTGAGGAATCTTTATAACTCCTTCATTCAAAATAGTTAGTAGAAAATTTCTAACTTCTTGCATTGAGTATCTATCTTTAAAATTTTTTTCAATTTGTTCAAAGGTATTATTTCCATCAACATATAACAATACCTCTTCAAGAAGAGTAGGCTCACAATAAAACACCTTAATTTCCCCTGAAGAAAAGGAAGAAATTACCCTATTGCTATCGTTTCGATAGTTGTATAATTCATTAATTAATGGTATGTCATATGGATCATATCTCATAATATCTGCTCCCCTAACTAATAGTTACATATGTATTTGATTCCAACTAGCCATAAAAGTAGACATTGGGAAAAGCATATCCACTCCTCCCAATGTCTATTGATTTATGGCGACTTACTGTATTAAACCTTTTTTTGTTCGTTTCCGTTTTGGGATCCACCTAACGGTTTTACCAACTGCTCTTTTTGCTCTTTAACTACGGTAATACGCATAAAAACACCCCCCATTTTTAAAAATACTATGACCTTATAATATACATTTCGTAGCAAATGCTCCTAGGTCAAAGTTCAATATGATATATACTAAAAATATCCATATCGATAAATTAAATGTATGCTCTCTTCTTCCTTTTGTCAACAAAAATTACAATATACGACAAATGCATGAGAAGTTATTGGAAGCAAAAGCAAAGCCAAATCAAATTATTACAATCAATCTTTATTAAAAGACTCTGATGACTTTCCTGTAACTTATCTAGGCAGGTATGAATTAATAATCAATACATTAGTTACTATTTCGGGGGGAGAGCTAAAAGAAGCTTATTTAGAAAGAGGTATTAGTCCTGTATTTTAATAATTTACAATGGAATTTTAAGGGAGAATAAGCTAATATGAAAATATAATACATTTTGCGAAGCACGCAAAGAGACGATTTTGTTTCTTTGCGTGCTTTTTTATTTGCTAGAGAAATAGCCGTATTTAAAATCTAATGAATGGGGGCGAGTGTTTGCAATTAATCATAGCTGAAAAGCGAGAGGCTGCTTTTGCAATGGCTCAAGCATTATTACCTACGAATTTTAAGGAAGAATCATATTACTTTTATGGTGGTACGAATATATACATCACTTGGCTACAAGGACATCTACTTACGCAATTAGAACCTGGTGAGAAATATGCTGGGAAAGAGTGCATTTCAAATAAGCAATTTAGTAAAAAAGCGTTAGGAGCAATAATTCCTCTTATTACCTCCATCAACGGTAAATAATATCGCTCCCCGTTAGAATTAATAGAAAACGTTTGTGATTTTTCTACAAAACTCGTTTTTCCTATTTCATAATCCTTTTCAAAAAACTTAACTTGCGATGGGTGGATTGTGACTGTCACTTCTTCTGTATCATTGGGCGGATTTGGTCTTGTAATTATTCCATCGACATAATAATGCTGAATTTTCAAAGACGACAATACGCCCCAATCCACAACTAGCCGTTCTGTTTTATAAGACTCATCAATTTTCCCGTTGAAATACACCGGCAAATAAACCTTCTTTTCCAATTTAATTGGTATGCCAATACAATCTAATTTCACACGTGCTCCTTTATCGAACGGCCAATCTTTAAGTTTTATGTCTTTGTTGCCCAACAATTTCACCTCGCTCTCTCAGTAAGTATGCTCCTAATATCGGTCGGATTTTTTGGAAATCCCTTGATTTTAATCCTGCTGGTATGGATGAGGAAAGCGAGGAGTGGGATTACCTATAATCCATGTCTCCACGCTCTCGGTACTCCTTTTGAATACCACCTGGCGCTTTTTGTTTCACTTTTCCGTTAAACATCCTAAATTTGCGCTCAACAATCCCTTTTAAATCACCACGATATGCAGTTGTATTTTCAATTTTGACATTCAAATTATTAATCAGCCCAGCTACCGAATATCCTTCAAATTCCCCTCGATCTGCAATGATAATTTCAGGCAAATGATTCGTCGGCCATTGCTCTTCTGTAATCTCTATATCATATTGCTTACAAAATTCAACCTTATCGGCTACCATGTTATCTAGTGCCATCATGGCACCTACCCATGATGGTCCCTCTAAGCCAACATAAATTCCCGTAATAATACGTGAATAGACATCTACGACTGCATAAACAACAGGTCTACCAATAACTTTATTTATATCAAAAGAGCTAACTAAATAAATATCCGCGGCTGTTGCATCAATTTGAAAGCGCGTCCCTGGACCATTTGTTTCTGCTTTAGAATTACTAATAAGCGGACGATGCTTTAACTCATATTCCTTAGCACTTTTACGAAACTCAATATCTTTTTTAGGGTCTTCAAACTTTTTGAACCAATAGTAAAACTGTTGGTAGGAGGGGATACGATTCGCTTCCCAAATACGATACTGAAGCTCACCGTTTTCTTTATAACGGTCCGAATAAAAATCACGCAAAATAAAATGATAAACGTCTTTTAATGAGTAGATGTGTGGATTGCCCATACGTTAAAGTGCTTATATTTATTGCTCTTTAGAAGAAAATAAATCAGGAACCTTATAAATGGATACAATGCCCTTACTGTAATTCAACATTCGAACAGCTTCTAAAAATCGGAATACCGTACGAACACGACTAGCCGCTAAATTGGTTTCTTCACTTATTTCATTTATATGAACAGGGATTGTCATAGAGCGATCTAACCGCTCCGAAATAAACTCCAATAAGATGGTAGCGTGCTCTATTAGTAATTTAAGATGTGTACTGTAAATTAAGGGATATTATTTTTAAGGCATTTACACGTCTTAAATAGAAATCTTCCTTCCTTGAAGGCGATAGTAAATTATCTGTACTACGGCATTGTAAAACCCATTCATGCAACGGTTGTTGCAATACCTGGTGTGTCATAAAGTAAACAATCCTTTCTTAGTCAAAAAATAGTTGACCACATGGCGAATATTCGCCACAATACTAAAAATGTACCTACACACGCGATAGCACGGAAAAAACATGATCTTATAACAGATACAATTTTCCATGCTATACAAAGTGCGAAAACTAAAAATATTATTGGAACAACATCGGCTAGATTATTCAGATACTGTCCCTCCCTTCTCCTAAATCGTTCAAATTATTAATAACTGTGTAATTTTTATGATTTACCAATGTTGTTGGAGATTCAAGTCGAATTCTAGCTGCATCTGAATCACTAATTGAAACGAATGCGGTGTTTTCACGATACATTTCAACCACACCTTGTATGATCAAGCCGTTTCTCTCGAATTGTATTGTATCCCCGTACGATGCATGATTTCTTTTTAACTTTTTAGGGAAACATTTAACTTGCTGCATATCCCATGAATTTGAAAGATTTACCATGTTTGTTCCTCCCTTTTTGACTACAAAAAACCCCTTCATTAACACGAAAAAGACTGCATGTTTTTAGCAGTTTTTTCATGTTAATGAAGGGGTGTTCCCATTCAAAATTTAATTGGAAATATATGTGCTTTATCGGTATTATAACAATCAACATCTGAATGTTCAATAAAATTTTTAAAATTACTTAACTGTCGTTAAAGTGCTGGCAATCAGATGTATTAGTTTTGTTTTTTATTAAAGAAATCTTGGATGATTTTTTGACCCATTATACTCTCGGTCTTATTCTGCTTATTTGCTAGTTCTGATAATTGTTCATGATAAACCTTAGGAAGAACAACTACAACACGTTTATCAAAGCAAATTACCTGTAACGTATCGTCTAAAAGCTTAATTTCACCGTTATGTGTATAATCATTTAATTCTAAGAGTCTTTGAATATGCTCTGATTCTGCAGATACCTTCCAGTCGTTCATCTTTAGTCGCCCATTAATACTTTCATCAGTTAATAGTAGCTGTGCATTTTCGATACCAAATACATTATAAATAGCATCTACATATAGATAAGCGTTTTTTTCATTCTTTGGTATCGTAAAGTTAACATACATTGTGGATCGAACAGTTGGCTTATGTATGTCGTATAATGGTTTAGAATTGTTTAGATTCTCAAATGGTAAAAATCCGGTCTCTGTGTAGAATCCCCAACGTTTTCCTTCAATCATAACGCGGTATTTTCTTCCGTCTTCATCAACAAATGGTTGTAATAGCGCGATGTTCAATTTACTATTATAGAAATTATTTTTAGTTCTGAAATGTACAAAAGTATTTTCTAAAATTAGTTGGTCCAATGTTTCTTTTATTTCAGGTGAAATGAGATAAGTTTGTCGCAATCCATGTGTGCCTTTAGGAATTTCAATATCATTATCTGCTATTATTCTTTTTAAAAGCTCTGGACTAACTTTCTTTTCCCTTGCATAGGAATTTAAACTCATATGATTACTTGTAGCGGACATTTTAGCTTTTAAATCGGAAACACTTTCAGCTGTAAAAAGACGTTGGCCATTAATTGCAAATTTTAAATTAGGTTGTTCAATTTCGACAAGGAGTCCTTTTTGAATGTATTTGTAAACCGTAGACTCAGCGACGCTTAAGGTCTCAACGACTTCTTTCATAGTTAGACCCTCTTCTAATTTCTCCTCATTATTGTGCATCACATTCATTCCTTTCAAAATTAAACAACTATAAGATACCTCTTAGGTCTTATAGTTAAAAAAGTTACTAACTAAGCTTTCTAAATTTTGTTCTATATAGTATACCTGGGCAGGCTTAGGTCGATTATGAAAATATTGTTTTAGAAAAGCATCGATGATAGTGTTAGAGCTCCAATGAACATAATCTTTATTGCCATTATTCCAAACTGTCATGGAAACACATGTAGTACCGCTTCTACTACCATCCAATTTTCATATACACTTCGAACGCATATTTTTAAATCATCTATGTTTATCCTAGCTCCTTGCAATAATGGTATCACATGATTGTTTAATAATGTATCCTCATATTTCGGGCAAACCTTTGTAACATGTTCTTTAATAATTTTTATAGAGGGTTGGTTATATAGTTCTTCACTAAATAGATCTATTTGCTCTATTACTTGCATGTATACAACTCCTAATTAATTATCTATTTTTAATTTTCAATGTATTTAAAATAAACGGGTATGATTATATCTCATTCCTCCGCAACATACTATTTTTTTAATTCAGTCACTGTAAATGTTAAATCTGTTAAATCATCATTGATACCAACTCTTTTTGCTGCTCTTTCCACTGCATTTATTCTTCCCCAGGCACGTAATTTAATTGTTGTTGCATCTCCTGAAGGTGAAGTAGCAATGACTGTAAATTTTCTATATCGCATAATATCAAGCAAAGAGCTATGTTCGGCCACAATTGATATATACATCAATAGCAATAAAAATAAAAAACGGCGAATAGTAGAATCAAGTTGAACACTTTAGAAAAATAAAAACATCGTACGCGAAATCGTGTATTATTGAGGTTCCTACACCAATCAATAAGAAGGGATTTCGAATACGATGCTAGAACAGAATAACATAAAAACACCGAATAAGAAAACCACGCCTTACACAGTTTCAACGTGGAGAACTTCAAGGCTACTTGAACGCTGGAATTACAAATAAGAGTGAACTTGCGCGAAAACTCAAGGTTTCTCGCGGGACAATCTACAATGAACTAGCCCGTGGAACGACCACTCAAGTAAAGAAAACTAACGGAAAACATATCTACACGACGCAATATCTTGCGGAAACAGGTCAAGCTGCAACAGATCGAAACGTGGCTCGTTCTCGTAAACCGTTGAAGTTTGAACGTGTGAAGGCATTCTTGGCATTCGTTGACGGACTGTTACTTGATCGCACAAAGACCATGTCTCCAGATGCGATTGTTGGTCTTGCGAAGCTCAAAGGGTTGTTTTCTCCGGAGGAAATGGTCTCTACAAAGACGCTCTATCACTATATCGGGCTTGGTCTTCTAAAAACTCGAAACAGTGACCTTCTCTTAAAGGTACGTCGAAATACCAAGAGTACTAAGAAAACGCACCGCCCGAATAAGACGGTTCTCGGTAAAAGTATTGAAGAACGTCCTGATAGCGTTGAATCTCGTGAAGAATTCGGTCATTTTGAAATTGACTCCGTCGTAGGGCGCAAGGATAAAGAAGATGATGTGCTATTAACCTTGATTGAACGTAAAACCCGTCGTGAATTCATCGTAAAAATGGACGGGAAAGACGCCGATTCAGTTAACTACGCACTCTCTTCAGTCCTCAAAGAATTTGGTGAATATGCATCTACTGTCTTCAAATCAATCACGGCAGATAATGGTTCTGAATTCGCGGGGTTGTCAGAAATGTTTGGTGATAGGATAGATATCTATTTCACTCATCCTTATTCTTCATGGGAGCGTGGAACGAATGAGAACCACAACGGAATCATCCGTCGTTTCATTCCTAAAGGACATGCGATTGAGGATTATAGCCGGACGCAGATTCATATGGTTGAGGAAGCTATGAACAACCTACCAAGAAAAATGTTTGACTACAAGACACCAAATGAACTGTTTGAAGAGGAACTCCAGAAACTGGTCGCTTAAAGATCGCGGGGACACCCCGCACCCCTTGAGCCTCCCTCGAAACAGAAAAGTCTCCTGTTCATCAGTCAGCTGCAAATCCTAACCTGTATTGGCTAGATCCGCAAGGAAAAGCGCCTTGCAGATCTAGCCAACACAGGTTGAACGAACTATGCCGACCGACGAACAGAAGACAAAGGAACCTCTGGGGTGTTTTTGAAAAAAGTGTTCAACTTGTAATTGCAATTTAGGAATAGTTTTTAATCCCCTTCTATAAGCAAAAATATCACCAAACGATCTGACCTGTTTGTAGAACAAGAAAAAATCCTGCATATATCAACACAGGATTTTTAATCAAACTTTTTTATAAATGTCGCAACTTTTTTTAAAACTTCGCATATTTTTTATAAACATCGTTACTTTATTTCAAATCTACATTATTAGCAAACAGAGCCAGGCACTGTTCGGCATTAGTGATAGATAGGAGAATATGTCAGTCTCCTGTCATTCTTATTATCTTTGGGCTAACGTTTAAATACGCATTAATGCGCCATTAGGCTTTGGTAACTCTTGAGCTGTTATCTGATTCATTATACAAAAATGTTTAAAAAATTGTTGTGCCAACTCTCGTTCATTTGGGTCACTTTTCAACGAAACTATATCAAGCAAAATTTGAGCCATCCATGAATTTTCAAAATAACGGTATTTACCTGTATTCCATGTCATTTTTTCGGGGAATTTTTCATTTATATAATATTGCCAGAAAAGCAGCTGATCTGATTCCTGTTCTGTAAGTTGAATTCTGTATTTTGAATGAGCAGGAATATTTCCATCTTCACAAAGCTTACCGATAAAATCTTCATTCACCATATAGACACCCAAGATACGTCTGTCTTTTTCAGGCATGCCGGAATCTATTGCTGTTAATAGGACAGCGCTATTTTGGTGCAAGCGGCTCGGCTTGTTTGGCTTTCCTTTGTTATTACCACTTTTTAAAACGCCTGAAAAAACTTCCCACTCTGAAAAAGAACTATTCTGTTCTTCTGTGTCACACCAAAAAACCATTTGTGATTCGAGATGAAGTTTATGGTTTTTCATAAGTTTTTCGTGTTCCCAGCGAAGTTCGAGTTTTTTTCGTTGTAGTTTTTTTTCCTCTTCCTTCTTCCGTTCTTCCTCCCTTCGTTCCATTTCCTTTTTTTGTATTATTTTTTCAAGTGAATTAGCATCACTTTTATCATGTAGTTTTAGGTGCTTTCCAAATACATCAGGGAAAACAAACATTTTATTTTCCGATGCGAAATGTATTTCAATACTAGAATCATTATGTTTAACTATACTACCCGTGCCAAAACGCTTGTGTGTAACTTTCTTATTGATTAGATTCATTATTCTAGTCCTCCTTATGGAAAAAACAGTTACTATTAGATAGTAAATTAATAATTTTATTCAACTAACTTCCTTTAAAGCTCTCATAGCTGTTTTTATTTCTTTCTTGGGCTTAAAAAGGATATTAAAAAAACGTATCCAAATTCTATCTGCAAAAAGGACAGCGGAATTCAAATACGATTTAAAAAAACCTATTGTAAGACAATTGTAACATTTTTTAATAAATTTGCAAATTTATTATTGACAAAATATTTTATAATGAGGTAAAATAAAATATTTATCCACTGAATATCCTTAAAATAACTATGAAATTAAGGCCTCCAAAAATTCGTGAAACTTCTGAAGGCCGGGATCCTGTTGTCACACATGGAATGTTACTTTAGGAGTTATTTTGCACCCATATTAAGTGCTATTTTGCACTATGAGTAAATATAAAAAGCCTAATTTCTTTAAAGTGTACCCTTTGTAAAGGACATTTTGAAAAAAAGCTAAGCAACCTTTTGAAGCTGCTGTCTGTATTTTGCAGGCGGCAGCTTTTTCAAGT
>NZ_JBNNVB010000001.1:410405-497158 GCF_050280325.1 Lysinibacillus sp. NPDC093216 | reverse complement strand
AGACTATTAATTTTAAATTCTGTCTCAATCTCTAATTGAATATGCATACTAACACCTCAGTATTAGTATGAAATGGAAGAGCATTTTTGTACATCGTTATTCAAGCAGGAATGTACATATTTAAATTAGCATTTATAACTATTAGATATCCCAACACAATTAACAACGGAAAGATTAATTCTTCGTGCTCCAAATCATTCTGGAGATGGAAATATTGTTAACCAAGCAATTAGAGATTCCTTCACTGAATTAAAAGCGTGGATGCCCTTTGCTCAAGAAATTCCTAGTATTGAAGAAACAGAGATTAACCTAAGAAATGCTCATATCAACTTTTTAAAAAGAGAAAGCTTTCGTTTTCTTATCTTTCATAAAAATACTGATGAATTTATTGGAGCAGCGAGCTTTCAGGGGATTGATTGGAATATTCCCAAATGTGAAATTGGATACTGGATTAATTCAACTTTTAGTGGCAATGGGTATATGACAGAAGCTATAAATGAGTTAATTAATTTCGGATTAAATCAAATCATTTAGAAGAATTGAAATTAGGTGTGAATCAACAAATTATAAGAGTCGTTCCATCCCTGAAAAACTCGGATTTAAGTTAGAAGGAATACTAAGGAATGAGGATTTGTCAGCAGATGGATGTCGATTAACAGACACTTGCATTTATTCAATAATAAAATAACTTTGTGAATAAGTTCACTTAAACTATCGGGGGCATTACTTTAATTAGGAGTAGCCTTTTTCTTATTGTACTAACGGGGTAGGATAGTCGAAGAAGGAATTATCAATTCTTAGGAGAACTAATATATTTATTGGGAAAATTAGTAAGGTTGTTTTTCGATTGTGCTAACGGAGCAAGTTAGTGAAAGAAGGACTTAGAATATTGTTGCGATATGGTCGCAAAGCAATGGGGGGAGTAGTATGTTTATAGTTAGAACAGCTATTTTATGGATTATTATATCAACTATCATTAATGCATATTTAATGACATTACCCATACCTGTTTTACGAAAAAGAGATTATCCGACTAACTTTCTAATTAAACGAAATAATAGGATAGATATACAAAACAAAAGGGAATGTGCAGCATTTTCAACATCATATGTGTTGCGTCATTTTGGAATGGAGGCCGATGGTGAAGAGTTATATACTAATTTCCCTAGTAAAATGAGATCAGGCAATGTATATCCAAAGGGAATCCGTACGGTGTTAAGAAAAAAGGGATTTAAAACAAGCTATTATAAAGGAAATGTAAATACATTAAAGTCCGAAGTTAGTAAAGGAACTCCCGTAATTGTTTTTATTAAAGTACATAAGAATCGTAATGATTTGCATTTTGTCCCTGTCGTAGGGTATGACAAAGAGCATGTCTACCTTTCAGAATCATTAAGGCAACTGGTGAATTGTAATGATGATAACAATGGCTATAATCGAAAAGTTCCTATTGATGAATTTAAGAAATTGTGGAATGTAAAAAATATTAATATGCTTCTTTATAGCAATACTTACATAACCGTAGACGCCATACAGAGCTAATATTAATGACGAAGAATTTTATCCGGATACACGGTTAAATGATACCAAAAATTGATGTGGTCGTCTTATTATTTTTCTGGAACTTTTGTTGAAGATATTTTTACTCTTGCTAGTTGTGCTAACATTTCATATTTTTCTCTCCTCTTTTAATTAAAATGCTATATTACCTTCACTACATTTACAAATTAACTTCAAATCATTTTTTGTCGTAAATTAAGAAAAAATTGATAAAGTTCTTCTATAGCAACGCCTTGAAGCATGTTTATTCCAGACAAACATATAGTGTTATTGAGAATGATGAGTATTGGAATGAAAGGGGATTGCGTGGATAAATCTAAGTCGAATCAGCGCAAAGATTTGGAGGAGAATGCAAAGGATCAGCAGTTAGAGCAGTTTCGTGTCGATAATGAAGGGCAAAAGATGACGACGAATCAGGGGCTAAAAGTTTCGAATGATGAGAATTCGTTGAAGGCTGGAGTTCGTGGGCCAACTATTATGGAGGATTTTCACTTTCGAGAGAAAATAACGCATTTTGATCATGAACGTATTCCTGAGCGTGTTGTACATGCTCGGGGCTTTGCAGCACATGGAGAGTTTGAATTGTATGAATCGATGGGGGAATATACGAAAGCAAGCTTTTTACAGGACCCTAATAAGAAAACACCTGTATTTGTCAGATTTTCAACTGTAGTTGGAAGCTTAGGTTCGATGGATACTGCACGTGATGTTCGTGGTTTTGCGACGAAATTTTACACGGATGAGGGCAATTATGATTTAGTTGGTAATAATATACCGGTCTTTTTTATTCAGGATGCCATTAAGTTTCCTGATTTAATTCATGCGGTAAAGCCTGAACCTCACAATGAAATGCCACAAGCAGCCTCAGCTCACGATACATTTTGGGATTTTGTGGCAAATAATCAGGAAATTGCGCATATGATTATGTGGCATATGTCTGATCGAGCAATACCTAGAAGTTTTCGCATGATGGAAGGGTTTGGTGTTCATGCTTTTCGTTTCGTCAATGATAAAGGAAAATCGAGGTTTGTAAAATTTCATTGGAAGCCTGTGTTAGGTGTTCATTCACTCATTTGGGATGAAGCGCAAATCATTGCTGGAAAGGATCCAGATTTTCAGCGACGTGATTTATGGGAATCAATTGAGATAGGTAATTATCCAGAATATGAGCTCGGTGTACAAATGCTTGAGCCAGAGGACGAATTTAAATTTGATTTTGATATTTTGGATGCAACAAAGCTATGGCCTGAGGAGATAGTGCCAGTTAAAAAGATTGGGAAAATGACCTTGAATCGTAATGTGGATAATGTTTTTGCTGAAACAGAGCAAGTCGCCTTCCACCCTGGAAATGTTGTACCAGGGATAGATTTCACAAATGATCCACTTTTGCAGGGGCGGCTATTTTCTTATTTAGATACACAGTTAATACGTCTAGGGGGACCAAACTTTTCTGAAATACCGATTAACCGATCCATTTGTCCATTTCATAACAATCAGCGCAATGGCTTTAGTCGTCAAACTATTAATATAGGAAAAGTGAGCTATCATAAAAATTCCTTGGCCAATAATACACCATCAACTTCAACGGCAAGGGAAGGTGGCTTTGTCCATTATGAAGAAAAGGTAGAAGGACGAATCACACGAGCACGTAGTAAATCGTTTGATGATCATTTCTCACAGGCAAGGTTGTTTTGGAATAGTATGTCACCTCCTGAAAAACAGCATATCATTGATGCCTTTAGTTTTGAGGTAGGAAAGGTGAAAAGTAAGTCCGTTCGCCAACAGGTTGTCGATATGTTCGTCCGTGTTGATAAAGCAATGGCAACAACTGTGGCCGATAATGTTGGTGTTAATCGTCCAAAAGGAGAGCAAATAAATGTCACGTTATCATCACCTGCACTTAGTCAAGCAAATACTATAAAAATGCCCCAAACACTTAAAGTAGGCGTGCTAATAGGTGATGGATTTGATGCAAATGAAGTTGGAGAAATACTAAAATATTTAACAAGACAGGGAGTTCGATACAGTATTATTTCTGACAGATTAGGGGTTGTTACTAGTAGTGACGGTGTACAGCTAACAGCAAGTGACACATTTATTACTACGGATGCGGTACTATTTGACTCGTTATATGTTGTAGGCGTAAGAGCAAAAAATCAGGCAAAGTTTAATTCACATATTGTAAATTATATCAATGAAGCGTATAGACATTACAAACCGATTGGAATAGCTACATCAGGAACGACATTTTTTAATATGTCTAATGCCAATGTAGGGCCAGGAATGGTGCTAGCAACTGGCGACAAAGATTTCGCTAAAAAATTTGTGAAAGCAATAGCTCAACAACGCTTTTGGGAACGGAATATTTATTAACTAACGTTGTTTTGCAGTATATACCCGCGGAAGCAGGAGAATACCCGGGGGCAGAGCAATTACCCGTGAAGCAGGAGAATACTCGCGGGAGCCGAGAGAATCCCCGCGTGCCGAGAGAATACTCGCGGGAGCGGAGAGAATACTCGCGGAAGCAGAGAGAATACTCGCGGGAGCTGAGAGAATACTCGCGGAAGCAGAGCGAATACTCGCGGAAGCGGAGCGAATACTCGCGGAAGCGGAGCGAATACTCGCAGAAGCAGAGCGAATACTCGCGGAAGCGGAGTGAATCCCCGGGAGAGTACTCGCGAAAGCCGAGCGAATCCCCGGAAGCAGAGAGAATACTTGCGGAAGCAGAGAGAATACTTGCGGAAGCGGAGCGAATACTCGCGGAAGCCGAGCGAATCCCCTGGAGCAGAGCGAATCCCCGCGTGCCGAGAGAATACTTGCGGAAGCAGAGAGAATACTTGCGGAAGCGGAGCGAATACTCGCGGAAGCAGAGAGAATACTCGCGGAAGCAGAGAGAATACTCGCGGAAGCAGAGAGAACACTCGCGGAAGCAGAGGAAATACCCGCGGAAGCAGAGCGAATATCCGCGGAAGCACATGGAATACCGTGATGAAAATACTTACAATTAAAAATCTCTCATTGTTCTATTAAGAATAATGAGAGTATTTTTTTGCCTATTGTACGTTAAATTCAATTGTTGCTGATGGTTTGTACTCCGTTTTTTGTTCATTCGGGTCTTCTGTGTAAAAGTCAGTGCTCCCTTTTACGATATAATGTCCTTTTGGAAAATGACCTTTCATTGTTTGTTTCATAAATTCAACGAGTTTAGGTTCTGAAAATTCGTCGTACACGCCTCCGCTCGTGTAGACCTCTTCGTAGGGCACATTTCGTTCAAGAATACGTGTAATTAGTAGAGTATCCATTACACTAGGTATTTCAAAATTCCGTGTCGTTTCTTGCAAATTAAATAGAAATGGGGAGCCTCCATGGTAAATAGTTACGTTTTGTGCCTGCCCTACATATGTGAGTTTAGCCGTTATTTTTATGGATTCCCCCTCTGTAAAGGTGGGTTTGGAAATAGAGAGTTCATAAAGAAAGTCTTCCTGTTGTGAAGTAGCCGTTTGTGAATAGTTCTTACTTGGTGGGGGCTTTAATGCTTCTTTTTTCTGACAGGCGGCAACTAGGAGTAGCATAGAGATTAACAGTAAAATTTTTTTTGCATACAATCCTCCTTTACGGTAGTGGACGTTGGGGTAGACAAAATGTTACTAAATTTCCTGTAACATTAATGACATTGCATTCAAATTTTGTAAATGCTATGGTGGTAAATGAGGTGAATTTTGTGGAAAAATTTGATATTGCAATTATTGGTGCAGGTCCTGGGGGCTATGTAGCAGCCATTCATGCAGCGAAAAGTGGCAAGAAGGTCGCTTTAGTAGAGCGCGATAAAGTAGGAGGAGCCTGCTATAATGTTGGCTGTATTCCTTCGAAAATTTTGTTGGAGCATAGTAAGCTCATTCAAGAAATACAACGTGGTAATGACTGGGGTATTGAAACTCCTACAGTAAATGTGAATTTTCCACGATTGATGAAACGTAAGGATGCTATTATTGAGGAGCTTTTAACGAATATTGAGGGCTATATTTTGAGCAATCAAATTACCTTTTATCGGGGAGAAGCGGCAGTATTTAATGATTTAACTGTAACAGTTGGTAGTGAGACCTTTACAGCAACGGATATCATTTTAGCAACCGGAAGTAAACCATTTGTACCACCTTTTAAAGGTATAGAGACTTCTTCCTATTATACAACGGATACCTTTTTCGATATGAAAGAGCTGCCGAAGCAGTTAACAATTATTGGCGGAGGCGTTATTGCAGTAGAGATGGCATTTAGTTTAGCACCGCTTGGAACAAAGGTGACGATGCTGAATCATAGTGAAGATATTTTACAGACAGAAGAGCCAGATGCACGACCACTTATTCGTGAAAAGATGAAAAAGCTTGGTATTGAGCTTGTGACAGATTTCCGATTTGAGCATTTTAATGGCAACGAAATTCATACATCTAAAGGCATTTATACATATGAAAATCTTCTGTTTGCAACGGGTCGACGCCCGAATACAGAAATAGCCCAGCAACTTGGTCTAACGTTCGATGATCGATTGATAGCTGTCAATGAGCATTTTGAAACAAGCCAGTCACACATTTATGCTATAGGTGACTTAGTTGGGGGTTACCAGCTAGCTCATTCAGCGAGTGCAGAGGGAATTCATGTTGTGGAGCATATTTTGGGAAATAAACCGGCACTAATTGATCAAACATCGATTCCTCGTTGTGTTTATACACATCCTGAAATTGCAACTTTTGGTTTACTAGAAGAGCAGGTTAACGAACCTTATACGGTGACTCAAATGCCTTTACATACAAACCCTAAGGCATTAATGGAAGGAAATACAGTGGGCTTTATAAAGCTTATTGCGACGGAAAAGGAAGGACGTATTTTAGGAGCTTGTGTTGTTGCTGATGGGGCAACAGAAATGTTAAATGTTATTTTAGCTACTAAAAATGCTGGTGGCACTGCCCACACTCTTGCAAATATGATTTTCCCACATCCTACAGTATCAGAGCATATTGGGGATGCTGCAAAAGCTATTTTTGACAAAGCCATTCACCATTAATGATCGCAAAAACTACATTCTTCAGCGGAAGGCTATCCTTCTCGTTAATGGAATGTAGTTTTTTTGTTTGAATTACTTTATTAAGAGAAAAGTCCCCATAACATTACTGTTAAGCCTAATATTATTAGTCCAAATAAAAGGGAGAGAGTTTTAAAAATAACAATATGATACTTTTGGGGAGCGAATTTTTCGGAAATTAATAATACAACAGCTAATACCAAATCAATTAAAAAGAATGTTTCAAGCTCTCCAGAAAAATCGTCATCTTCTTCGTATTTTTTAAAAGTAACATAAAAAGCGTTTCCAGCAAAAAATAATAAAACTAATGAGCATACAAACAGCATTAATTTACTCATGCAATAACATCTCTCCTTATTGAAAGAACCTTACAATGAGGAGAAGCGAGTTTCTCTCATTTCATTGATTCAGCGACCCACTAACAGAGGATGAAGGTTCAACATGGCGTTTAACCCATAAATGTATGCGGTAATTTGCCATATTCACTTTGACAGAATACTTAACTGATTATAATAAGTATTCACATGGGCTTCAAACACCAATATTTACCTCTGACACCCATTAAATAAAAAACCTATTGACTTTGTATGTTATTATGTTAAATTAAATTTATAAGAATACTTGGTATTTAAAAATGAGTTGACTAGACATCTAGAGGCTTCTATTTTACGTAACGGATTTCCTCCGACCGTAAACATAGAAGCCTTTTTTTATCTTTATGTTGTGAATTTCTATTGGACTTGAGGAGGATGGAATATGAAATTAGGGTTTTGGCTACCGATTTTTGGAGGATGGTTACGTAATGTAGAAAATGAAAATATGCCTGCAACATTTGATTATGTAAAACAGGTTATTCAAACAGGAGAAAAACTTGGCTTTGATGTGACGCTTATTGCCGAGCTATATTTAAATGATATTAAAGGTATTGATGCTGACGCACTTGAGGCGTGGTCTACTGCAGCAGCTTTAGCAGCAGTTACTGAAAAGATTGAAATATTGGCTGCAGTTCGGCCTGGTTATCATAATCCAGCTGTGATGGCAAAAGTAGCTGCAAATATTGATCATATCGCTAATGGCCGTTTTACATTAAATGTAGTTTCAGCTTGGTGGGAAGAAGAAGCAAAGCAATATGGTGGTTATTTTACAGAGCATAGAGAGCGTTATGATCGCACAGAGGAATTCATTGATATTTTAAAAGGTTTATGGACAGAAGAAACGTTCAGCTATCATGGGAAATATTACGAAATAGAAAATGCATATTTATCGCCCAAGCCAGTCCGAAAACCATATCCAACACTATACGCAGGTGGGGAAAGTGAGCGCGGTAAAGAGGCAATTGCAAAGTCATGTGACGCTTACGTGATGCATGGAGGAACAGTAGAGGAAGTCGGGGCCAAAATAAAGGAAATGCTTGCACGTCGAGAAGCAATTGGAAAAGGCCCGTTCGAAACTTTTGGGATGGCTGCATATGTCATTGTGCGTGATTCAGAAGAAGAAGCACTTGCCGAACTAGCGCGAATTACCAATGTACTGGATACAGCAGGGTATGCAGGCTTTAATGACTTCACAAGTAAATCAAAGCTAGAACAACAAATTACACTACAGGATTATTCAGTTTCAAACAGAGGGCTACGACCAAATTTAGTTGGTACACCTCGACAAGTGGCAGAGCGCATTTTAGCTTATGAAGCGGTTGGCGTAAATCTTTTACTTCTTCAATTCTCCCCACATCTAGAGGAAATGGAACGTTTTGCAAGAGAGGTTATGCCTTTAGTGAAAAGAAAATCAGCCATTATACAGTAAGGAGCGACTACATGACTGCAAAAATTTATATTCTTCATGAAAATGATGAATGGACAATTCATTTAACAAAGCGTTTAGAGGAACAAAACCTGCCATATGAGGTTTGGCATTTGGCAGAGGGATTGATTGACCTATCAAAAGAGCCACCACAAGGAATTTTTTATAGTCGTATGAGTGCTTCATCACATACGCGGGGGCATGTATTTGCACCTGAACTAACGGAGGCAGTGCTCGCATGGCTAGAGTATCATGGTCGTCCTGTTATTAATGGAAGTCGAGCCTTACGATTAGAAGTAAGTAAGGTCAATCAATATTTTGCACTTGAAGCTGTAGGCATTCAAACACCTAAAACGATAGCGACAGTTGGCAAATCGCAGCTATTAGAAGCAGCAAGAACAATTGGTACAACACCGTTTATTACGAAGCATAATCGAGCGGGGAAGGGGCTTGGCGTACAACTATTTCATTCAGTTGAAGCACTAGAAGCATATGCAAATAGTGATACTTTTGAGTCACCTATAGATGGTATTACGCTTGTTCAGCAATTTATAAAATCACCTGCTTCTTATATAACGCGATGTGAATTCGTAGGTGGCAAATTTTTATATGCTGTTCGAGTTGATACATCTGAGGGCTTTGAACTCTGTCCTGCTGATAGCTGTCAAATAGAGGATAAATTTTGTCCAGTAGGTGAAACGGCAACTAATAAATCAAAATTTCAAATTATAGACAGTTTTTCAGAGGAGCTTATTGAGCGTTATGAAGAATTTTTAGCGCAAAATAAGGTAAGTGTCGCAGGGATTGAGTCGATTAACGATCAAGAAGGTAATATTTTCACATATGACGTGAATACCAACACGAACTACAATGCAGAAGCCGAAAAAGCCGTAGGGAAATATGGCATGTTGGCTGTTGCTAATTACTTAGGCGCTACATTACGTCAATATGAAAAGACATTGCATTTGGTGTAAGGACATTTAACTTTGTTAATAAGGAGTGGCTAATATGACAAAAGCAGTTATTATTAATGGCACGAATTCGAGAAATTCACGGGTAACGGCGATTCATGAAAAGGTGGAAAATTACTTAAAAGCACAGGGAATAGCGGTACACACAAATTATGTACATGAATTGCCAGCTGAGGACTTAATTAAGGCTAATTTTGCAAGTGAGGCCATCGTTTCAGAAAATAAACAAGTTGAAGAGGCAGATATTATCGTACTTTTGACGCCAATTTATAAAGCTTCATATACAGGAATATTGAAAACTTATTTAGATTTGCTGCCGCAAAAAGCATTGCTTGGAAAGACCATTTTACCAATTGCTGTAGGTGGCTCTATTGGACATTTACTTGCATTAGAATATGCATTAAAACCAGTTTTAGCTGTATTAGGAGCTACAACTATTGCACATTCTGTTTATATTGTTGATAAACAAATTATTCGATTAGAAGATGGAAGCTTTGCTATCGAGGAAGGAGCTATTAACCGTCTTGAGGTAGAATTAAAACAATTTCAGCAAATTGTATCCATTTAAGCATGAAGAAGCTCAGTAATATAACGTGTGGTTGATTTCCGTTCCGACTAGGCGCTTTGTTGTTGCTGACGCTACGCTTTCGCACAGAGCAAAGCTTCCTGGGGCGTCAGATGAGTTTTAATAATGTCATCCCAATCTTTGGGGCTGAGCCGTGAAGTTCAAAAAATAGCGCATTATAGGAAATGACCTCCTATAACGCGCTATTTTTTAATTAACTTCAGGTTCTTCTTTTTTCTCATCCGGTGTTGTAGAGAGATATAAGAAAGCCTCATCTTGCAATAGCAATATTTTTTCTTCACAAATACCGTGTGCTAATGGTCCAGAAAAAATAGACTCCCACCAAGTTCCTGTTGTTGTTGTCATTCATCTACGCCCCCATTTCAATTTTCCGATATGTAGTTGTAAATTACTCGAAATCATAAATCATCTACACATTCCATCCATTCAAGAAAGAGGAATTTTGGTTATTAATGTTGTATCGTATAGACAAAGATAGTTTGTTTCGAAATGAAAAAACTATGTATGCCATTTTAAAAAAGGGGTGCTTTTATTATGAATTTTACGACACAAGATGTAGAAAATATGATTACAGAACAGCGTCAATTTTATTTTTCACGAGCGACGAAGAGTACAAAATTTCGAAAAGAGCAATTAATAAATCTGAAGAAAACGATTTTAAAATATGAAAAAGAAATTTTGAATGCTCTATATTTAGATTTACGTAAGAGTGAGTTTGAGGCATATGCAACAGAAGTCGGCATTGTTTTAGATAGTATTTCTTATATGGTCAAGCATATTGAAGAATGGATGAAACCTGAAGCTGTAAAAACACCGATACAATACCAGATGGGAAAAAGCTTTATTGTAAGAGAGCCATATGGAGTAACATTAATCATTGGTCCATTCAATTATCCATTCCAGCTAGTAATGGAGCCATTAATTGGAGCAATTGTTGGTGGTAATACGGCTATAGTAAAACCATCAGAAACATCTGTGCATACTGCAGGAATCGTTAAAAAAATAATTGAAGAAACGTTTAACCCTTCTTATGTTCGGGTTGTAGAGGGAGAAAAAGAAGAAGTGACGGCACTTATTCATGCATCCTTTGACTATATATTTTTTACAGGGAGTGTGGCAGTCGGAAAGGTTGTTGCAAAGGCAGCGGCGGAACGCTTAACACCAATTGCCCTAGAACTTGGTGGGAAAAGTCCCGCAATTGTTGATCAAACAGCCAATTTAGAAGTAGCAGCGAAAAGAATCGCTTGGGGTAAATTTACAAATACTGGTCAAACCTGTGTGGCACCAGATTATGTCCTTGTCCATAAAGATGTCTATGAGCGATTTATGAAGATATTGAAAGCAACGATTCGTTCCTTTTATGGTAAAAATGCATTAAAAAGCCCTGACTACGGCCGTATTGTGAATCTAAGACAATTTGATCGCTTACAGCAAATTATCATGGAAGAACGCGATGCAATTACATTTGGCGGTAGAACAGATCGTGATGATTTGTATATTGAGCCTACAATTATTGGATATGTGAAATGGTCAAGTCCTTCGATGCAGGATGAACTATTTGGTCCGATTTTACCCGTGATGATGTATGATGATCTACCGCTGGCCATTCACCAGATTCGTCAGTTACCAAAACCTTTAGCGGCTTATTTTTTCTCAGAGCATGAAAAGGCTACCCAGTACTTTTTAGAGGAATTACCATTTGGTGGCGGATGTATTAATGATACGATTACACATGTAGGAAATTTACATTTGCCATTTGGCGGTGTCGGACCATCAGGGGTAAAAGCATATCACGGGAAGGCAAGCTTTGAAAACTTTACTCATTCAAAATCTATCTTAAAAAAATCATCGAAGTTAGAGACGAATGTTCTCTTTCCCCCATATAAACAAAAAGTTAAGCTTGTGCGAACTATCATGAAATAGTAAAAGGCGGTGTCGGACACTAAACTGACACCTCCTTTTTTAACTTCTTTCAGCGAATGTTGGTCACCCACTGAAATAGAGCAACTCAGTCTAAGAACGCCACAACCTATGGCAATTTATCTGTGCGACAGCAACAAATGTTTACTGTGCGAAAGCGAAGCGACAGCAACAATTTTGCCGAAGCATAATTGATCAGCTCGTATATTCCGCATTTCGGTTGTCGATAAATGCCGTTTTTTGATATGTTAGGTAAATATCGGTGAAATATTAAAGATATATTAAAATGATAGCGTTTTCATTTAAAAAACGTTCTTACAGGCATTTTATTTATGGGCGAATAAGTAGTAAAATAAATTCATTAGAATGTGGGGGTATTCATCTTGTCATTTTTTGTCGAATAGACAACAAATGATGAAATGAATGTAGAGATTGATTGGAGGACTATGAAATGTATGCAGAGGAATTGTTGAATGCATTACCTTTGAAAAAAATAATTGGAGTGCTACCAGACCAAGTAAGTGATATTGTAATTGATTCGCGAAGTGTGCAACCAAATAGTATGTTTGTTTGTATAAAAGGTTATACAGTAGATGGTCATGACTATGCACAGAAAGCTGTCGAAGGTGGCGCAACAATTGTTGTAACAGAACGAAAATTACCTTTAGGAGAAAATATTGCACAGATCATTGTGAAAGATACGGATCGTGCAGTTGGCTTGTTAGCAGCTAAGTTTTTTGACTATCCGTCGAAAGATATGGCAATGATTGGCGTAACAGGGACAAATGGTAAAACATCAGTAACGGGTATTATTCAAAATATAATGCATGGAATGGGCGAGAAGTCTGCACTATCAGGAACAATCGGCTTTAATCTAAATGGCATTTTATATGAATCTGCAAATACTACGAGCGATGCATTATCGACTCAACAAATGATATTCCGTGCAAAAATGGAAGGCTGCCGATTAATGACTATGGAGGTATCTTCACACGGTTTAGCACTTGGACGTCTAGCTGGCGTAGAATATGATGTAGCTATTTTTACAAATCTTACACATGATCATCTTGATTTCCATGGTACGATGGAGGAATATGGCCATGCGAAGGGCTTAATGTTCTCTCAACTTGGACAAGACTTAGAAAAGAATAAATTTGTAGTGTTAAATGCTGATGATGCTTGGTCAGAGCGCTATGCAGCGATGACACCATTTCCAGTATGGACATATGGTTTAAAAAATGAAACAGCTGATTTCCGAGCTATTAACTGTGAGTATCATGATTTCATGACATCTTTTGACGTTGAAATGCCAGAGGGAATATACCATGTAAAAATGCATTTGCTCGGGGAATTTAATATATATAATGTGCTTGCAGCTATGGTTGCTTTTTATGGTCGTGGTTATTCAATGGAAACAATCATTGAGCAAATTGAGCAATTACCACCAGTGAAGGGCCGCATGGAGAAAGTTTGTTCAGATTTACCTGTGCAGATTTTTGTTGATTATGCACATACACCTGATGCAATTGAAAAGGCGATTTCTTCAGCCCAACCGTATAAAACAGGCAAGCTTATTTTCCTAGTTGGCACAGGGGGCAATCGTGATAAATCGAAACGTCCAGCAATGGCAGAAAAGGCATCAGCCGCTGATTACGTTATTTTAACGACAGATGACCCACGCTATGAGGACTATGATAGTATTACAGGTGATCTTGCCAAAGGGATGCTTCATGAAAATTATGCATGTATAGGAGACCGTGCTGATGCGGTGCGTCATGCGATTGAGGTTGCTGAACCAGGGGATATGATTATTTTTGCTGGTAAAGGCCATGAAGATTATCAAATTATTGAGAATACTAAATATCCGCATAGTGATGCAGATATTGCAATAGAAGCTGGCCACTTAAAATTTGTATAATATATGAACTCCAATAAAGAAGTTAGAGCGGACTTGATTTTGTGAACGCAATGCATGTAATAATGCGATAAGTTCACCTTACTTAGAGAACCCCTTTAGTTAGTACTAAGGGGTTTTCTTTTTGGGTTCTTACACTTTACAGAAGTCTCCTCCTCTATAGACCTCTTTTTTGGGGAATTCATGTAAAAAGGTTGTAAGAAAGGCAAGTATTCTTTTATTATTATTAAGTATGAAAAAAGGAGAATGACGAGATGAATTCAAATTTAGAAAAAGATATATTATCACGTCGAACTTTTGCCATTATCAGTCACCCTGATGCTGGGAAAACGACGATTACAGAAAAGCTTTTACTATTTGGTGGTGCGATTCGTGATGCCGGTACAGTAAAAGGAAAGAAAACAGGTAAGTTTGCAACATCTGACTGGATGGAAATTGAAAAACAACGTGGGATTTCTGTAACTTCTTCAGTTATGCAATTCGATTATAACGGCTCACGTGTCAATATTTTAGATACTCCAGGTCACCAAGATTTCTCGGAGGATACGTATCGTACATTAATGGCGGTGGATAGTGCTGTCATGGTCGTAGATGCTGCTAAAGGTATTGAAGCACAAACTTTAAAGCTATTCAAAGTTTGTAAAATGCGTGGGATTCCGATTTTTACTTTTATCAATAAATTAGACCGTCAAGGGAAAGAGCCACTTGAGCTGATTGAAGAGCTTGAGGAAGTACTTGGCATTAATGCTTACCCAATGAACTGGCCGATCGGTATGGGTAAAGAGTTTCTAGGTATTTATGATCGTTATAATAAACGTATCGAGCAATTCCGTACTGAGGAAGAAGAACGTTTCTTACCAATTGATGATAATGGGGAACTTGCAATCGAGCATCCTATGAAGGTGACTTCTTATTATTCACAAGCAATGGATGACATCATGTTGCTTGACGAAGCGGGTAATGAGTATTCTGAAGAAAAAATTCGTCGTGGTGAATTAACACCTGTTTTCTTTGGTTCTGCCTTAACAAATTTCGGTGTACAAACATTCCTTGAAACATATTTACAATTTGCACCGACACCACAGCCTCGCATTACTGAGGATGAACTATTTATTGATCCAGTTGAGCATGAGGAATTTTCTGGCTTCATTTTCAAAATTCAAGCGAATATGAATCCTGCTCACCGTGACCGTATTGCCTTTGTGCGTATCGTATCGGGTAAATTTGAACGTGGCATGAACATGACTTTATCTCGTACAGGTAAATCATTCAAAGTGACACAATCTACACAATTCCTTGCTGACGACCGTGAAACAGTTGATGAGGCAGTTGCTGGTGATATTATCGGTTTATATGACACAGGCACTTATCAGATTGGTGACACAGTTGTAGGTGGTAAAAAGACATTCCAATTTGAAAAACTGCCACAGTTCACTCCGGAGTTATTTGTTCGTGTTACTGCGAAAAATGTTATGAAATCTAAGCAATTCCATAAAGGGATTTTACAATTAGTGCAAGAAGGCGCTATTCAATATTATAAAACGTTGCATACAGAAGAAGTTATTCTTGGAGCAGTTGGTCAATTACAATTTGAAGTTTTTGAGCATCGTATGAAAAATGAATATAATGTTGAAGTGAGAATGGAGCCAATTGGTTCGAAAATTGCAAGATGGATTGAAAACGAAGAGGATGTTAAAGAATCAATGTCTTCAGGTCGTTCAATGCTTGTAAAAGACCGTTTTGATAATTTTGTTTTCTTATTTGAAAATGAATTTGCTATGCGTTGGTTTGCTGATAAAAACGAAAACATTAAACTGTATAGCCTTTTATAATTTAAACAAAATTGTCGGGATGATTTCCGTTCCAGGCTACTCGCTTTGTTGCTGACGCTTCGCTTTCGCACAGATAAAACATTTGTTGCTGACGCTTCGCTTTCGCACAGAGTAGAGCTTCCTGTGGGCGAGCGTCGAGCCGCTTCCTCCGCTAAAGGAACGAAGGCTAAGTGCGTCACGTCCTGTGACAACGCCTTCGTGACCAACATCGTGTTGGCCTCAGGGTCTCGCCTGTCTCGCTTTCCCACGGGAGTCGAGTAGCCTTCCACTACAATCAGCAATAGCGTAGAACTTTTATAAAATTTATGCAATGCAAAAGTGAACGCAGTGGTTACTCATCAGAATGGACTTATAACAGTTAAGCCAATTGTATTATCTGTTATTGCCACTGCTTCGTTTTGCCAAAGGGGCATACTTTTTTATAAGACACCTTAATTACATGAAAAAACACGAATCGACATGTTGCGAATCGTGTTTTTTTACAAGGAAAATTGGAGCTATATGTAGAATATATACATTATTAGGAAATATAAGCCTCATCAGCATAACGTGGGTTGATTTCCGTTCCGACTGGGCGCTTTCCTGGGGGCGTCCGATGAGCCGCTTCACTCGCTTTGCTCGCTCCAGGGTCTCATCTGTGACGCTAATCCCCAAGGAGTCGCCCAGTCTCCACTCCAATCAACTTACATATGGCATATGCTTTAACAAATTGCATCTCCTAATTTTGGCGGTGAGTTATATTTTAAACCTATAAAAAATGGGGAAGTTTCTAAATTCATCTGCTTTTCGGGTATTATAGAAAGGAAGAGATTAAAAGGAGCTTGTAATAATGAACATTAGTAATTTTTCTATTAAAAGGCCTGTTTTTACAATTGTTACGATGTTGTTAGTCATTATATTAGGTGGCGTTTCATTATTAAAAATACCTATTACGCTTATTCCAGAATTACGTCCACCAATAGGCATCGTTGTTACCAATTATCCTGGTGCAAGTCCAACAGAGATTAATGAGAAAATAACGAAGCCGTTAGAAACAACACTCGCCACCTTACCAGGGATAAAAAAACTACAGTCTACCTCTCAAGAAGGATCCAATTTAATTATTCTCGAGTTTGATTGGTCAACCAATATTGATGATGCTCAGCTCGATATTTTACAACGCATCGATATGACCCCTTTACCGAGTGATGCTGAGAAACCTAACTTTTTAAAATTTGATCCATCACAATTTCCTATAATTCAACTTTCACTACGGGCGGAAAATGACAATGTAGATGTGCGTTTACTGGCGGAAGCTTTGGAAAAAGAACTTCGTCGAACAGCAGGTGTCGCAAGTGTCAACATTTCCGGTAAGCTAGTAGAAGAAGTTCAAATAACTTTGGATGATTCGAAGCTAGTTGAAAAAGGATTAACCCAAGCAGATATTATTCAAATTATTCAATCGAACAATGTTTCTCTTCCGGGTGAACCGGTGTTAACAGCAGACGGGAAGATGTTAACGACACGTATTTTAAGCACTATAAATTCGCCAGAAAGCATTGCTGATTTAATCATTTCAGTAAATCCACTAGATGGTAAAGCATTAACAGTAGGAGAAGTAGCGGCTGTTGAACGTGTGGAGCAAAAATCCGTAACTACTACACGAGCAAATGAGCATCCTGCGGTATTAATGTCTGTATTACAGGAATCGGGTGCTAATACGGCAGAGGTATCAAAAGCTTTTAAAGAAGCTTTAAATGAATTATTAACAAAGAAGCAATATCAAGGAATCGTTGCAGACGTGCTAGTGGACCAAGGGAACTACGTGAATTTAGCGATTGGTAATATCGGATCCTCTTTACTTCTAGGTGGATTATTCGCAATGTTCGTATTATTCGTCTTTCTACGTAGTGTGAAAAGCCCTATTATCATTGGCATTGCGATACCATATTCAGTGATTGTTACATTTGTTTTAATGTTTTTTGCCAATTTCTCGCTCAATATTATGACATTAGGGGCGTTAGCACTTGGCATCGGTATGTTGGTTGACAATGCTATCGTTGTTATTGAAAACATTGAACGACATTTAGGACTTGGCAAGGATCCGATAACAGCAGCTAAAGAAGGGACAAAGGAAGTGGCACTTGCGATTACTGCTTCTACTCTCACAACTATTGCAGTATTCATTCCTGTAATGTTTATTGAAGGGTTGATAGGACAAATTTTCACAGAATTTGCATTAACTATTTCCTTTAGCTTAATTGCTTCGTTAGTCGTTGCGTTAACAGTTGTCCCAATGCTTGCAAGTCGTCTTTTAAAAATGAAATCAACGAATATTTATGAAAAACGTAATGAGTCATCCTTTTATAAGCGCTACAAAACATCAATTATTTGGGTATTGCGTCACCGTATGCTTGTACTAATCTCAGCAGTTGTCTGTTTTGGACTTGCATTGTTTGGGCTTATGAAAATGGGCACAGAGTTTTTACCGCCAACTGACGAAGGATTTGCATCCATTAGCGTAAACCTTGAAAAAGGGGTAGCAGTATCAGAAACAGAAAAAGTTGTAGCGAAAATAGAAGAACGCTTAAAACAGGAGAAAGATGTTGACGTATATGTTAGCTTAATCGGTGGTACGCAACAGGCACAAGCACGGGGACAAACAAGTGCAAACCAAGCAGAACTATATGTAAAGCTTGTCCCTCTAGCAGATAGGGATCGTTCGATTTTTGAATTTGTAGAAGAAGTTGAGCGAGATTTGCATAAAGAGCTAGGTAAGCAAGTTGAAATCAACTTTAATGTCTCAACAACAACAGGATCGTCACCAAATACATTAACGTTTAGGTTAACAGACTCTGATGAGCAAAGACTTCAAAGCTCTGTTGATAAAGTACAGCAGGAGCTATTAAAGGTAAAAGCCATCACAAAAGTATCTACGGATTTAGATATTACTGTAAAAGAAATTCAAGTCGAAGTAGACCGAGAAAAGGCGAAAGACTACGGATTTGTACCTGCGCAAATTGCTCAAACGGTCAATCAAATGACGAAGGGGCAGCTAACTACGCAAATTATGGCAGAGGATGGTGCTGTATTGCCTGTTTATACAGGCTTTGGACAAGTGTTTAATGATAGTATCGAGTCATTAAAATCGATGCAGCTTCGTTCACCTGCAGGTTTGTTTGTAAAGCTAGAGGACATTGCGACAGTTTCTGTACAGGAAGGACCAGTATCGATAAGACGCTCTGATCAGGCGGCTGCGGTTGCATTTTTTGTCGAGTATGAAACGAAGGAATCGCTCGGGGGCATCTCAGCAAAAGTGGACAAAGTATTAGAAAAAGCGGATTTACCAACTGAAACTCAAGTTGTCTTTAGTGGAGATCGTGAGCTTTACGATAGTGCGATTAATGATATGCTTTTAGCCGTGGCATTAGCAATAGTCCTTGTATATATCGTAATGGCAGCTCAATTTGAATCATTCAAATACCCATTCGTTATCATGTTTACAGTACCATTAATGATTATTGGCGTTGCCATTGCAATGTTTGCTACGAACACGCTAGTTGGTGTGACATCTGTTATAGGCATCTTAGTACTAGTTGGAATTGTCGTGAATAACGGGATTGTACTTGTCGATTACATTAATCAACAAAAAGCTAGGGGAATGGCGACGTATGATGCGATTTTACTGGCTACACAAGATCGACTTCGCCCCATTTTAATGACTGCACTAACAACAATCTTAGGATTGCTACCACTTGCTCTTGGTATTGGTGAAGGAACAGAAATGAATCAACCGATGGGGATTGTAGTAATCGGAGGACTTGTGACATCAACTTTATTGACATTATATATTGTACCGATTATTTATAGCCTAATGGATAAAGAAACTAGGAAACGGTAAGCTCAGGGGGGATGAGAGATGGGGGTTCATTTTTTTACAGGTTTTCCGGGTTTTATTTCAAGTCAATTAATACGAGAGTTATTTCGAAAAAAACAATCACAGGAAGTAATCGCAATTGTTTTAGCGGGGGAATTAGTAAAGGCCAATGTAGAAAGAGAAAATATACTTGCAGAGTTTCCTAATTGTTCTATTCATATTGTAGAGGGTGATATTACATTACCGAATCTCGGTCTAGAAAACCAAGCCGTACAGGAAATTGTACCTCAAATTGAGGTGCTCTGGCATCTAGCTGCAATTTATGATTTAGCGGTACCACGCGATATTGCATGGAAAGTAAATGTGCATGGTACGACGATGGTCAATGATTTTGTTCGCACACTTCCGAACTTAAGACGCTATATGTATTTTAGTACAGCGTATGTAGCAGGAACACGTAAAGGTATTTTACGTGAAAGTGAACTAATTCGCCCGCCTACATTTAAGAATTATTATGAGGAAACAAAATATGAAGCTGAGCATCGAGTAGAAGATTTGAAATCAGAAATACCACTGACAATTATTCGACCTGGCATAGTACGTGGACATTCTGAAACAGGAGAAACGATTAAATTCGATGGGCCTTATTTCTTTTTAAATATGGTAGATAAATTAAAATACCTCCCTTTTATCCCGTATATTGGTCAATCAACATCAACAATAAATGTGGTACCAGTGGATTATATTATAAACGCTTCGACTTATCTCGTTGATGAAAAATGTGCTGAAGGGAAAACTTTGCATCTAACGGACCCAAATCCTCATCCTGTGCAGGAAGTGTATCGTACGATGGTAAAATTATTAACTAATCATTATCCTAAAGGGCGATTACCGTTAATACTAGCAAGAACATCTTTACAAATACCACTTATTCGAAAATATCTAGGCGTTGAGCAAGAAACTCTAGACTACTTAGCTTGGAATGCTAAATTCGATACATCCGAAGCAGTTACTATTTTGAAAAAGGGTAGTATTGCATGTCCCGATTTTATACAGACTATGCCTAGAATGATTGATTTTTATTTAGCGCATAAAGAAGATAAACGCTATCAAATTCAAATAAAGTGAAGCTTCAATTAGTGGTACGGTGATAAAAATCGATGTTTACATTCAGTCCCATCTAGCTAACAAACAAGTTGAAGCCTCCGGCGGATGTCACGGAATCGGAAAGGAGTTCATAAAGGATGTTAGCCTAAAATCATCGTATCCATGCGATAACGGCTAACTGACCTGCATCGGTAAAAACGCCACGTCCTGTGGCATTACCGAAATGACCGACATCGTGTCGACCCTCACGCAGGCCTAAGCACAAAGCCGTTTCCGGACGCAATTATGCCGAGGCATAATTGATCTTGCGGTAGACATAGAGTTATTGTTTAAAGTGGGGTAGATAATTTTGCCACTCATATATGATAGTGCTATAATAAGTTTTCAGAAGAAAAAAACCTTCGACGTTTTGTCAAAGGGGAGTAGCTAACAGGTACGAGCGAAGTATCTGGATTCACATTCGTCATGACGTGGTTTTTTACCATCGGGTGTGATAAGCGAATAACTCTATACTAGCGGTATTGAACGATTAGTATTTATTTGCTTAGCGAGACCTTTGCCTTTTTAGAGGCAGAGGTCTTTTCTTTTGTATTCGTATAATAATGACTATTTTGGGTAAACAGAGCTTTAGAGGAGGCACATGAATGGAATCAATTTTATTACAATACGGCTGGGTACTGATTGTACTTGTAGTATTAGAAGGGTTATTAGCAGCAGATAATGCAGTTGTGATGGCTGTGATGGTGAAGCACCTGCCACAAGAACAACAAAAAAAGGCATTATTTTATGGATTATTCGGCGCATTAATTTTCCGATTCTCAGCACTTTTTGTCATTACAGTATTAGTTAATTATTGGCAAATCCAAGCGTTGGGAGCAGCTTATTTACTATTCATGTCTGCCAAAAATATATATGATTTGCGTCATAAAGGGGATTCAAACGAAGAATCTAACGATGAAGCGGGGAAAAAGGGCGCTGGTTTTTGGATGACAGTGCTTAAGGTAGAGGCAGCGGATATTGCATTTGCTATTGATTCAATGCTTGCTGCAGTTGCCATTGCTGTAACTTTACCGCAGTTAGGGAACTTTGATATAGGTGGCATCAATGGTGGACAATTTATTGTCATGTTACTTGGAGGCTTTATTGGGGTTATAATGATGCGATTTGCGGCACAATGGTTTGTGAAAATATTAAATGACTACCCCTCACTTGAGACCGCTGCGTTTTTAATTGTAGGTTGGGTAGGCGTGAAGCTTGTTGTGTTGACTTTGTCACATGAGAAGGTGGGCATATTACCTGCAGAATTTCCGCATTCTACTGTGTGGGAGTTAACTTTCTGGATTGTATTAGTGGCCATCGCACTAGTAGGTTATTTAGTAGGAGTTCGTCATAAACATCAAGATCAATAATTAACTTATTTCAACAGAGGCATATTTGATGAGAGGAATAGTCGTATCTATTCCTCTTTCTTTTTTGATGTATTTTTTCTATACTAATATCTATCGAGTTTGGCATCATATGAGGAAGGGGTTGTCAAAGTGCCCTGGAAAAGATCAAAAAATAGACTTGTAACACCTTTTCAGGTACTTGTCTCTTATTATTTTATAGCTATAGCTATTTCCTTCCTGTTACTACGGCTACCAGGCGTTCATCAAGAAGGAGTTAATGTTTCATTATTAGATAGCTTGTTTACTGCAGTAAGTGCAGTTAGTGTAACAGGTTTAACAACATTCAATATATCTGAAAGCTACACAACATTCGGGATTGCGATGGTACTTGTCATTTTACAGCTTGGCGCAATTGGCATTATGTCACTTGGTACTTTTGTGTGGTTACTAGTTGGGAAAAAAATTGGTATGCGTGAGCGTCAATTGATTATGATCGATCATAATCAATACAATTTGTCAGGGGTTGTTCAATTAATTCGGGAAATATTGAAAATCTTAATTGGTATTGAATTGATGGGTGCGTTAATTTTAACTTTGCACTTTACAAATTATTTTGACACTTTCGAAGAAGCCTTGCTTCATGGTGTCTTTGCCTCAATTTCAGCTACTACAAATGGTGGCTTTGATATTACAGGCATGAGTTTGCTTCCGTTTCATAACGATTACTTTGTTCAATTGATAACGATGGTGTTAATTGTGCTTGGTGCGATAGGCTTCCCAGTATTAATTGAAGTGAAAACCTTTTTATTAAATCGCCATACAAATTTCCGTTTTAGTTTATTTACAAAAATAACTACCTCCACATATGCAATTTTATTTGCGGTAGGGGCTGTCGTTATTTTATTGCTTGAATCGTTCCATTCCTTTAAGGGAATGTCTTGGCATGAGGCACTATTTTCGGCAATGTTCCATTCTGTTTCAACACGATCAGCTGGACTTACGACGTATGATGTAACAACCTTTAGTGAAGCAACAGATATTTTTATGAGCTTTTTAATGTTTATTGGTGCCTCACCAAGTTCAGTTGGTGGTGGGATACGTACAACAACGTTTGCAATGGCCATTCTATTCCTAATTACCTTTTCACGAGGAAGAGAGGATATTCAAGTATTCGGACGTGAAATACATTTAATTGATGTATTCCGCTCGTTTGTTGTTATTTTATTGGCATTCTTTATGGTATTAGTTGCGACAATTATTTTGCTCATTACTGAACCACACGCATCACTGATTCAAATAATCTTTGAAATTACATCAGCGTTCGGAACGTGTGGGATGTCTTTAGGAATCACCTCCGACCTATCGGTAGTTGGCAAAATTATCATTATGATTTTAATGTTTATTGGTCGTGTCGGTTTAATTTCCTTCCTTTACACTTTAGGGGGTGGAGGTAGAGGCAAAAAATCTAATTATCACTATCCTAAAGAGCGTGTAATTATTGGGTAAATTACTAGGAGATTAAAAAAGAGCTAATTTAGCTCTTTTTTATTTTTCCGATTAACCCTAAAGCTTATTTATATGAAAACTGAGAAATTTAGAGATTACCTGAGTAGAAAATCTATGCATAAAAGGGGTCTAAGATTGTTTAATTGACTAAAAAACGGATGTCGCCACATAATTGTCAAAAAAATTTAAATTGTTTTTCCCGGTTATTACGATTATTCGATAGGTAATTTTTACAATAATAAGGTGATAACTGGTTGAGAATTTCGTACTAAACTTTTTTAGGATAATTGTAATGCCTCTTAGAATATCTGTTGATAACAATGAATGTGGTTATTATTGACAATTTCCGCGAATAAAAAAGTAGTTGTTTGGTTTCATTTTAGGTTACTGAAAAATTTAATGATGGATGAAAAAACGCTAGTCCTAAATTTTATTAAAGGACTAGCGTTTCTTATTATATAGAGTGGATTGTTGCAAAGTATGGTGCTTGACCGTGACGGAAGTAAGTTAATAAATAGCTGTTTTTTTGTACAATTTTGCCATTTGAGAAATTTTGGTAATCTACATGGTGCGGAATAATGAGCGTATGTTTAAACAACTCTTTTTCAGATAGATTGAAGCTGGCGAATTCCTCACCTGCAATTGCAGGGTTTTCACGTAAGGCAGCATAAAGTGCTTTCTGTTGCTCCACTGTAGGGCGCTCCTTCCACCATAATTTACGTGGCTGGAACTGCTGTGCCATTAAATAATCTAGTTGCATTAGGCTTTTAATGATAGTTAAATTAGCACCCTCTACAGTTTCTAAAAACATTAATAAACGACGGAATAAATCTTCGAGCTGATGACCGATACGAGACCAACCTTTTGTTTCCCAATAAGTACCGAAGTTTTGGAAGAAATCAAATGGTGTTTCAAACACTTCAGTTACTAAGTATTCAATCGTATGATCCATACGGTGATCGTTCCAATATTTCTCAAGTACATCCTCTGCATGTTTAATGCGTACTATATCATCAAACGTTAAGACATTGTTTGAGAAAATTTCGTAAGGAGATTGGTCCACATACGTATAGCCGAATTTTTCAGCCTCTAGACGAAGGCCTGTACCACGCAGAAGTTTTAGGAATCCAAGCTGTAATTCTTCTGGTCGCATTGCGAAAACATCATTAAAGGTTTGACGGAAGCTTGCATAATCCTCCTCTGGTAAACCAGCGATTAAATCTAAATGCTGATCAATCTTTCCACCTTCTTTGACCATCGTCACTGTACGCGTTAGTTTTTCAAAGTTTTGACGGCGCTTTACAAGAGTATTTGTTAAATCATTCGTTGACTGAACACCAATTTCAAAACGGAAAAGACCTTTTGGTGCGTTATCATTTAAAAACTGGATCACTTCAGGACGCATAATATCTGCAGTAATTTCAAATTGGAATACGACCCCTGGCTTATGTTCATCGATTAAAAATTGGAACATTTCCATGGCATAGCTGCGGCTTATATTAAATGTGCGGTCGACAAATTTAATAGTACGTGCACCATTGTCCATCAAGAATCGAATATCTTCTTTTATTTTTTCTCGGTTGAAATAACGAACACCTACTTCAATAGAAGATAAACAAAATTGACAGCTAAATGGACAGCCTCTACTTGTTTCAATATATTGAATTCGTTTGCTTAAATGAGGGAGATCCTCTTCAAAACGAAATGGACTTGGTAATTCACGTAAATCTATTTTTGGTGCTTGTGCGTGTATGCGTACTTTACCATCCTCTAAGTAGCAAATCCCTGGAACATCGTCCAATGCAATTTCTCCATGAAAATAGCGTAGTAATTGTTTAAAGGATGTTTCTCCTTCACCCATAACAATGAAATCAACCTCTTCAATTTTACGTAACCAATGGTGGGCATCATAAGAAACTTCAGGTCCACCGAGCAAAATTTTAACATTTGGACAGACAGTTTTTAACATCTTGATGACGTGAATGGTTTCTTCAATATTCCAAATATAGCAACTAAATCCTACAATATCAGGTTTTTTTTGGAACAAATCTGATACAATATTAAAAGCAGGATCTTTAATTGTATATTCTGCAATAATTGGATTAAATTCTGGTAAAGCTGCACCTTTTAAATAACGCAATGCTAAATTTGTGTGAATATACTTTGCGTTTAAAGTAGTTAAAATAGTATTCATGCAATAATCTTCCTTTCAATTTCTAATTGTAACAGTCAAGTAGCTGTCATACAATATAATCCTTTTTACCTATTTATTTTGTGAACAGTTCGTGAAATAATTTTAAATACTTAAATTTACTAAATTTTGTAATAATAGAATCGTACAGTCATAAAGTATAGTAAAGGCTCAAAATTCGAATAAGGGGTTATTTACTCTATTGAAAGGTTCGGTGAGAAAGTTGAAGCAAAATGATATTAATCAATGTTTTGAAAATCTTATGACAAGTACTTCGTCACCAACACTTATTCTTAATAAAGTAGGAAAAATTTTGAACGTGAATGAGGCTGCTGTTAAACTTTTTAACCTCAATTCAACGTATTTTGGCTATTTAACTATGGACGAGCCATCTAATTTAAATTGGGCGAAGTTCGTTAAACAATTAGAAAGCGAGTTAAGATCAGAAGAAATCTTCAATATTCAAACAGCTGGTAATGAGTTTGAAATGATGTCCTTTAAATGTTTTTATGATCCAAGCACTGAAGAAATTGTTGCGCAAATTTCAACGTTAAATAATGACATAGCTCATGAATTATATGTTAGCCAAGAGCAGGAGAGATCACAATCTTTCAATGCTTATGATCACTTACCGTACGCTGTTATTATAAGTGACGCTAGCGGGATAATTCTTGGGCTAAATAAGTATGCTGAAATGTTTTTAAGAATAGAAAAATCGCTGCTTCTTCATAGGGCACATCAGCACATATTCGATACATTTACATTGAAGAAGGGTCAAATTACAACATACCTTTCTAAACTGATGGGTGAAAAGCATGCGAGTATTCATGTAATTGATGAAACTATAGTTACTAGCCCTTGCTATTATGAAATTTCAAGTATCTTTGATGAATATAACAATATTATTGTCACAGTCATTAATGATGAAACAGAAAAGAAACAACTTCAACATAAAGTTGAACATCAACAAGCTTTAAATGTTGTCGGTCAAATGGCCGCAAGTATCGCCCATGAAATTCGTAATCCATTAACTTCTTTAAAGGGCTTTACCGAATTGTTAAAGCTAAATGCTGATGAAGAGTCACGCATGTATTTATCTGTCATCGATAGTGAGCTCCAACGGATGGAACAAATTTTATCCGAGCTTTTAGTATTGTCCAAGCCAACAAGTATGAAAGTGGAATTATTAGAGCTAGATCACATTGTGAAGCAAGTGATTGAGTTTATGCTTCCAGATGCGCTTATGAAAAATATTATGATTCAATACATTTCTCCTTCTACACAAGTATACATTGGTGGCAATGAGAATCGCTTAAAGCAAGTATTCATGAATCTTATTAAAAATGCGATGGAATCCATGAATAATGGTGGAACGATCACAGTAGAAATGAATGCTATTGACTGTGCGATTGTAGAATTACTGATTAAAGACGAAGGTACCGGTATGGACAGTGCTACCCTTCAAAACTTATTCCAACCTTTTTACACGACGAAATCAACAGGGACAGGACTAGGCCTTGCTTTCGTGAAAAAGGTGATTGAAGAGCATGAAGGTGTAATAGGTGTGAATAGTGAATTACAGAAGGGGACATGCTTCCACTTACAATTCCCGATTTACACATTTAATCAGATGGATACAATGGATGTTTCCACGAAAGATTCTGCTTATTTAGTAACATAAGAAGAGTCAAAATGGTAACTTAAACCACCGTAAAAGGCTTAAAATCAAATATTGCTTTTGACAATGCTTTTCTAATATCGCTATAATGGCATGTATAAAACGCGAATTGAGAGGAAAAGGATATGACGTCAGAAGAGATAAAGCAATCTTTAAAATTATATATAGTATTATCACGTGCACATAAAGCGATTAATGAGACGACCCATCAATTTTTTCAAGAGAATGGATTAAACCCTACTGAATTTGCTGTATTAGAGCTTCTTTATCATAAAGGAAGACAGCCATTACAGCAAATTGGCAATAAAATTTTGCTAGCTAGTGGGTCTATTACGTATGTCATTGACAAACTTGAAAAAAGAGGGTATTTATTGCGTGTCTCATGTCCATCAGATCGCCGTGTTACCTATGCAGAAATTACGGACAAAGGTGAAGCATTTATGGGAGAACTATTTCCAAAACATGAACAGCATTTACATGAATTGATGAGTGTATTATCTGTTGAAGAAAAAGGCCAAGCGATCACTTTATTAAAAAAATTAGGCCTGTCTATTAAAGACTTATCTTATTAAAAAGAGTTGTCTCAATGAGTTTGAGGCAACTTTTTTTATGGAACGCAACGTGTTATTGTGGAAGAAGTTAAAGTACTCCAACAACCCCCTCTTAAATCCTTAACGTCAAAGATAAGGAAGGAGCGAGCGCAATCGAAGGCTAAGTATCCTGACCTGTGTTAAAGCCCCCATGATCGCTCCTAGCCGCCCATCGGACATCACCTAGCCGGAACGAAAATCAGCCTCACATTATGCTATAAACCCTATTTAAAATAAAGGAACTGTTAAAGTAGAAAATTGATATTTGGAACCTGTTCAGCTTCTTGAAACCTTAACACCGTCAACATAAAAAAGACTATAGAGCAAACAAGTTTGTCTACAGTCTTATTTGAATAATTATTTTTTAGAAATAGTTGCTGCCATTTTAAGCATAGCATCTGTTAAATCTAATTCGTCGTTATCGTGAATTGTTAGTTTTGTAATTAAACCGTCTTTTTCAAAAACAACGCCGATTACTTTTTCTTTCTCTGCTTCAAAATGTACAACATAACCCTCAATGTTTTTAACATCTTTAAATGCAGCTAAATCTTCAGAAGATAAAGATGATGGTTCACCAACAGCATTCATATAATCTTGCATAGATGTTTTTGCATCTTCGTAGCTTGTTTGTGATGCATCAATAGATTCGATACGCATAAATACTTCAGCATTGTCATTAGAAACTAACATGTCTTTACCTGGTTCTTCTTGTGTAAGTGTAAATCCAGGTAGTTGGTGCACTTTATAGTCTTGATCAACACTTTTAGATTCCGTTGCTTTTTCAGTCTTGTCTACACCTTTTTGTACATATTTAACTTCTTGTTCTTTTTTAGTTGTATTGTCTTTATTATCTGTATTGTCTTTATTTGTTTCATTTGATGTAGGCGTTTCTTGCGATTCATCTACAGTTGTATCCTTAGATGATGGTTGTTGCTGTTCAGTCGGTGTATTTGATGGCTCATTTTTTTGAGCATCAGAATCCTTTGTTTCGGAAGTATTACATCCTACGACTAAAACAGCTGTTAGTAATAATGCAGGTACAGAAAATAATTTTTTTTGCATGAAAAGCCCTCCCTTTCTTAATTAAACGCTGGTAAAGATAAAATGTTTCCAAATTTTAATGTTATCATGTTAAAGGTAACACTAAAAATAATAGTAGTACAAAAACTACATGGGTTACAATAACAAGTGGCATACTTTTACGCCATTCATATAACAAGCCCCAAATAAGGCCGGTTACAAATGCGGCGATCATACCAAGCATAAAACCGCTTAATGCAATAGAGATGGCGCATAAAATCGCAGTTACAATAACAGCAAAAATAGGACGCATAAAGCGTTTCAGCTGTTGTTGAACATAGCCACGCCAAAAAATCTCTTCACCGATTGCAACAATGAATACGAGTAAAATATAGTGCCAAATATTTTGTGGTCCATAGTTTGCTAAAAATTTTTGTACTGACTGTACTAATGAATCATTAATGTATGGTGCAAGCCAATAGCCAAAGCGTATAATACCGTATGTTATTGTACCGTACCCAATACCGAAAAGTAAAAATTTCCAGGTAGGTAATTGATCTTCAATTTTACCAGCCAAAATGGCAATGGCAATACATACAAGTAAAGTAAAAGCATATAGGTACCAAAATACAGCTTGGTTAGCAAAGGTATATGCAAGCATGCCATAAACGAATAATAAAGAAAGGAGCAATATTATTGTTTGTTTCGAATTTGTAAGCATTATTCGACCTCCATGCTTTTAATATTATCAAAAAAAAAGCCCCTTATCATCTATAAAGACAAATAGGGACTATTCAGACTATTAAGCCTCGTTTGTATATAAAATTTTGTAACGTTTATGGTTGACGACCGTTTTTTCTTCAATTTCAAGGGAATCGAAATTTTCCATGTATGTTAAATCAACGATCACCGAATTTTCATTTACTTTTTCTACTATACCCTGTAAGCCATCTTTAAACTCGATAATATTTCCAACTTCAGCTATTTTCACAGACAGTCAGCTCCTTCATCGACTAATAATATACAGTTTGCATGAAAAAATGGAAAACGTAAAGCCCTTTTTAAATAATTCATAATTTATTAAACAAAATACTAAGAAGTGAGGAAAAGAAAAATGGAAAAATACGAAAATATGCTTAAACAATTACAAAACGGGGAATTAAAAAGTATAGAGATAGAAAAGGAACAATTTTATGAGTTTCGAGAAGTACTTGTAAAACATCCTTTATTTAAACATTTTAGGGGTGAGGCCAAACAAAATGGACGAGTAATCTATACTTATCAAGAAGTTGCAAGAAGCTAATTTGTCGAACATTGTCGTAAGTTAATGCTGTAAGAAATGAAATATAAATGTATAATAATGGTATGATTATTTGTGTGTGGAGGGTTGTATGAATGGTCAATCTACTCTTGAAACAAATGGAGCAAACTCGTGAAATGATGATTCGCTCAGGTGTAGAGAACGGATTACAAAATGCAAAAACCATTCAACTGAGTCGCAGATTAGATCAGTTAATGAATACTTATTATAGACAGACAGCATTTGAAGAAGAAGAAGATCAAGAAGATTGAAAGAATGTTCCTTCAGAGTATAAACTTTTTAAATAATATGTTTAAAAAGCATTAGTTGGGGAATACTTATTTTGAACACAGCAACATTCTCATTTCCCCCTTTAGAGCAGTGATACCCCATCACTTGCTCTCTTTTTTATTTTGATTTAACTTCTTTCAGCGAGTGTCCAGCACATAAGGTATATAGTACAACTTAATAAAAGGAGTTTGAATTATCGCACTTATTCAACTACACTGAAAGATAAAAATAAGTGCTAATGATTGGTTATGTAGAATCGATAGCCTGGATAAACAAAGGAGTATGTACATATGGGAAAAGAGAGTATTGCATTTATCGGCAGTGGTGTTATGGGGGCAAGTATTATCAAGCATTTATTAAAAAATGGTCATGAGGTGACAGTTTACACACGTACAAAGGAGAAAGCGGAGCCGCTTTTGGCGCTAGGTGCAGCTTGGGCAAGTACACCGGCAGAAGCATTTAAAAATAAGGATATTGCCTTTACAATGGTTGGATACCCAGCAGATGTAGAGGAAGTTTATTTTGGAGATAACGGTTTATTGCAAACAGCTGAATCCGGCAATATCGTTATTGATATGACCACTTCAGAGCCAACATTGGCAAAGAAAATTTTTGAGCATGCCCAAAAGCTTGGGGTAGAAGCACTAGATGCGCCTGTTTCTGGAGGAGATATTGGTGCTCAAAATGGGACATTATCAATTATGGTTGGTGGTAGCCAAGATACATTTAATAAAGTTTTATCAGTCATGAAACATTTTGGTGAAAATATTGTTTATCAAGGTGAAGCTGGTGCAGGACAGCATGCTAAAATGTGTAATCAGATCGTTATTGCTTCTGGAATGATTGGTGTGTGTGAGTCACTTGCTTACGGTTTAAAGGCTGGACTTGATTTACCAACAGTATTGCAATCTATTTCGTCGGGTGCAGCAGGCTCCTGGTCGTTAAGTAATTTAGCACCCCGTATGATCAAAGAAGATTACGCACCAGGTTTTTATATCAAGCATTTTGTAAAGGATATGAAAATTGCTTTAGACGAATCTAAAAAAATGGGGATTACATTACCAGGTCTAGCACTTGCTTATGATATGTATGACAAGCTAGTGGAAGCAGGCTATGGTGAAAACGGTACACAGGCTCTTTTAAAAGCTTATCAATAAAATACTGACTATAGAGAGCGAAGAATTCTGATTTTAGAAAACCCGAAGTATCATCTTATGAAAGGATGGGTACTTCGGGTTTTTGTCTTTGATAAAGAAGCTGCAGCTCACTAACACACAGAAAATAGCAAACTACGAAACATTACTCTTTATGAAAAAGTTTTGCGTCTAAAGAAAAACTAGATGCTCCTGCAAGTGCAAAGTATAAAGCAATTGCAGCTAAAGCTAAATCAAATTCATATCCAGCTAAGCCGTTTTCGCCGATAAAGCCAATACTAAGCTTCGCCGTGAAAATGGCAACAATCATAGTCACTGTCAATAAAGCGCCAAAAAGTCTTGTGCCTAAACCTAGAATAATTGCAACACCACCGACTAGTTCTATAATGGCAACAATATAAGCCATAAAGCCTGGAATACCTATGGCATCAAAATAATCAGCTGTGAAGCCGATACCACCTTGAAATTTTTGGAATCCGTGGGCGGCAAAAATAAAGCCAAGCACCACACGTAAAATAGTTGAACCGATATTTTGCATAGTTTAATAAACTCCTTTTTTTTTTTTTTTTTGTGCTTACATTTCGTAACTTAGTTTATTTTTAAAAACAACTTTTGTCAAGTAACTTAATTTTATTTTTAAAAATGATTTTCGGAAAAATGATATACTGTTATATAAGAACGAAGTACTTAGGAGGCAGGGAAATTGGATCAAAAAAAAATTTGCCCACGATTTGAGAAAGCGCTAAAAATATTAAACCATAGCTGGAACACTCTGCTTATTTATCAGTTATTAGAAGGTCCTCAACGATACTCAACAATTAAAAAACAAATGGGTATTAGCAGTCGCGTGTTAACGGAGAGATTAAAAGAATTAGAGATAGAGAACATTGTGAAACGCACTGTTATTCCATCGACACCAGTAGTGATTGAATACGAGCTAACAGAAAAAGGACATGCACTTGCGCCGGTCCTAAAAGCAATTGAAAAATGGTCTTCTATGTGGGTGAATATAGAAGAATAGTAAAAAGGATATCCAAGCGAGGGGGCTTGGATATCTTTTTTAGGCTGTCTTCGTTGTTCTTCAACTAATCTTTAAGAAGGAAAAATTAACAAAGTGTTGAATTTATATACAGTTAAGTTTTTAGTTGTGTAAGGAGGGGAAACAATGCTTAAACAAATAATTCAAAATTGGAATCAGTATTGTAAAGATGAAAATTTTGTTGGCATAGGTTCTACAAGAAAAGTATATAGAGTTTTGGATTATGTAATAAAAGTGCATTTACATCCAATCGGTTATAAACAATCAAAAAATGAATTAGAAATTTACACTTCAATGGCTGATAAAGGTCTTGCCCCCTTACTCGCTCAGACATACTATGTTGATGAATTCATATCTGTACAAAAATATTACAAACCTTTAGAACTAAAGAATAATCAATCGTATGAGGTAAAGGTTGAAGAACACCGATGCTTGATCCCTAATTTATTTGATGAGGTTTTAGAAATATTAGATAAAAACTTCGACTGCTTTGATTTAAAAGACAGTAGTAATTACGGTTTAAACAATGATGGTAAACTTGTTTTTACCGATTATGGTATGACAAAGAGTTTATATGAAAAAGAGTGGGTTCCATTAGCCGAAGAAGGCATACTTCCGCAAATACATTTTGACTTTTGCAGCGTTTGTGGATTAGAAAAGGAACTCCGTATGTACGGAGACAAGGACAAAGACAAACGTTGTTATGATTGTGGTAAGGAATAAAGAGAATCAGTATGTCGGAAAGTTTTAGAAATATTATACATAAACTCCCATGAAGGAACTTAATCATCTTTCATTTTCTGTGGTGAAGTGCTGATTTTTGCGCTCCATGGATGGCTAACGGGGTGGTTTAGTTAAAGAAGGATTTACCAAAGACCAAGTTAATCTACAAAATGTGTAGAATTAACTTGGTCTTTATGTATTAATAGCTACAATCTATATTGAAAACAGCCTTTTTTATTATGAATATGTAATTTTTAGTATTCCGCAGATAAGGCTAAGATTCGTTTATTTTAGAGTGTTAGTCAAGTGAAAATAATTGTATATTGTAAATAGTGTTAATTTTCTTTAGATAAGAGGTATTTTTTATTACATGAGGGAATTTATTTAACTTCTTTCAGCAGAAGTCCCCCACCTCTATGGGTGGTGAGATGAATGCAGTTTTAAGTTACTTTTCATTGGGTGTCCAAACATCCGCTGAAAGAAGTTAAAGCCCCCGGCGGATGTCACGGAATCGGAAAGGAGTTCAATTTAGGATGTTAGCCTAAAATCATCGCATCCATGCGATAACGGCTAACTGACCTGCATCACGCAGGCCTAAGCACAAAGCCGATTCCGGACGCAATTATGCCGAGGCATAATTGATCATATAATAGAGAATGGAAAGGAGGGTTTTATGAAGCGGAATTCAGTAATAGACGCACAGCATCGGAGTCAGTTAGCTCTTTATTTATCACTGCCAATTTTATCGTGGGCATTTTATGATTTTGCGAATACAATATTTTCTTCAAATATTAATACTATATTTTTCCCGTTTTATATGGATGAAGTTTTAGGGACGAATGAGGTAATGCAGCAGGTGGCAAGCACGTTTATTTCTTATGCGAATGCCATTGCAAGCTTTTTCCTCGTCGTTTTTTCGCCACTTTTTGGTGTATGGATTGATAATACAGGCTATAAAAAGAGATTTATAGTGTGGTTTGCATCTATCTCTATCTTTTTCACCTTTATGATGGGTGTTTTTGCAAATCTACAGACGTCAGCGAATTATTCAGGTGTGCCGCTTAGTTTATTTTTAGTTGTAGTCAGCTTTATCATCGCAAAATTTTTCTTTAATTCAAGTCTAGTGTTCTATGATTCAATGATGGGTGATTTAGGAACAAAAGAAGAAATGCCCCTTATTTCTGGCTATGGGGTAGCGATTGGATATCTTGGTACAATTCTTGGACTACTTGTTTATTTGTATGTAGGAAATAGTGGATTCCATCGGGCATTTATTCCAACTGCAATTTTATATTTGTTATTTTCTTTGCCATTATTTTTTATTAATAAAGATACACCGATTCCAAGGTCTCAGCGCAAGCCTATTAAATTTCTAGATGGCTATAAGGAAATTGTTCAGACTTTTAAAGACATGAAGCAATATAAAACTATTTTCACCTTTATGATTGCTTATTTCTTTTTAAATGATGCCATTGCAACAACCATTGCAATGATGGCTGTATATGCAACAACGATTGTCGGCTTTACGTCGGGTCAATTTATCGTGCTTTATTTAGTGTCTACGGTTTCAACTATTATTGGCTCTTTTGCATTTGGTTATATTACAAAAGCAATTGGAGCCAAACGTGCGATTACCGTGGTGGCGCTATTAATGATTGTTGCTTTAACATTTGCTGTCTTTGCGACAGAGCAATGGATGTTCTGGCTTGCAGGTAGTATGTTTGGCGTATCACTAGGATCCATGTGGGTAACATCTAGAACATATATTATTGAATTGTCTCCAGAAGAAAAACGGGGTCAGTTTTTTGGCTTATTTGCATTCTCAGGTAAAGTATCCTCCATTATTGGGCCGGCAGTCTACGGAACGGTCACATTATGGATGAAAGATTACGGAACGCTAGCAAGCCGTGTTGCATTATCGACATTAATTGTGATGACGATAATTGGCCTATTGATACATTTAAAAATTAATGGCTCAAAAGTTGGAGATGACATTTGAAAAAACGTATGCACGCCCAGGTAAGCGCCCTATCGGAATGGAAATCAACCCAATGTTATGATGACAACCCAAGTTCATGATAAAATTGGTAAAAGCAAGTAGGAGAAATGTATTGCCTATGATACAATTGAATTATAAATAGAATTAAATTGAAGTTGAGGAGAAAGGAACGGGGTTGCTTTGGAACATAAAGGTATATTGTTAGAAAGTGGCACAAATGAGCTAGAGATTGTTGAATTTGAAGTAGCGAACAATAAATTTGGTATTAACGTTATTAAAGTAAAGGAAATTATTCAACCGATTCCAGTAACATTTATTCCACACGCGCACCCGCATGTAGAAGGGATCATTCAATTACGAGGTGAGGTTTTACCAGTAGTTGATATGCTCCGAGTATTAGGTATTCAAAATGCAGAGCGTAGTCCTCAGCAAAAATATATTGTAGCTGAGTTTAATAAACAGCGCGTAGTATTCCATGTAGATAATGTAACGCAGATCCACCGTATTTCATGGAATCAAATCGAGAAACCTTCTGATATGTATCAAGGAGGAACATCACAAGTAATTGGTGTTATTAAGCAAAATGAACAGATGATTTTATTACTTGATTTCGAAAGAATTATGGTGGATATAAATCCGGATTCTGGTATTAGTGTAGAATCCGTTAAAAAGCTCGGTAAACGTGAACGCTCTGAAAAACGAATTTTAATTGCTGAAGATTCGCCATTACTACGTAAGCTCTTATTCGATACTATGAATGAGGCGGGTTATGCGAATGTTGAATTCTTTGAAAACGGCCGTGATGCTTATGAATACCTCGAATCTATCGTCAAAGGTGGTAACGAAGTAGCCGAGCATATTCAATTAGTTGTGACAGACATTGAAATGCCACAAATGGATGGGCATCATTTAACACGTAAAATAAAAGAGCATCCAGACCTCCAAAAGCTTCCTGTTATTATTTTCTCAAGCTTAATTACAGATGATCTTCGTCATAAAGGTGACCAAGTAGGTGCAGAGGATCAAATTAGTAAGCCTGAAATTGCGGAGCTTATTTTACGAATAGATCAACTTATCTTATAAAATTAAGTTTTATCAGGGTTTAACAATAGAGATAAAGGTACTTCACAATATTAATAATGGGTATCCTGAAAGTATATTAATAATTTTAAGAGAGTCGGATGCCTTTTAGGCTCCGGCTCTTTTGTATAGATAAATGAGGCTAGGAACAAAATAATAAGGACTGATTTGTCGGGGGATCTATACAACTTTGACGTGAGTATCCTGACATGGGCAAGCTAAGAGCCCGCAGGTTTGTATCTACAAACCGAGGAGGCTAAACGATCAGTAAATAGTATGAATGTATGCGTTAAGGAAGTGATCATTTGAATGAATTAAAAACTGCTATCATCGATATTGGCTCCAACACTGTTCGATTAGTATTGTATCAATACGATAAAGAAGAGGGACTTCGTGAGATTGGAAATATTAAAACGGTTGCACGTTTACGTACATATTTACAGCCCTCTGGTGAAATGTCTGAAGAAGGTATACAAGTATTAACAGAAACATTATTGACTTTTAAAGAAATGCTCGATGATTTTGAAGTGACTGATGTTAAAGCTGCTGCAACAGCTGCAATCCGTCAGGCAACAAATAGAGCAAAAATTATTACCTTAATGAAAGAACAGACAGGCATTCAAATAGAGCTTTTATCAGAAGAAGAAGAGGCATATTATGGCTTTGTTGCTGTAGCGCATTCAATAGGCACGAAGTCCGCTGTAACTATCGATATTGGTGGTGGTAGTACAGAAATAACGCTTTTTGAAAATAAAGAACTACAGAAATCTTATAGTTTCCCTTTTGGAACAGTTTCTTTAAAGCAACGTTTTGTAAAGGGCGAGATTATGAATGGTAGTGAAAAAAAGGAACTCATTGCATTTGTTAAAGAACAGTTCAAATCACTTCCGTGGATTCAGGATATTGGTTTACCGATTATCGCCATTGGTGGTAGTGCTCGAAATATTGCCCAAATTCATCAGCAAAAACATGCATATCCGATAGCAAGTGTACATGGCTACGAAATGACTAAGGAAAATTTAGTGGAGCTCAGTGTGTTTTTAGGTAGTTTAAGTTTTAATGAATTGAAACAGTTAGATGGGCTTTCGACAGATCGTGCAGACATCATCGCTCCTGCACTAGAGGTTTTCAATGTGTTAGTGGAGGTTGTTGGCAGTAAGTTGTTCCAAATAACAAAAAAGGGTTTGCGAGAAGGACTCATTATACAGCGTATTTTGCAAACAGATAAACGTGCGTTTGATAAGTACAATGTGTTTGAGGGAAACGCTAAAAGATTGGCTCGTCAGTATGGTCGAACTGAAATAGAAGTGGACTATTTGACGCGTTTAACGGATCAATTGTACAGTGAATGCTGTCGCGTCGGTTGTTTACAACATAATCCAAAAGATTTGCAATTATTGGCGAAAGCGGCGAAGGTTTTTAATATAGGGGAGTATATTGAGTTAAGTTCGGCGAGCCAGCATACCTTTTATTTAATTGCGAACCAATCTATCGATGGGCTAAACCATAAGGAGCGTGTGAAATTAGCACTGTTAGCCTCGTATAAAAATAAAGATTATTATCAGCTATTCGCAGCTCCTTTTACAGAATGGATAAGTCGTGAGGAGTATCGTAAAATACGAGACTTTGGCGCACTTTTAAAATTTGTCTATGCGTTAAATGTATCTAAAAGAAAGATTGTACGTACCATTAAGATGCAAACAAAAGAGGATTATGTTCAGCTTAACATCTATGTGAAACACAATGCGACCGCTGAAAAATATCAAGCAAATCGACATAAAAAGCATCTAGAACGCGCACTGAAAATACCTATAAAAATAAACTTTATTGAAGAAGGGTTGAGCAATTATGACAACTGAAGTTACGAATAATCAGTTAAGTGAAGGGAATTTAACAGAAGCACAAGGTCGTTTACTAGAGGAAATCGCTAAGCCACAATACTATAATAATCGTGAATTAAGCTGGTTAGCCTTCAACGAACGAGTATTAGAGGAAGCAGAGGATGTCAACAATCCTCTGCTAGAACGATTGAAATTTTTGGCGATATTTAGCTCGAATTTAGATGAATTTTTTATGGTGCGTGTTGCGGGTCTACAGGATCAGGTGCGTGCAGGTTTCCATAAGCCTGAAAATAAGTCAGGCTTAACACCAAAAGAACAATTAGCAAAAATTGCAGAGCGAACTCAGGCATTAGTGCGCCGACAAACTGAAGTTTATAGACATTTAATATATGATTTATTACCACAACATAATGTACATATTGCAGACATGAAAGACTTAAATAATACACAGAAAGCATTCGTCAATGAAATGTTTGCAGAAACTATCTTCCCTGTTTTAACACCTGTAGCTGTAGATGCGTATCGTCCCTTCCCAACTTTGCTTGGTAAAACTTTGAATTTACTTGTTTTATTAGAGCAAGATGAAGCCGACTTAGAAAATCGTGAAAAGGTAGCAATCGTACAAGTTCCATCTGTCTTAGATCGTTATATTAAAGTACCATCAGCAGATGGAGAGACAGTTATTGTCTTATTAGAAGACGTGATTGTAGCGCATATCGAAAAGCTCTTTTATGGTTACAGTGTCAAATCAGCACAGGCTTTCCGTTTGACACGTAATGCTGATTTAACGATTCATGAGGAAGGTGCACGAGATTTACTTGTAGAAATCGAAAAAGAGTTGAAAAAACGTAAATGGGGTGTAGGGAGTCGTCTAGAAGTTCGTGAGGGCGAGATGAGCGAGGAAGTTCTTACATACTTACTTGATGAATTTGAAATTGAAGAAACAGATGTTTTTCATATAGATGGACCACTAGATTTAACTTTTATGTTCTCGTTTGTAAAAGGCATATCTGTTGGTCGAGAACATTTAGAATATGAAAGCTTTATTCCACAGCCACCATTAGATTTGCAATCGGATGAAAATATTTTTGAAAAAGCTCTGCAACAAGATATATTTTTCCATCACCCATATGAGTCGTTTGTGCCAATTGTAGATTTTATCTCAGAAGCGGCGGTCAATCCAAATGTTTTAGCAATCAAACAAACGTTATATCGTGTAAGTGGTAATTCACCTATTATACAAGCGTTAAAGTTTGCAGCAGAAAATGGTAAGCAGGTAACAGTGTTAGTTGAATTGAAAGCACGTTTTGATGAAGAAAATAATGTGCTTTGGGCAAAGCAACTTGAGCAAGCTGGCTGCCTGGTCATTTACGGTATGAATAACTTAAAAACACACTCGAAAATAACGCTTGTTGTAAGTCGTCGAAATGGAAAGATTGAGCGTTTTGTACATCTTGGAACAGGAAATTATAATGATGCAACTGCAAAAATTTATACAGACATGGGTATAATAACGACAGATAAGGAATTTGGCATTGATGCTACTAACTTCTTTAACTATTTAAGCGGTTATACAGAAAAGCCAACTTTTAATCATTTAGTTGTGGCGCCATTTGATATTCGAGATGAGTTTATCCGATTAATGGATGAGGAAATTGCTTGTCATAAGAAGCATGGGAATGGTTTTATTCGAGCTAAAATGAATTCACTAACGGACAAAGACTTAATGATGAAGCTATATGAGGCGTCTATTGCAGGTGTGAAAGTAGAGCTGATCATTCGTGGTATTTGTTGCATTAGACCAGGTATCCCTGGAATTAGTGAAAACATAACAGTAACGAGTATTGTTGGTCGTTTCCTTGAGCATTCTCGTATTTATTGGTTCCATCATAATGGAGAAAATAAAGTCTACTTATCTTCTGCAGATATGATGACTCGTAATATGATTAAACGTGTGGAAATTTTATTCCCTGTATATGCAAGCGAAGCAAAAGCTCGTATTATTAACATCATGAATACACAACTTGAGGATACAGCAAAAGCTCGTATTCAAGACTCCAATGGAAAATATCATTACAAAGAGTTTGACCGTGGTGAAGACCCAATTAATAGTCAGGAAATTTTCCTAAAGGATGCACTAAAACCTACGCTAGACGAAGAATAAAGCAAACACGCTACTTAGTGAGGGATATAATGAAAAAATATAAAGAGAGTGTAGCGCAATTTGCAGACTATCATCAATTCATACAACTCAACCCATTTGATGCAATCGTATGTTTGAGAAAAGTTGATACAAAAGCGTTTGAAGTCGTTCATTTTAACGAAAAGCTACCGTCATTTATTAAGCTACAAGATGTGAAAGCCATCAACGCAGAACAATTTTTTACGGAGCAATGCTGGCTGCAATTATCAAATATATTACAACAAGAATTCAATATAGACCAAAGTCTAAAGGAAAGTACGGAGCACACAGTAAAAACATTTGTTGTTCGTGTACTGCCCTTAGAAAAATCAGTTATAGCAGTTATTCTACGGGAGAAACAAAATGAGGTAGAACCGTATTTGCAATTTGTAGAACAGCACGTAAGTCCGGTATTAACAACTGATTTACAAGGTCGCATTATTCACCAAAACGTTGTTGCCACTTCTCTATTGTCAAAAGAACATCAAAGCTTGATAGGTCAAAATATTTTTTCATTATTAGAGAGTAAGTATATCAACGAATTTAAATTATTATTCGCAAAAACTATTGAGGGCTCAGCATTTGGTATGCCCAAATGCATGTTTAAAGGTCAATTGCTAAGTAAAGAACCATTTTATTTAAGAACGCATCCAACGTACTTTAATGGTGAAATTATAGGTGTACATTTATTTGTGAAAGATGCCACTTCATTTATGAATGATCATGAGGCCTTTTATTACCTAGCATTAATGGATGAATTAACGGGTATTTGGAATCGCAAGGCTTTTAAGGAGCATTGGCTTCAACATTTAAATGATAAAAAGCGTAATAAGCAAGCAGCTATTATTTTAGTGGATATTGATCGCTTTAAAAAGTTTAATGAATCCCTTGGTGAAAGTAAGGGTGATGAACTTATGCGAATGTTTAGTCATAGACTTCGTGAGCTCTGTTACTCCAAATGCTCTCTTTATCGTTATAATAGTGATGAATTTATTTTTGTTCTAAAAGATGCAACCATCAACAAAATTGAACATACGGCTAATGCTATTTTAGACGCATTAAAACAGCCATTCATGATTGATGGGCAGGAATATTTTATTAGCGTGTCGATTGGTATCTCACTCAGTCCAGCAGATGGCATGGATTTAGAAACGCTTGTACGTAAAGCAGATAAAGCATTGTTTTCTGTAAAAGAACATGGGCGTTCACACTACCGTTACTATCGTGAAGATATGACAACTATTTTTCCAAATGAAGCGCTAATGGAGGCCCATTTACGTCGTGCTATCGAATTTAATGAGCTAAGTATTCATTTACAACCACAAATGGATTTAACGAATAACAGCACCAATAGCTTTGAGGCCTTATTACGATGGAATAATCGAAAATTTGGCTATGTGTCTCCTGCACAATTTATACCTATTGCGGAGGCATCAGGCTTAATAATTGAAATCGGTGATTGGATTATTGACGAGGTATGTCGCTATCAAAAAGAGTGGCAAATGAAGGGTTATCGACCAGTACGAATTGCCATCAATATTTCACCAAAACAATTTAGAAAAGAAAACTTTGCTCGGAAAATTAAAACTGCCTTGAAAAAGTATAATGTGCCACCTGAATTATTAGAGGTGGAAATTACCGAAAGCTCCATGACTAATGTTCATGAAACATTTTCAATTTTAACTGAATTGAAGCAACTAGGTGTTTATGTTTCGGTTGATGATTTTGGAACAGGCTATTCATCTTTAAGCTATTTAAAGCGTTATCCGATAGACATCATAAAAATTGATCAATCATTTATAGCTGATATTACGAAAGATGATAAAAATGAGGCAATTATTAAGGCCATTATTTCAATGTCCCATAACTTGGGATTAGAGGTCATTGCTGAAGGGATCGAGGAACCATCACAGGTTGATTTCCTAAAACGTCATTGTTGCCAAAAAGGCCAAGGCTTTTTATATAACAAGCCATTACCTGTAGAAACCATTGTTAATAAATATTTTGTCGGCTAATGAAAACAAGTCAAGTAGCACTTCATCGTGAATTGGATGAAGTGCTACTTTTTAGAGTTTTGGGAAGAGGGGTATCTAAGGGAAATGCAGGTACAACCGATCAAAAAAAGGCATAACCTGATCACATCTCCGGGCAAGCCGATCAAAAAAGGACTTCACCTGATCACATCTCTGGGCAAGCCGATCAAAAAGGAATATACCTGATCACATCTCCGGGCAAGCCGATCAAAAAAGGGCTATACCTGATCACTTTTCCGGGCAAGCCGATCAAAAAAGGAATATACCTGATCACATCTCTGGTCTAGCCGATCAAAAAAGGAATATACCTGATCACATCTCCGGTCAAGGCGATCAAAAAAGGGCTATACCTGATCACTTTTCCGGGCAAGCCGATCAAAAAGGAATATACCTGATTACATCTCCGGCCAAGCCGATCAAAAAAGGAATATACCTAATCACATCTCCGGTCAAGGCGATCAAAAAAGGGCTAAACCTGATCACTTTTCCGGGCTAGCCGATCAAAAAAGGACTTCACCTGATCACATCTCCGGGCAAGCCGATCAAAAAAGGACTTCACCTAATCACATCTCTGGTCAACTCGATCAAATAATGCTTTACCCGAGCAGTTCTCCCGTCAACCCGAACGAACGGAGATACAACCGGATTGGAAAAGGACTACACCCGAGCGCATGCTGTTTCCACCTGAGCAAACCTGTCTAAAATGAGCTATTTATTTTCTACTTTCAATCCATCTAACACAATAGCTGTAAATTGCGCCATTTCTGCAGCTAAATTGAAATCTTCATTGTGGATTAACCAATCATAAACATTTGCACGCATACAACGTTGAATAATTGCTTGAATTTGATTAACCTCTATATCGTGACGAAACTCCCCAAGTTGAATACCTTCTTCGATATAACTGTTCATAATTTGGAAAATCATTCTTTGTGGATTTATTAAATAATGATCTTGTTCCACTTGATTTGTCATCGCAGCAGTATACACAGTTCGTAACAAATCTTTTCCAACAACATTTGTTAAATACTTCATTTGTTCTTGATACAGCAATAAAATTTTTTCACTTGCAGGCAATGTACGATCAATATTTTTTTCCACAGAGCCATAAAAACTATCTAGCTCTTTAAATTTTTCTAAAATAACGTCGTACTTGGATGGGAAATGTGTGTAAAATGTTCCTTTTGATACATTACAGGCTTTAGTAATTTGCTCAACAGATACATGCTCGAATCCATGTTTATTAAATAAATCTAAAGATGCTTTGAGTAATTTTTCCCGTGTTTCTAATGCCTTTTTTTGACGGCTAGTCAATGAATTCATATTGGACAATCCCTTCAAGTTAAAGTATTTTAACATATTTTTTATGGAGAATATTCTGAAAATATAAAATGTTTTGATTGACGTAATGGATTTGATTTGATTATCATTTAATTGACCGTAGTCAATGACTTTGGTCAATTAATAAATCACGTTATTAATGTTACGATAAAAGAGTAGGGTTTGGCTAGTGTTCATTGGATTTTCAAGGAACGGGGGATGTCAACAATGACGGAGAAATTAGGTTTTATCGGCTTAGGCAATATGGGGTTACCGATGTCAGTTAATTTATTAAAGGCTGGCTATAAGGTATATGGCTTTGATACTAATTCACAAGCAGTGGAGCAATTTAAAAAAGAAGGTGGAGTTGGACTTGCAACAGCAAAGGAAGTTGCTGAGCAAAGCGATATTATTATGACGAGCTTGCCGACACCACAAGTAGTGGAACAAGTATATAGATCTGAACAGGGTATAATGCATCATGCTAAGAAAGGAAGTTTATTAATAGACTTTAGTACGGTAAATCCCGAATTGAATGATTCCTTACATAAGGAAGCACAATCATTGGGATTACGATATCTTGGGGCACCTGTTAGTGGAGGTGTTGTAGGTGCTATTAATGCAACACTTACGATAATGGTTGGTGGTGAAGAGGATGATTATCAAAGCGGATCTGGAATATTCCGAATAGTAGGAAAAAATATTTATCATCTGGGTACGTCTTCAAGTGTAGGTACACGTATAAAATTACTCAATAATTTAATGATTGGATTTTATACTGAGGCAGTCGCTGAAACAATCGTGCTTGGTGAAAAGATGGGTATCCATGCAGATACATTGTTTGAAGTGTTAAGTAATAGTTACGGTCAAAGCCGTATTTATGAACGTAATTTTTTAGAATACATGAAAAACGACAACTATCAGCCAGGTTTTTCTACAAATCTATTATTAAAAGATTTGAAACTAGCGAAAAATATGGCAGAAGAAGCAGGGGTACCACTTCGAATCGGGAATAAATTAGTGGATCTTTATAGTGATATTTCTCAGCAAGGCTATGGAGAAAATGATATGTCGGCTGCTTATTTAAGTTTAAAAGAAACATGTAAAATTGAACAATTTTAAAGGAGGACAATAAATATGACAACAGCACATGAGGTTAAAACATTAACGCACTTTATTGGTGGGGAACTAATAGAAGGGAAAAGCGAACGTTTCGGTTCGGTATTTAACCCAACGACTGGTGAGGTTATTGCCAAGGTTCCGCTTGCAACTGCAGAAGAAACTCGAGAGGCAATCGATAAGGCACAGACAGCTTTTCCACAATGGAGAGATACATCAGTAGCTAAACGTGCTGAGATTGTATTAAAGTTCCGTAATCTTATTACTGAAAACATGGAGGAGCTTTTACAAATTATTTGTACAGAAAGCGGTAAAACAATTGAGGATGCGAAAGGTGAAATTACACGTGGTTTAGAGTCTGTTGACTTAGCTATCGGTGCACCTCATTTAATGAAGGGAGAGTATTCAGTTAATGTTGGTGGTGACATTAATGCCTACTCTGCAAAATATCCCTTAGGTGTTGTAGCGGCTATTTCACCATTTAACTTCCCGATCATGGTGCCTTTAGCGCAAACAAGTATGGCAGTTGCTGTCGGTAATGCCGTTATTTTAAAAGCTTCCGAACGTGTTCCTATGACTGCCTTATATGTTAGTGAGCTTTGGAAAAAGGCTGGGTTACCAGATGGCATTTGGACGGTAGTAAATGGAGATAAAGATGCAGTTAATGAACTATTAGAAAATCCGAGTGTGGAAGCAATTTCATTTGTAGGGTCGACACCAGTTGCCAAATATATTTATGAAACAGGCTCGAAACACGGTAAACGTGTCACAGCACTTGGTGGAGGAAAAAACAATATGGTTGTTATGCCTGATGCAGATCTTGATCAGGTAGCAAATGCGTTTATCGGAGCAGCTTATGGAGCAGCCTCTCAACGTTGTATGGCCATTTCTACGATTATGCCTGTTGGAAAGGATACAGCAGATCGTCTTCTTGAAATCTTAAAGGAGAAAATCACTAATTTGAAGGTAGGTTCATATACAAATCCAGAGACAGATTTTGGCCCTGTCATTTCACAGCAATCGAAGGAAGCGATTATTGCTGCGATCAATCGAGGAGAGTCTGAAGGGGCAACAGTTGTTTGTGATGGTCGTGAACTTGATATTGTCAAAGAGTCAAAAGGATTCTTTGTAGGTCCAACATTGCTAGATAACGTAAAACCGGGCATGGAAATTTATGAACAAGAAATATTTGGTCCAGCACGAAATGTTGTACGTGTGGATTCATTGGACGAAGCAATCCAACTTATAAATAAGCATGAGCTTGGAAATGGGGTAACAATCTTTACGAATGACGGTTTAGCAGCTCGTAAATTTACTACAGAAATCGATGTTGGTATGGTTGGTGTAAATGTCCCAATTCCAATCCCAGTAGGCTACCATAACTTTGCTGGATTTAAAGGCTCTCGTTTTGGAGAAGGGCATATGTTTGGTCCCGATCAAGCACGCTTCTTCACTAAAACAAAAACAATATCAGAGCGTTGGATGACAGGTCAAGCATCGACAGCATCTACGTTTGCATTCCCAAGTAATAACGACTAGTTCAGAAGAGGAGCTGTATACTTTTTATTACAGGTAGGAAACCATACTAAAACTTAATAGTTAACCACCAAATACAGTCTTTATACACATAAAAGGCTGTATTTTTTTATTGTCTTAAAATATTATTACAGGTAAAATATATACCAAATACCAAATATATGCAATGATATAACGTTAATTCAAGATACATAGATCGGGGGGAATTTATGAGATATGTAAGAGTGCTAACAAAAACATACAAAGACAACACTGGTAGAAGTATTGAATTGTACTCTCTTCTCGTAGAGCACAATGGAGAAACAAGTCTTTTACATCCATTGCACGAGTATCAGCTAAAAAACCATGTAATGAGCAAGTCATGGCATAACAAACTTATACAGGCAGTGGAATTAATGCTAGATTATATGAATGCAAATCAACATTGCTTTTCATCTCCAAAGGCTTTCTTTGAATCCTTTGCTGAATCTATGTATTCTGGGACGATTGGTGAAGATGGGTATGACCCAAGTGGTCTTTACTGGTTACCTAAAAAAACCACTACAGCGAATAATCTTCTCTACTTACTAACTCAATTCTCTGATTGGCTGGCAGAGAACTATAATGTAAAGCCACTCAATCCATGGAGAAATGCTACCAGTTATGAAGAAAGATTGAATTGGATGGCACAGAACAATAAGAGTCATAGGTCCTTTTTAGGACATTTGGACAGTTCATTAAAAACGTCAGAGACAGCTAAGAAAGCACGCAATCTCAAACTACGAAGAGCTCCTTCAGGTGAAAACAGCGGAACAAAAGCATTTCCTGAAGACAAGATTAACGAATTACTGTGGGAAGGCTTTAAGAAGACAGACAAAAAGAACAATTTAAGTTTTCTTGAGAGTTACAACTGGCGTGATATTGCTATTACTATTTTAATGCATGGAGGTGGCATTCGACATTGTGAGGCTTATCACTTATGGGTACATGATGTAATGCCTGACCCCTACGACCCAAACCTCGCTCTTGTACGAATTTACCACCCTGTTGATGGCGCTGCACCTAACGACTATAAAAACCCCTCAAACGGACGTTATGTAACGAATCGTGAAGCCTATTTAGGTATCAAATATGGCATGCTACCTAGAAACAAATATGTAGACAAGAGGCGCTATGCTGGATGGAAAAATCCTAAGATGTCTGACGGACAACAAAACTATATGCAGGTTCATTGGTTTCCTCGTCAATGGGGATACCTTTTTATGCAAGTTTGGAAGATGTATATGGCTCAACGCCTTCGTGAGAATATACCTGACACACACCCCTTCGCGTTTGTATCCTTTAAGGACAAGGTTAAAGGTGATATGTACAGCATGCAGTCGTTTAAAGAATCTCATGCCAAAGCAGTAGAAAAAATAGGACTTACAGTGGGTAAAATGCATGGTACAACTGAGCATGGTCATCGGCATGCTTGGGGACAACGTGGACGTGCTGCAAACTTAGACCGTCCAGTTATGCAGGCAGGACTGCACCATAAGTCTGAGGAGTCACAGGATATTTATACAGAGCCAACGATAGATAGTGTGACACGAGCACTCACCCAAGCAAGTGAGGCGCTAGAAAATGGCATTAAGCTACCTATGAACGTAGATATGGATGCGTGGTTCAATCAAGAACGTAAGCTACAAAAAAAGTGGATCCAAAGGGGAAAAAATAGATGAAGAAAAAAAACCTTGGACAAAGCTCAGACATAACATTTAGTTGGGTTACAGAAATAGACCCTAAACTTGAACAATGGGGTTCTTTAGCTAAAGATTATCTGATTACAGTTATAAGAAACAAATCTGGAGTAATATCAGCACTTGGGAAATTTCTAATCGAATATCTTCATAAGAAAAATATATCAAAAGTTCCACTCAATGAATGCGTGCTGCTGCCCCTTCTGGCCTGCTCCAAGTTGTTTCGAGATAATAAAGTTGTTTAATACCGTTCAACAATAAATTCCTTTTCTTATGGAACGGTTCTCTACGTTGTTTGTAACTGTAAAATTTAAGGAATCCTTTACAGACAACCCCTAAAGCTTTGGATCACTTCATTAGGCGCACCGTGATTAATCATATGTGTAGCATTATTTCTTTATCGTCATCTTTCATCCAAAGCTGTTGGTGAAAAATCTTTAGCGATTTACCAAATCTCTTAAAGTCTTATCGTATAATCGATAAATAACAGACATAATTTCCTCGTCTATTTCATCAACAAATTCAACTACTTGTTGGTCTTCAACGTTTTCCACATTATTATCTTCTACTATCGTAGAACACCTCCTCTTATAAATATTAGACCTATTTATATTTTATCACATGTGAATGTTTTTATAATTGTTCCTTTTATACAGTTGGTCTACACTACCTTTATTTATCAGCAATATATTTTTTTATTATACCTTGCATTATAGAGTAATATAAATTACGTTATTACCAATATGTGTGAGAAATAGAAGTTGATAAGGGAGTTTTAAAAGGACATATTGATACGTTAATTCTTTCACTTTTACATAGTAAGGATATGATGAACTTGCAAAATTAGTTCGAGAAAAGAGTAAATAATCAGTTTGAACTTAAAGAAGGGACTCTTTATCTGTCATTAAAGCGTTTGGAGAAAAATAAATGGATTTCTAGATGAACAAGGTCCTGGAGTGGGGAAACCCTGTCTAAGTTCATGTTAATTAGACCGTACAATCGGATATGGTCTTTCACGTAAGGATTCTCAGCAAATTATTTCACTTGTTTCGGATTAAATAATTGATGACTCATTTTCTACACTCATGTTCATTATTCTCTTGATAATGTATCTTTTTTAAGTAAAAGCACCCTATGAAGGTAGACTTTTTTTAATTGTCTACCTTCATAGGGTGCTTTTTATATTAAGAAACATTTTTTATCATTTTAGTTTTAATTAAAGAGAAATATTGCATTAATTGATTCGTAATCCATAAAGATAACGTCACAATAAAGGCTGATACACCCCAACGAACGAAATTTGATATTTCAGATAGCGGATAAGGATTTATTACTACTGATCCTGAATTTGATATCAAAATAATATATATCAATCCACGTTCAGAAATTATAAGAGATAATGTAATCACTATAAAATAGACTAATGCTTTCAATTTCATTTTTTAACCACCTTTAGATTATAATATTAAAATACAATACATGAATATAAGAGGGCTCAACTTAATAACTCCTAAACCAGTGTTAAACCATCTTATCATCTGTTTATTACTTACAAATTAATCACTCTCTTTGTAAAATTCTATAACTGTTTGGAATGAGGTAGGGAAGGGTTTTAATCCTAATTCAACAGCTTTTATATCTGCAAGTAATTCTTCTTCCCTATTATTAAGAATCATTAGATAATTTTTTTCTTTGGATGTACGTAACTCTTTCAATTGTTGAGAATCAAAAAATATATATGTTGGTTCGTTTTTTTTCACTTTTACTTTCTCCATTAATACAGAAGAATTCCCTCTTTCATCTAAAGAGATTATATCAACTTCCGTATTATAGGGAACCGGTCCTAATTTCATACCTTCTATTGGTGATTTAGTAATTACTATCCCTTCATTTATCATATATTCAATGTCTTGTTTATTTTTTCCTATCCATTTAGGGTAAGGGGTTAAATTAACATTCTCCACATCTTTCAAATCCAAATCAAAAGTATGTTTGGCAGTATTGTTATTTACGTTAACAGGGCCATCCATAACGAAATTCCGATGGATGGGTGACATTTCACCATTGTACAAACCCGGAATTCCCGAGTGTTCAAGTGGGAAAAATAATAATTCATTCATCCCATCTTTATCCCATTCAATCTTAATATTAATTTCCACTGAAGATTCAGGCTGTACATCATATAAAATGGAATAAGCCCATTCACTAGAGTTATTCATTTTTACTTTCGCAAATTTATTACCTTGCATGAAAAAACTCTGAACTTTCAATTTTTCGTTCCCCTTATTTTCGAAAATAATTGTCCCTATAATATGGTCCTGCTCCGTATCAAGTTTAATATAGGGATAGGAGACACTCTTCATCTTAATATGTTTTATAAGTTTTTCGTTGGGAAGGAACCCCAACACTTTACTGTATTTTGGACCGATATCTGGAGATGAGTTGAATATATTGTAATCATCGTTAATTTTTACATCAGGAGAATCGTTAGAAACTTCTTCATATACTTTTATCTCATTTTTCTCTGTGTTTTCTAGATCTGAGTATACTATTCTTGCCAAAAAAAGAATTATAATTATTGCTATAACAAATAAATAGATTTTTTTCATTTATTAACTCCTTGATTAAGAAAATGTCGATTTGAAATTTAGTAGTTTATACTATCAGAGGTATATCCAGTAAAAGTTATATTTGATGTGAATCTATTTACCGTATGGTAAGTTAACCCTGACCATGCATTCGTACCCGATAAATCATTAGTCTCAATTGTAGAAGTAGCTTTAGAAGATGAAGACAATACAGTAGTCGAAGCAAAATTACCTTGAATAGGACTTAACCCTGCTGTACTAATGGAAGTTTTTGCAGTTATTACATCCATAATTCCTCCGTCTTGAGAATACCCAGTGCTAGTAACTTTACTACCCGATCCTTTAACTGTTGTTTTCCCATTTGTATATTTGAACGCTTCGTTTGCCAAAGGTGAAATTCCATAATCTGAAGTTTCATTATTTGAAATTTCATTTGGATCAAAAAGTTCAATAGTATTAGGATACTTTCCTACTTCGAAAGATTCCCAAGCCTTATCCCAATCAATATCAGTATATTCAGAGCTCGCTTTAACTGATGAATTACTACCTGTAGATAAAACAACACCTGCAATTAAGAACGGCGTTAACATTTTTGTAAGTTTCATACAAATTCCTCCTTTTTCTATTATTACCTTATAATATTTTCCAATTTATTAAAAGTGTGATTTTAACTAAATTCATGAGTTTAATTTGAAATTTTCTGATTTTTCGATATAATATATTAACAAAATTTGGATGTATTTTGTTTTAATCTTTTTTAAAATATTATTTTTACATAAGTACCATTGAATCAATTTCATGTGAGATTACTCAATTGAAAACATAACTAGAAGAAAACGAACTATTCCAGTCTCTTCCCGGTATAGGTGAAAAATTCGCGAACGGGTGCTTTACTTCAATAAGGAGTAGAGCCTTTTTCTACTTAAATTAAACCAGCTAATAGATTGTCAATAAAAATCTTTATAATTAAAAAACACTTCATGCTATACATACCAGTGGATTTACGATAATGACAAAGTACTCTCTTGCTTCTAAAAACTGAACAACTGGGGCATACTCAAATAAACCTCGCATTTTTCGCGCAAAAAAAGGGCGTAAATGGATTAAAAAGGATTTCCACACCCGAGGATGTTGCTGAAACCATCTGTTATACACTTCTTCAAAAGTCTCTAACAGGACAAATCATAGCAGTAGACAATGGTCAAACAATGTAAGAATCGATTCCCTTTTTATTTATAATTGAGAATTCAAAATTGAAAAGATGTTTACTGAGTTTGTAAAATCCATCAGTAAACATCTTTTTGTTCGTTTATCAAGGTTATTAGTATCAATTTGATCATACATTATTATTGAAAAAAAAAGGATGCTAAATATTTAATTTCCTTTTCATCAGGTGTTGCATATCCTACATTATTTTTATCACTTAAATAGGCAACACAATCTGGATATAATGCTTCTGTCCATTCTTTAACTTCAAACTCTGAATCAAAAATACGGTTATCCTCTTTATGGCTTCCATTTATCCATTTAACATTCTCCATTGAATCCACCACACTTCCAATTTCCCCCACAACTATTCTATATTATTATGCTAACCTGCGCCTTTAGTTCAATAAAAAAGAGCTGCCTATGCAACTCAATGATTTTCAAGTAAAGCACCCCAAGTAGCCTAATCGATTGCATTAATTTTATTCCCTCTCTTAAACCCTTTAATTATATGCGAGCGAGAAATCGTTGATAACAAGGTTATGGTACTACTTACGAAGTTACCGAAAACTTATCAAACTATGTACCTCGACTTAATAGGAGGAGGTCTTTCATTCGTACTCTTATTTTTTGTAAATTCAGTTCCTATTGCATGGGTGTGTGAATTGTTTGGGGGAATGGTATTTCCTTTATTCAATGCCCAAAGTGCAGCAAATTTACTTTTGGTCAATAGTAAGAACCCAGTTCACAATGAAAGTATAATATCAGATGTCATCAATTTATACGCTAACAAAGAATTGGTAAAAGGATATAAAGTGTTTAATAGCGAAATATTTTTATCAGAAGATATAGCAAGTAAATTTTCGGATATGGTTCTTGATGCGGAAGAAGATGGAGTTTCTAGTTTTTTAATTACGAGTGGTTTTCGAAGATTTGATGAGCAAACTAAACTTTATAAAGAAATGGGTTCCAAACGTGCCTTACCAGCAGGTTTCAGCGAACACAATTTAGGTTTATCGCTTGATATGGGAAGTACCCAAGGGAAGATGGAGGTAGCACCTGAGGGAGAGTGGATAGCACAGAACGCTTGGAAATACGGGTTTACTCTACGTTATCCAGAGGATAAAACGGACATAACTGGAATTATGAATGAACCATGGCATATCCGCTTTGTCGGTTTACCGCATAGTGCGATTATGAAAGAAAAGAATTATGTTTTAGAGGAATATTTAGACTTTCTAAAAGCAGAAAAACATATTTCTGCTACTGTAAATGGTCAAAAATATGAGGTCTTTTATTATCCTGTTACTGAAAATACCACTATTAATGTACCAGCCAATCTTCGTTATGAGGTATCGGGTAATAATATAGATGGTGTGATTGTGACAGTATTTCCTGATACAGTATAGAAACTCAAGGACCTCGTGTAAACCAGGGTCAAACAGGTACAACATAAAAAGAGTGAGAGAGCCAAAAGGCGAACAATCTCCTATAGGAAATCCAACAGATCCCCCAGTTGTCCGAATCAGCTGGGGGATCTATTAGAAAGAGTCTTTTACACTAATGTACAAGGAGTCATATAAATATGATAAAAAAACAGTCACAATTGCACTACTCATGATGATTCTAATTGTTTTTGGCTGTTCCAGAAATGAACAAAACAAACAACAAATCCAACAGGGATTACTCACTGTCGCTGATCCTGAAAGTATCACCCTTCTTGTCAATAAAAAATATGCTTTTCCGGAAGGCTATGAACCGAAAGATCTCGTTTATCCAAATGTTCCATTTATATTTAATGGAAAAATAGAAAAAAGAATGATGAAAGAAGAAGCAGCGAAGTATCTCGAAAAAATGTTCCATGCTGCGAATAAACAGAATATTTATCTAGCAGGTGTTTCAGCCTATCGTTCTTCTCAAACTCAAACAACCCTATTTAATAATTATGTTAAAAAAGATGGTATTGAAAAAGCAAAAACATATAGTGCTGTTCCTGGTACAAGCGAACATCAATCAGGATTAGCAATTGACGTTAGTGGAACCGATGGAACTTGTGCTGCAGATGATTGTTTCGCGAATACAGGAGAGGCAGCATGGCTTGAAGATAACGCCCATAAATATGGATATATCATTCGCTTTCCAAAAGGCAAAGAAAATATTACCGGCTACCAATATGAACCATGGCATATACGTTATGTTGGGGTAAATTTAGCCACTGAGTTATATAATAAAGGGTTAACATTGGAAGAATATTATGAGTCAGCACCTGTGAGTAGAGAGAGAAAATAACAATGAGTATCTCAAAAATATAAAATTCCTCCAATAATATGTAGGATAAATTAATTTAGTGGGCCCCTATTGAGAATAGGGGCTCTTTTTTGAATTTAAAAATTGAATTTGTATATTAAGTAACTGCCTATATCAACTACCCAATCAATCCTCAAAACCATTTATCTTTCTCTGATTACTTATCATCTTGCCAACGCGGCAAAGATATACTTAAAATCACAACATACTCGAGGCTGATAATATCGAAAATTTTTAGTTGTAAATACCTAACATATCAAAGCGGTTCCCGGTCGTAAGACTGATGTTAAGATGCAGAATGGATCGCCAAGTTACTTCGTCATGGATTACTCAAACAAAGCTAGTTTCATTCCAGATCGCACCCAACGTGAATTACAGAATTAGTTCGGTATCGTCGGAGTATAATTAAAGAACGCAATCGAGACAACATAACTGCATTCAAAAGGTACTCTGTAGCACTATCGACTTTAATGAATAAATTTATGCATATTTCTTAACGTTGTAAATCCGCATTTTTCTGACGCTAACTCTTGCAAAAGTTTTAGTATAAAGTTTTAGTATATATACTAAAACTTTAACCCTTTATCCAAAAGACTTCTAGTTCATTTAGTATATATATTACCTATAATAATTTTTATTACAGCTCTTTTTTCTAAAAGCAGAAGAGGAGGATGGGGATGTTAGAGTACATTGGGCTTTTTGGTAGTTTAGCTTTACTTGTGTATTTAACAATGAGGGGCGTAAATTTACTGATTTCAGCACCATTGACTGCATTGATAGCGGCCGTAACGAATGGTCTAGCATTTTTTCCACAAACAGCTGATGAGAATCAAGCTAACTTCTTAACAAGTTATATGGATGGGTTCACTGGATTCGTTGGTTCATGGTATTTAATGTTCATGGCAGGAGCCATTTTCGGAAAGGTAATGGAAGATACGGGAGCAGCTGATAGTGTCTCTAAATGGATTGTAGAAAAAATTGGAGTGAAATATGCAGCCTATGCAGTAGTAGCTGCAGCAGCAGTACTAACGTATGGTGGAGTCTCAGTATTTATCGTAGCCTTTTCTGTATATCCAATGGCTATCAGTTTATTCAAGCAAGCTAATTTTCCTCGTCGCTTTATCCCTGCTGCACTTGGTTTAGGTTCTGTAACCTTTACGATGACCTCAGCAGGTTCACCGGAAATTCAAAATTGGATTCCTATTCCATACCTTGGTACAACGCCATACGCCGGATGGGAAGTAAGTATAATTGTTGCAATTTTTATGGCTATTGGTGGATCACTGTGGCTAAATTGGATGATCAAACGTGCAGTAAAAAGCGGAGAGATATTCATCGAACGCTCTACTGATCCAGTTGTTGATGAATCTCGTAAGCTTCCAAGTCCAATTTTAAGTATTGTACCACTAGTAGTAGTTTTAGGCATTTCCTTTGCGTTCCACGAATCTCTAGGAACTTCAGCCCTAATTGTGGCATTAACGAGCGGATGTATTATGGCTTATCTAGTGAGCTATAAATATTCAAAGTCTGTCGGTGCGACACTAGCAGCTGGTGCTATGGGGGCAGTTGTAGCTATCGCTAATACGGCAGCTGTAGTTGGTTTCGGAGGTGTGGTAAAAGCTACACCATCATTTTTGGCAACTGTTGACGTTATGACTAATATTCCTGGAAGTCCGTTAATTGGCGGTGCGTTAGCCATCGCTGTAATAGCAGGTTTAACAGGCTCGGCTTCAGGTGGTCAAACAATTGCACTGCCTTTACTTGCTCCACACTATATTGACATTGGAGTTGATACGGAGGCGTTGCACCGTACAATTGCTATTGCATCAGGTTCTCTCGATTCATTGCCACATGGTGGTTATGTAGTAACAACCATCAATTCGGTATGCAATGAAAAGCATAAAGATGCTTATATGCCATTTGGTGCTTTAACCGTCATTATACCGATTATAGGTACATTGATTGCCATCATATTATTCTCACTAGGAATGTAGGGGGATTTGACGTGAAAGGAAAAACTGTTTTTATTACAGGAGCAGCCCGTGGTATCGGGTTATCCATGGCGTTAGCGTTTGCTGAGCAGGGAGCTAATGTCGTTATAACAGATATTAATGAACAGCTTTTAGCGGAGGCAATTCAACAAAATTCGCAATTAACTGCATACACATGTGATGTTACGAATGAACAGGCAATATGTGATGCGATTGACTTTACTATTAAAAAGTTTAAGACAATAGATATTTTAATTAACAACGCAGGGTTTCAGCATGTTTCTCTTATAGAGGATTTCGCGACAGAAATCTTCGAATCCATGCAAAAAGTGATGCTTGTTGCACCTTTTATAGCAATGAAATATGTCTTACCACATATGAAGAAAAATAAGTTTGGACGCATTATTAATATGGCATCCATTAATGGCGTTATTGGGTTTGCAGGTAAAGCTGGCTACAATGCCGCCAAACATGGGCTAGTCGGTTTAACGAAAGTGGCGGCACTAGAAGTTGCAACTGAAGGGATAACCGTGAATGCGATTTGTCCAGGGTATGTCGATACAGAATTAGTACGTAATCAGTTTACGGATTTGGCAAAGACAAGGGGAATTCAAGTAGAGGAAGTGCTTGAGCAGGTGCTTTATCCACTCGTTCCTCAAAAACGCTTACTAGATGTATCGGAAGTTACAGGACTTGCGCTTTATTTAGCTAGTGATATGGCAAAGGGGTTAACAGGTCAAGCAATACTTTTGGATGGCGGTTATACAGCACAATAGTTTAGGAGGGTGAAAGATGATTCAAACAAAAACAATCTATACGGTACATTCACCAGGAACAATCGTTTATGGACGAGATTCTTTTCAAGAAGTAGGTGACTATGCGAAAAAATTGGGGACTAAGGCTCTTATCATTAGTGATCCGATAATGGATAGCTTAGGCTTTGTTAATCAATGTAATACTTTATTAAAAGCTAGTGGTTTGGAAGCGATTTCGTATTTAGGCGTAACAACGGAACCAGTAGATACGTATGTAGCAGAGGGGCTCCATATTTTACAATCTGAGGGCTGCGACATTATTATTTCCGTCGGTGGTGGGAGCTGTATCGATACAGGAAAAGCGATCGCAGTAGTTGCAACGAATGGTGGCTACATTGGCGATTATATGAAAATGGCAAAAATTGCAGAGCAAGCACCAATCCCGCATATTGCGATACCGACAACGGCTGGTACTGGTTCAGAAGCCACGGATGCAACAGTCATTACGAATACGAGAAATGACGTGAAAATGATGATTAAGCAACCTGCATTTATGCCAAGTATCGCTATTGTAGATCCGATTTTAACGGTTACATCCCCACCCTCCATCACTGCAGCGACTGGTATCGATGCATTAAGTCATGCTATTGAAAGTTATTTATCTCGTTTAGCACATCCTTACTCGAATGTACTTGCACTATCAGCCATGGAGTTAATCGTTAATAATATTTTAAAAGTTTATGAGCAAGGTAATGATATTGAAGCACGGGAAGCGATGTCGCTAGGTTCAATGCAAGCAGGTCTTTCATTTTCAAATGCTTCTGTCGCTTTAGTACATGGCATGTCTCGTCCGATAGGAGCGCTATTCCATGTGCCACATGGTATTTCAAATGCCATGCTCTTGCCAGCAGTATTAGAATTTTCAAAGGATGCTTGTGTCAAACGGCTGGCGGATATAGGTGAATTTTTCAATACAGATAATGAGCAATTATCACAAGAAGAGCTTGCCGATTTAGCTATTGTTTCGATTAAGGAATTGTGCAAGAAGATGGATATAGGGAATTTAAAACAGTGGGGGATTGATGAACAAGCCTTTTACGCAGCTATTCCAAAAATGACAGCTGATGCAATTGCCAGCGGTAGCCCTGGAAATAATCCTAAGGTTCCAACACAGGAAGAACTAATGGAGCTTTATAAGATTGCTTACCATTATGAGTTTTAGGATTACGAAAAGAAACTGTCTAAAATAGAGTTACAAATCATATGTGATTTGTAACTCTATTTTTATCGGTTAGGAAAAGTATTCCGATTTATTGGTAGTTATGTTATAATTTCGAAAATTCAAGCGAGGGAGTGGGGATTAATGGAAGAATGTTTTATTTGCAATAAACACACGGGCAACATTCAAACTTCAGGGGTCATGATTTATGAAGACGAATATGTTTATGTTGGGCATATAGATAGGAATGGAGCACCCAATTATTTAGGTCATATAATGATAGATTTAAAAAGACATGTCCCTACTCTTGGAGATATGACTTTAGAAGAGGCACAAGCATTTGGGGTTATTATGGCTAGAGTCAGTAAGGCAATAATGGAGTGTGAAAAGGCAGAGCATATTTATTCATTAGTTTCCGGAAACTCAGTGCCACATTTGCATATGCATTTAGTTCCTCGATATCCTAATACCCCTCAACAGTATTGGGGACCAAATGATGTGTATGATTGGGAAGAAGCTCCTATGGGTGACAATAGCGAAGTTGTTAAACTTTGTACACGTATTAGAGCATATCTGGAGAATAATGCAGATGAGTAAATCTATTGAAGATTTTAGTTGGATAGGTAGCCAAGACAACTTCATAGATCAACCAAGTGTTCATCAAATTAAACATGTTATTGTTGGGCGATATGGTGGTAACTCCGATGCAGGCCAATATAAAAACGAAGATGGCTGTTTAGTATGGCTAGATGAAAAGCAAGATTGGGAATTTTCCGTTTTACTGGATGCGCATAATACATCTGAGAGTGCTCAAATCATTATCGAGCAATTTTTTTATTATAAAGATGAAATAAAACATTTATTATCATTACCAACAAACCATCAAACCTTTAAAAGACTTGAAGAGAAGATTTTAACTATATTTCAATCAGAAGAGTTCTTATCTGTTTGCAGGAATATTACTGGAGAAACTGCGTGTTTAATTGTCGTAAGAAAAGATAAATATGTATGGTGGTTTTCAGTTGGAGACTGTGTTCTTTTTTTATTTCATCAAGAATTGGCTGCACTCGGTCAGTTTCAATTAAATCAAAGGCAATTTTACGAATGGATAGGCCAAGTCAATACTTTTGAACAGGACGTCCCTTGCTACAGTATTGGAATTAAAGAATTAAGAAAAGGAGAAAATCGTCTTTTTCTAACCACAGATGGCTTACTTGAATGTCCCCATGAACCATATTCAAACACTATTAACATTTATAATTCATTTTTTAACTCTACGGATCAAGAGAGCATTTGCTCAATGTTAAACAATATCAAAAAAAATGGTGTCAGAGATAGCACCACTATCGTTTTTTGGAAAGTTAATATTGCAAAGGAAGCCACTAGAGCAAGTAATCAAGAAGCGAGTTCGTAATGGATTCTACCCGCGCGCACCATGGAAATACCCGCGGAAGAGAAGCGGATCTCCGCGCGCGTCAGAGAAATACCCGAGGAAGAGAAGTGAATTCCCGCGCGCACCATGGAAATACTCGCGAAAGAGAAGCGGATACTCGCGCGCACCATGGAAATACTCGTGGAAGAAAAGAGGATCCCCGCGCGCGTCAGAGAAATACCCGAGGAAGAGAAGTGAATTCCCGCGCGCATCATGGAAATACCCGCGAAAGGGAAACGAATCTCCGCGCACGCCAGTGAAATAGCCCCGCAACTTAAGAATCCCTGCTAGTAGGACTACTCCCTAACGTTTTGCAGAATTAATATGACATATACGAGAAAATATAGTAATATTTATATGAATCATCATTCATTTTTTTCGAAGGGGGAAATCGTATGTTGCAGGGGAAAACAATTATTATTACGGGTGGATCAAATGGCATGGGGCTTTATATGGCAAAGCAATTTGTTGCTGAAGGGGCAAATGTTGTCATTACAGGTCGTAACGAGGAGCGATTAGCAGAAGCGAAAGCCTTTATTTTAGAGGTTGGAAAAACGATTGAAACGTTCCAAATGGATGTTCGAGTGCCTGAGCATGCTGAGGCAATGCTAGCATTTGCTGTTGAAAAGTTTGGACAAGTTGATGGGCTTGTGAATAATGCGGCCGGTAATTTTATAGTGCGTGCAGAGGATTTATCACCAAATGGTTGGAAGGCTGTTATTGATATTGTTTTAAATGGGACATTCTTTTGTTCTTCGGCAGTCGGTAAGTACTGGATCCAAAATAATATTAAGGGATCTATTATTAATATGGTTGCAACTTACGCATGGAGTGCAGGTGCTGGTGTTATTCATTCTGCAGCAGCAAAAGCAGGTGTATTGTCATTAACTCGAACATTAGCTGTTGAATGGGGGAAACAATATGGCATTCGAGTAAATGCGATTGCTCCTGGTCCAATTGAGCGTACAGGTGGTGCGGAAAAGCTTTGGGAATCAGAGGCTGCAGCTGCTCGTACGCTAGATTCTGTTCCGTTAGGCCGGACAGGTACTCCTGAAGAAATTGCAGATTTAGCTACATTTATAATGTCTAATAAAGCAAGTTATATGAACGGTGAATGTGTGACACTTGATGGCGGGCAATGGCTTAATCAGTATCCTTTCTAACTTTTTTCAGCAATTTTTTTCTGTAGCGAAGGCAAAGCGACAGCTACAAGTGTTTTATGTAACGGAAGCGAAATGGCTGTTACAATTATTTTATGTGGCGAAAGCGGCAAATGTTTTCTGCGCGAAAGCAAAGCGTCAGCGGCAATTTGCCGAGGCTAATTGATAATAAAAACTTTGCATAATGGAGAGCTGGGTTGACGCATACTAAGGGTAAAGAAAGGAGTTTTGCCGATGGGTATGTGGTTAATACCGGCTCTTATTGCCATTACGATTATTTCTGCCATTTCGCTTGTGTCGACGCTGAAAATTGCTAAAATGACATCTCAGCGGAAATCAGAAAACGATACGCCGATTTCAGAAACCGTTGAAGAGTATGCGACTATGCTCAACCCAGTTGTTTGGGTATATATCATTTTTTTACTCTTTTTGGGAATAATGATTTTTTATTACTGGAGTAAGGCTGGATATTAAGTAAATAATATCTTCATTCAGTTCATATTTTATAAATGAGGCTGAATGAAGATATTTCTCCATTACCCTCAAATAAAAACCCTCGTATATATGCACTTTCGATACTTAGTTTTGTTCAAAATGCTAAAATAATTCGTTGCTTTATAAAAAACTCTTCTCGGCCTTGTCGTGGTCATAAAAGGAATAGTTATGATATGATAAAAGGGAAGCATCCTGTTCTGCAAAGCGGGGACAGAAAAGGAGAAGAAGTTCATGATTTCAACTAACAGCAAAGACTTATTAGCAATGCCAATTAGTGATTTTATTATTTCATCTGAAAAGGTTGCACATGTACAAAGTGGAAATAGTGCGGAACATGCACTCCTAGTACTTACACGTACAGGGTATTCATCGATACCTGTTTTAGATATGAAATATCGACTTCAAGGTTTACTAAGTATGAAAATGATTACTGAATCCATTCTTGGACTAGAACATATTGAATATGAAAAGCTACCCGACATTAAAGTGGATACAATAATGGAGAAAGATATCGCTGTATTAAAGTTGAAGGATACTTTCCAGCGAGCGCTCGACTTAGTTATTAATCACGCCTTTTTATGTGTTGTGGACGAAGAAGGAACATTTGCGGGAATTTTAACAAGACGTGTTATTTTAAAGCAATTGAAAAAATATATTTATCAAAAAGAGTAGTAGTTTAAGAGGGGACTCAGATGAAAATCATGAGGCCCTCTTTGCTTGTATTGGAGGTTTACTGATTGATGGCAACGGAAGCTGAAATTTTAAAAGTACTAGCAGAGGAACGTAATATGCGTAAAGCAGCAGAACGTTTATTTTTATCTCAGCCAGCACTTTCACAACGGTTGCAGACTATTGAAAAGGACTGGGGTGCTCAGTTATTTATTCGTTCGCAAAAAGGACTTACGGCGACACCTGCTGGAGAGCTTATTATTGCCTATGCAACAGAAATGCTCAGCAAAAAAGAAGAGATATTTGAAACAATCCAATCATTAACGACGAAAGTAAACGGGACATTGAAAATCGCCTGTGCATCGATTGTCGGCCAAAACTGGCTTCCGATCATATTAAAGGATTTTGTATCGAAATATCCTGATGCAAAAATCTCTCTGATGACTGGCTGGAGCTCTGAAATTGTAAAAGCGCTTTATGAGGGTGAGGCTCATATAGGGATTGTACGTGGGCAGGTTGATTGGAAAGGGGAAAAAATTCACCTATTTCGTGACACGCTTTATTTAGTAGATAAAGAGCTAAAAACTATAGAAGATGTCCTGACGACAGATCGACCTTTTATTCAATTTAAAAGTGATTCCAATTACTATCAGGAAATTCAACAATGGTGGCAGCAACATTTCGCTTCAAATCCAAGAAAGCAAATTTTAGTGGATCAGATTGAAATTTGTAAGCAAATGGCATTGAACGGCATTGGTTATGCTATTTTACCTTCCATTACTTTAAGTGACAATGATGGCATTAATAAAATAGCATTAACGAATAATGAAAAAGAATTTGGTTTAACGCGTGATACTTGGTTAATTGGCTATGAATCTTCATTTGAGTTACGACAAGTAGAGGCTTTTGTAGAAGTAGTGCAAGACCATGCACGATGTTTGTTTGATTATACGAAATAAAAAAATATCAAGGCAGTCTCAAGTGATTCACTCGGGGCTGCCTTTTTTAACCAATTCTTAATCTCACCATAGCGTAGGTTGATTTCCGTTCCGACTGGGCGCTTTGTAGCTGCCGCTTCGCTTTCGCACAGAGCAAAGCTTCCTGGGGGGTCCGTTGAGCCGCTTGGGCCAACAGATGTTTTTTTCGCGAAAACGTAGTGCAACGAAGCGACAGCAACAGCAGGATGTTGGTCACGAAGGCGTTATCACAGGACGTGATGGTGTTAGCCTTCGTTCCCCTATGTGCTCTCTCCAGGGTCTCATCTGTGACGCTAGTCCCCTAGTCTCCACTCCAATCAACTTATTCACATGACATAGGTTTAAAAAAATGTCATCCCACTTTTTTATTTTATCGGAACACTTTCAAGAATTATCGCCCAACCTTTAGAAAAAGGATTCACACACAGTTTTGTGTATGAATCCTTTTTGCTCTTTGGAAGGTGGATGTCGATAAAATTTAAAAGTTGGGTGATAAAACGTGAAAGTTAGTCGATAAAATTTAGCCTCCACTCCACTTACATGCATACGTTTTAATAAAATGTCATCCCTAACTTTGGAAATCAGCTAATTCTTAAGAGTTTATGAATATTCATGAAGATGTCATAAGAAATGGAACAAAGTGCAATTTAAATCGTATAATTATGTAACCAACAATTTACATAAAAGGGGTTGAGTTTTTGAAGAAAAAGAATATAACGGCACTCATACTACTATTCATGCTTGTTATTAGCTTTATTCTACCTATGGAGCAGGCAAAAGCGGCTGCTACGTTAGATGTGCAGGCTAAGGCAGGGATTGCAGGTAAAGCAAAATACCAATCAGTTGTGCCAATTCAAATAACAGTAAAAAATAATGGTACAGATTTTTCTGGAGATATGGTCATCAATACTTCCAGTTCCAATCAAGCTGCGTCAGCTAAAGTGCTTCCAATAGATATAGCGGCGGGAGAAGAAAAAACATTTGATATTTATCTAGAGGGTATCGATTCCTGGAATGCAGATGTGTTTGCATTTTATGAAGGAGGCATTGAAAAAGGAAAAAAGGTTGCTTATAAAGGAACAAAGCAGCTACAAGGTAATCTTTTAGATCCTTCATCAGTTTTTATTTACACATTAACGGATAATAGTGATCGTTTATCAGCATTTTTCAAGCTATCCCAATTAGCTCCTCAAAATAGTGTTGAAGTTTTCAATTTAAAGCAAATCAAGGATTATACACTGCCAGAGGATACACAGGGATTTGCAATGGCGAATGTTATCGTCATCGATGAAATTGCGATTGCTGATTTAACGCAAAAGCAACAAGAGTCCTTACTAAATTGGGTACAAAATGGTGGAACATTAATAGTAGGAGCTGCTGATCAAGTAAATGCAACAGCAGGTATTTTCAAAGATTATTTACCACTAGCATTATCACAACAAATGACATCCGTTTCAGCAGATAGCCTATCAAAATTATCAGGCGGAGGAAAATTTACACATCCTATTTCTATATATGGGGCAACTGAAAATAAAGGAAGTATTCCTGTATTAACAGATAACAATAAGATTTTAGCTTCTAAGAAAAAAGTTGGCAGTGGGGAAATTATTCAAACAGCCTTTTCTTTAGGAGATCAACCACTTGCGTCTATGGATGGCTACCCAGCACTAGTGTCAAAATTGATAAATATTCAAAAGATGTCACAACAAGGGGTAATGATTAATGGACAGTCACCGCTGGATCAAATTCCATATGACCTGCGTACCATAAATGAGCTATTCCCTTCGTTTGAAGTATCTGTTAGCTATATGCTAATAGTTATTATTTTATATATTTTAATTATCGGACCTATTTTATATTTCATTTTAAAGAAAATAGACAAACGTGAGCATGCATGGTGGATCATTCCTGCGATATCAATTGTGTTATCTATTGCTCTATTTATTTTTGGTGCAAAAGATCGAATTGGGCAACCGCAAATTCAACAATCTGCATTTTATAAAATAAATGAAGATAGTAGTGTAAATGGTTATTATGTAGAGTCCATTTTAACAAATCGTAGTGGTGATTTTGTTGTTAATGCAGATAAGAATACAAGTGCATTCGCGTTACGAAATTCTATTAATTTCGCAGGGGTAAGGGAGGATTTACACGAAATATCCTATATTAAGGAAAATGCCAATGGTTCAACGCTAACACTACGTGATTTAAGTTATTGGTCTGTGCAATCGTTTGCAGGGAAGTCAGTGGCACAAAATATTGGGAAGATGGATATCGATATTACGTTAAATAATGAAAAGTTAACTGGGACAATTAAGAACAATTTCCCGTTTGCCCTAAAGGACGTTACTCTAATCTCTGGCATTAAAGAAGTTAAACTTGGCGACATTGAAGCGAACGGTACACTTAAAGTCGACACAGAGCTAAAAGCAACGGTTCTTCAAAAACCATCTGATTTTACTAATTACAATTTTAATAATTATCCAGCGAAGAAGGAAGACGTGAATCCTTCACGTATCGAGGGTATGAAATCTATGGCATTACCGCTTGTAGAAGATGATAAAAAACCTGTCATTACAGCATGGGCAGACCAAGCAATTGCTGGGGTTGAGCTAGAAACAAGTGCTAGTATGTCGCCGATTTCCTATTTTGTTCAGCCATTTGAAGGCAAAGTAGAGTTATCAGGTCCATTTACGATGAAACGTAACAACTTTGCGTATTCAGTAAACCAACTATCTCCTAATTCGTATGCTGAAAAAGTAGATGAACAATTAAATAATTGGCGCTTGTCGGATGGTTCCTATGAAGTATCCATCGCGATGCCAGATAAGTTTATGAATTCAGTTCAAACATTAAACGAATTGACAGTTTCAAATAAGGATATTGATCGCATGCAGCTATCGATTTGGAATAACGAAACGAAAAATTATGAGCCATTGGTAGATGCGAAACAGGTGTTTACAGGTAACATAAAAAAATACTTCAATGATCATGATGAATTGCTGATTGAGATTAAATTCGGACCAGATCAAACAGGTGAGGAAACAAGATTACCAGATGTAGAGCTGAAGGGAGTGGCGAAATAATGATTGAAATTCGTGATTTAACGAAAAGATACGGCTCCTTTACAGCATTAGATCATTTGAATTTATCTTTGGAGGAAGGGGTTGTCTTTGGTTTTGTAGGTGCCAATGGGGCAGGTAAATCGACTACATTCTCGATTTTAGCAACCTTGCTATCTCCAACTTCAGGTGATGCCATTATTAATGGTAAAAGCGTTATTAAGGAACCTAAGGAAGTTCGAAAACAAATTGGTTATATGCCAGATTTCTTTGGCGTTTATGATCAACTAAAAGTAGACGAATACTTAGACTTTTACGGTGCCAGCTACGGCATTGGGGCAGCTGAACGAAAAGTACTTATTCCACAGCTACTAGAGCTCGTGAATTTATCGAATAAACGTCATGAATATGTTGATTTACTGTCACGTGGGATGAAGCAGCGTCTATGTTTGGCACGTGCACTTATCCACGATCCTAAAGTATTAATTTTGGATGAACCTGCTTCAGGCTTAGATCCACGCGCCCGAGTAGAAATGCGAGATATTTTACGGAATTTAAAATCTATGGGAAAAACGATTTTAATCTCCTCACATATTTTGCCTGAGCTTGCAGAAATGTGTGATGAAATCGGTGTGATTGATAATGGTAAGCTTATCGCTCATGGCAATGTGGCTTCCATTCAAGCACAGCTGCAGGGGGAGAAGCGTATCGTAGTAAAAGTAACGGATCGTTTAAACGAGGTACGTGCGTTTTTGGAGGAGGATCCACTGATCTCTTCTATAGATGTAATGGATAATCGCTTAGAGACAGCCTTTAATTACCGAGGAACAGATGACGATCAGGTAGCACTTTTGAAAAAGGCAATACTTGCGAATTTACCTATTTATGCATTAAGCGAAGAGGAAAAAGATTTAGAGGATGTCTTTATGGCTATTACGAAGGGAGCGGACAATCAATGATGGAACGATTTTATAATCCGGTATTCGTAAAAGAATTGAAGTTGCGCTTCCGTTCTTTTAAAAGCTTTTCAGGTTTAATGTTTTATTTAGCGGTTATTTGTATTTTTATCGTAGGATTTTTGCTTATAACAACTGGATTCACAGGCAAAGGTTTCTTTAGACCAGACACAAGCTTTATGATGTTCGCAGTCTTAACAATATTACAAATGGCTCTTGTTCTTTTCATTACACCGAGCTTAACTGCCGGTGCAATTAGCAGCGAAAGGGAAAAGCAAACATTAAATATTTTACTAACAACGACACAAAGTTCTACTCAAATCATCATTGGGAAATTATTATCCTCGGTAGCATTTTTAGTATTAATGCTTATCGCAGGGTTACCATTGTATAGTTTAGTATTTTTATTTGGTGGCGTATCACCGTCTCAATTAATCTCGATATTTTTATTTTATTTATTAACAGTTGTAGCCATTGGTAGTATTGGTGTTATGTTTTCAACCATTACAAAACGAACAATTGTTGCGATGATTTCTACGTATGGTTCGATCATTTTTTTAGGTGGCATTACAGCGTTTTTCTTCTTCTTATCAATGGCCTTCCATCAAATGGGGAATGCCGCAGGTACTGGTACTTCCTACATGACTTACTTCTGGGCTTCTATTAACCCAGGTGCATTAATGCTTACGCTTACTTCATCATCTATGGGCGATGCTTTAGTGCAAGTTTCAGGAGTGAAATTACCTGTATGGATTAGTTATTTAATAGCTTATTCATTGATCATTGTTGTTTGTTTAACAATTGCGATTAAAAAATTACGTGCCAATATGAAAAGTAACCGATAAGGAGGAAATCTTATGGAGCGTCGTAAGCAATTACGAAAATATATTCAACGTGCAAAGACGAGTTTAACAGTAGAAAGAAGCATTCCAATTGCACAGTACGGCTTGTTTTTGGCATTGCTTTCGAGTGCTGCCCTCTTCCTCGTTTCCAGGCTCTTTGTTTGGCCGTATTATCGCCAAACAGCTCTTGCTATCTTTATCATAGTCATACTAGCAACAGTGCTGTTTATGTGGTGGAAGCGTGTGAAAGAAAAGGAAGCATTGCATACACTGGATGATTATTTTTCTCACAATGAACTTGTGACAGCCTTATCGTTCGAGGACGATAAGGACCCACTCGTTCAATCTCTACTAACGAAAGCAATCGAGAACGTTGAAAAGGCATTTGCTGATTTTAAGGCTCGGAAAAAAATTTTATTTCGCCCCAAAGCATTGATTGGCTTATTTGGAACAGCTGTCGTACTGGCCATTCTTTATATGTTCCCAGCAGCTTCACAAATTGAAGCAATTGAGGTGGAAAAAGAAAAAGCTGTCATTGAAGACGTAAAGAAGGAAGTTGCTAAATTAGAGAAAAAAGCAGAAACAAAAGAAGTGAAAGAGCAATTAAAAGAATTGCAAAATACGTTAAAAAAGACAGAAACAGCTGAAGAGGCATTAAGAGAAGTCGTGAAAAAGCAAAAGGAGCTTTCTTTAAAGGAGCAACAATTAAAGGATAAGCAAACGGCTAGTAAGGAGGGCGCTTCTGACGACAAAGGCTTATCGAAGGAAGAAGCGGAGCAATTGAAGGAGCTCGCCCAAATGCAGCAGGAGCTAACGCAAAATGCAAATGCTACTCAGACAGCTATGAGCAAGCTTGGGAAACCTGCAAGCAATACTCTACAAAATGCTATTGCGAGTGCCAATAGTGCCAATAATAATCAGCAAAACAATCCTAATACCAATCCATCAGCGAATTCACAGCAAAGTAATCAACAAGGTCAAACAGGACAACAAGGCCAAACTAATTCTCAAAATGGTTCCCAACAGGCTAGTGGTCAAGGACAGAAACAAGGATCGAATCAAAGCAATCAACAAGGACAAGGCAATGGTCAAGGAAACGGACAAGGTCAGGGTCAAGGACAAGGTCAAGGACAAGGTCAGGGAAATGGCAATGGTCAAAGTCAAGGTACTGCTCAAGGAGGTAAAGGCGCAGGCACAGGCACAGGCACAGGACAGGGCGGCCGCGATTTATTGACAACACCGAATAGAATTGGTGGATCTAGTCAGACTTCAGTTGATGGTGGAGCATTAGGAGATGGATCACATGTTTCAGAGCAACAAGGAAATGGCCCGATTACTAAAGGTTCTATCCGTCCTTATGAGGAAGTTATAGGTTCCTATAAAGATAGCTATTTAGAAAGCTCAGAGCGTTTACAATTACCGAAGGATTTACAAAATGTCGTGCAATCTTATTTCACGTCAATTGACTCTAAGTAGGAGGAAAAGGAATGGCATTTACAGAGCAACAATATGTTGAAATGAGTACGAAATTACAACAAGTAAAGGAAGAAATTCATCGCTTTATCGTTGGCCAAGAGGAAGCAATTGATTATACATTATACGCAGTCCTTGCTGATGGGCATGCATTATTAGAGGGCCTACCGGGTTTAGGGAAAACGATGTTAATTCGTACAATTTCTGAAGTACTAGATTTATCATTTTCACGAATTCAATTTACACCAGATTTAATGCCAGCGGATATTACAGGGACAAGCATGATTGAGCGCACAGCTGATGGCAAGCAGCAATTTACGTTCCAGCCTGGTCCAATTTTTAGCCAAATGGTATTAGCAGATGAGATTAACCGCGCAACACCAAAAACACAAAGTGCACTGCTTGAAGCAATGGGTGAAAAAACTGTAACAATTTTGGGAGATACAAAGAAGATGGCGAAACCATTCTTCGTGTTAGCAACACAAAACCCGATTGAGATGGAGGGAACATACCCTTTACCAGAAGCACAAATGGACCGATTCCTATGTAAAATTCTAGTGCCGTATCCTGAGAAAAGTGAACTAATGGAAATTATGAAGCGTACAACAGGCGCTAAGGAAATTGATTTACAAAAGATCATGGATACAGAAGCACTGATTGAAGCGCAGCAAATGGTTAAGGAAGTACTTGTTGCTGATGAAATGCTCGAATTTGCGACGGATCTTGTTGTGGCTACACATCCTGAGAGAGTGGATGCCATTGATGAGGTCAAGCAATATGCCATGTATGGTAGCGGCCCTCGAGGTTTACAAAGTTTAATCAAATTAGCGAAGGCAAGGGCGCTTATGAATGGACGTTTCCACGTCTCTGTAGCAGATATTAAGTCAGTGGCTAAGCCAGTATTACGCCACCGGATGCTGTTGAATTATGAAGGGGAGGCTTCAGGTAAAACAGCAGACGATGTGATTGATGTCATTTTAGAAAAAGTACAGCAAGGTGTTAGCAGGTGACGCAAAAATTATTATTGCCCGAGGATTGGTTAGCGAAAATCAGTCGCTTCCAAGTGGCAACGGCCTCCAAATTACGTGGGCAGCACAAGGGCTCGCACCGTTCGCAACGCTTTGGGGCATCGCTCGATTTTTCGGATTTTCGTGAATATCATTTAGGTGATGATGTACGTCAGGTGGATTGGAACGTCTTTGCGAGAACTGATAAATACTTCATTAAACGTTTTTTAGATGAACAAGAAATGCGCGTCCACATTTTGCTAGATACAACTAAATCGATGGGCGATCAAGCAAAATGGACTTTTGCCCGGCAAATTGTCGCCTCACTTGGCCTAATGGTGCTCGGACGCGATGATCGCTTATCATTTTCTTTTCTACAGGATGAGGTGAAGCCACCGTTTCGTCGTAAGGGTGCTATGTATCGTCGCGCCTTTTTACAGTTGGTCACCGAGATTGAGCAAGCAACTTATACAAATAGCTTCGCACAAGGAGCTTTCAAAGCATTGCCTAAGGATAGTACCGTACTATTTATTGTCACAGACGGACTTGAGCCAATCGAGGAATGGGAGCAACTTTTAAAAAGGCTACCACGTTTTGCAGGGGATGTCCGTATTTTGCAAATAGTTACACAAGAAGAAATAGCACCAGAATATACGGGTGATGTGCGCTTACTTGATCGTGAAACGGGCAGAGATGTAAATGTTACGATGTCTTCTAAAGTGCTGGACACATATACGGCAAGACGTTTATTACATGAAGAGGAATTTGAAGCAATTTGTCGACGTTTCGGTGTTCGACAATTACAACTTAAAGTAGAGGATGGATTACAGCATGCCATCTTCCATCAATTATTAAAAGCACATTGGATTAGGTGAGGTGAGCCGTATTGGGCTTTAGTCAATTACTTTTTAGCTGGACGGCCATCATCCCGGTCATTGTCCTTCTATATTATTTCTTTCGAAAAAAATATACCGATCAAACCGTATCCTCCACACTTTTCTGGTCGGAAATTATGCAAGAAACACGTGTGTCACCATACTTAAAACATTTACAAAAAAATGCACTGCTTTATTTGCAACTACTTGCTCTTCTTTTACTCGTACTAGCATTAATGAATCCATATGTTAAAAAGTCAACCATTGTTGGTGCGCAGACGATTTTCATAGTGGACACTTCTGCAACGATGTTAGCAGGGAAAGAGCAGTCAACATTTGATACACATAAAAAAGAAATGCTGTCATTGGTCAATGAGCTTGATGGAAGACCTGTGACACTCATTACAACAGGTAATACGCCAAAAGCCATATTACAGCAAGAAACAAATACTAAAGATATTGAAAAAGCCATTCAACAGTTACAAGTAACTTATGAGACAGCTCAAATGAATAAAGCTTTAGATGTGGCACAGGCTTTTGTCGGCAATACACCAACATCTATTTATGTCTTTACAGATGCGCTCGATAAAAAGCAATTACCGATGGAAAAAGATACGGTGAAGTGGATCGTAAAAGGGTCTGCAAAGGATTTAACAAATATCGCAATGACACGTTTTGCTGCTACTACAGATGGACAATCTGCTATGGCGCTTGTACAGTTACAAAATGATACGGACCAAGAGCAAAATGTAAAACTTTCGATAGAAAATGTTAAGGGTAAGGAGATCGTTACAGAGAGTGTCGCATTACCTCCAAATGAAGCCATAACAAAAACATTTAAAGATCTACCGTTAGAAGATACGTTGACTGCCAAAATAGATGCTAAGGACGATTATGCTGTTGATAATTCACAGCCTGTATTGCTACAAACAGCTACTTCAAAAGTAGTTGTGGATCAAAGTATGCATCAACTCATTCAAAAAGGTTTGCAAACGATTAATAGTAGCGTGAAAATTGTTCCATCTTCAAAACTGGTTGATAATCAGGATGCTACAGTAGTGACCAATCAGACGGCGCTACTCGAAAAGATGGACAAGCCAATTGTTTTATTTGGACGGGATGACGTTGAGAAGGTTGAAGCTACTGGGGAAATCAGTACAACAAGTGATGCATTGTTTGCATTTAGTGAGCTAAAAGATATTTACGTCAGTGCTGTATATCCTGGATTCGATGACTATAAAACGATTGCATCAGTTGGAGACCAGCCATTTATTCAGCGTTCACCTGAAGGGGATATCGTTGTATTAGCTGATATTGCAGATACAGATTGGCCGTTACATCCTTCATTCCCATTATTTTTATGGAGTGCTGAACAGGAACTTTCAGAATCAGTTGGTTCTCTTGGTATTTTCACACCAAATGAGCAACGCGCAGTTGCTTTAGCGCAAGGTGATTGGAGTATTTATTCGCAGGAAGAAGAGTTTTTATCGTCCATTTCGAATGGTCTACTAACAGCTCCAATGAAGCCAGGAATTTATACAGCTCGCTCAAAAGATGAAGAAAAGCGCTTCATCGTACAGCTCCAAGCGCAAGAGCGTGTGATTGAAAAAGGGACAAGTTATACACTTGGAGAGCTTCCGGACAATGGTAAGGAAGAAATATCGAAAACATCGTTCGTGCCTTGGATTATCCTTATGATTCTGATATTACTTGTTTTAGAGTGGGAGGTGCAACGACGTCGTGGATTTACGAATTGATATGCCATTAGCATTGTTGCTTTTACTTCCACTGCTTATGTATTTTGGATGGACCTATTGGCGTGAACGTCAGCGACTAAAGAAGAGTCATATCGTCGTACTAGGTATTCGTATTGTGGCAGTATGCTGTTTGGTTTTTGCACTTGCAGGACCCTATATTTTATTGCCCGTAAAGGAAGAACAAGTATTATTCTTAGTAGACCGTTCTGCTTCAATGAATGGGACAAATGATGAGATGGCCAATTTTATAGCGGAAAGTTTACCGTCGAAAAAAGATGAACAGCTTGCAGGGATTTATTCTTTTTCATCGACTTTACAAACGGAAGCCATTTTATCGAAGTCTTTAAAGGAAGTGCCGAAGTTTACAGCTATAAAAGCAACAGATCAAACAAATATTGAACAGAGTCTACAGCTCGCTTCAGGTATTGTAGATCCAAAAAAAGCAACACGACTTGTACTCTTAACGGATGGCAATGAAACAAAAGGAGATGCCTTAGAATTTGCATCAAAGTTTAAAGGGTCAAATATAAGTGTTGATGTAATGCCATTTAACCAACCTGTTGCTAAGGATGTATCTATGAAAAGCTTTGTCACACCGCAAGTTGCTTATGTAGGTGAGCAACAGCAGCTAGTTGCCGAAATAAATGCAACTGTAGCAGAACAAGGTGAGCTATTGCTATACGAAAACGATAAGCTAATTCACCGTGAAGCAGTGGAGCTTGCAGAAGGGTCAAATATTTTTACATATAAACACTCAGCAACGGCTGAAGGGCTTGTAAAATATGAGGCACTCGTGCAGGTTGAACAGGATGCCATTTTTGAAAATAATAAATTAACAAGCGTCACGATGGTGCAAAGTGAACCACATTTACTAATTGTTAATGGCTATGATACGGCATCACCAATTGCAGCAGCGCTTGGCAAACAATCAATTGCCTATGATGTTGTAAATGCTAACAGTCTGCCAAATGAACTTTCTAGTTATTTACAATACAATGCCATCATTTTTGATAATGTGCCAGGACATTTAGTAGGTGAGGCAAAAATGAATGTCATTGAGCAAGCAGTGAAAAATTTTGGTGTCGGTTTTACAATGGTCGGTGGCGAAAATAGCTTTGGCTTAGGAGGCTATTTTAAAACACCAATCGAAACTTTACTACCTGTTGAAATGGAGATTAAAGGCAAAGAGCAATTGCCATCATTAGGGCTTGAGATTGTCCTTGACCGCTCTGGAAGTATGTCTGGAGCAAAGCTAGAGCTCGCAAAAGAGGCGGCCGCTCGGTCAGTTGAAATGCTACGAGATGAAGATACGCTCGGGTTTATTGCCTTTGATGATCGACCTTGGGAAATTATTGAGGCAGGACCACTTAGCAATAAGGAAGAAGCGGTAGATACGATTTTATCTGTAACGCCAGGGGGTGGTACCGAAATATTTGGCTCACTAGCTAAAGCTTATGAAAATCTAGCTGATTTAAAGCTACAGCGAAAGCATATTATTCTATTAACTGATGGTCAGTCTCAGCCTGGTAACTATGAAGACTTAATTGCTCAAGGAAAAGAGAATGGCATTACTCTTTCAACAGTTGCAATTGGTCAGGATGCAGATGCTAACTTACTTGAAGCGCTTAGCGAGATGGGCAGTGGGCGTTTCTACGATGTTGTTGATGAGCAGACAATCCCTTCTATTTTATCGCGTGAAACAGCCATGATTTCACGCACATATATTGAGGATAACCCATTCTATCCAACGATATTTAATGCAGCTGGCTGGAATACATTATTTACAGATGGTGTACCTAAAATGAACGCTTATATCGGTACGACAGCAAAGCAAGGAGCTACTGTTATTGCAGAAAGTGAGAAGGAAGATCCAGTACTTGCAGAATGGCAATATGGCCTTGGCAAAACATTCGCCTTTACTTCTGATTCGACAGGAAAATGGACAGGGGACTGGGCAAGATGGCAAAATTGGGGCACATTTTGGCAAACGCTTATTTCAAAAATGCTACCAAGCTATAATGATGTTGCCTATGATGTACGTCTAGAATCAGACGGCTCATTTGTCATCACAGACCCAACAAATGAAGCGGCGTTCTTAGATATTGTTGCTGTCAATGAAGTGGGGGAAGAACTTGATACACAGCTTGAAACAATTTCAGCATCACAAGTTCGAGCAGTCGTACAAGCAGAACCAGGACTCATCTTCTTCCGCATTGCCGATGAAGAAAATGCCATTTACCAGGCAGGCTTAAGTGTACCTTATAGTGCTGAGTATGAATTACGACCAGTGAATGAAAAGTTAGTCAAAGAGCTAACAAAGCAAACAGGCGGCTCCGTTTTAAAAGAACCGAGCGAGGCATTCCGTGAATTTACTAAAAAAGGTGCGGAACGCCAAAATATTGCAACATGGCTCTTATTGGCGGGTATGCTACTATTCTTCATAGATATTACTATTCGACGCTTTGGTTGGGGCTTCCTAACTAGGCCGAAGAAAAAAGAACAGCCTGTAGAGGAAACACAGATACAGGCAGAGGACACAAATGTTGCCCAGCTATTAAAGGGTATGAAAAAACGATCCTAACAGATAAAACGATGGTGCATAGAGATGTGCCATCGTTTTTTTGTAATTTCAACAACTGGATTGGAGAATTATTCATGAAAGGTAAAATATGACTTGTAAATAATATACATAGATGCAATAATAGATGATAGTAATAAAATATTACTATCACTTTTAAGTACTATAGATTTTGGAGGTTTGGACATGACCAATATAATGAATTCTTTTGGGTTTCTTAGTTTTAAATTAGCAGAGGCTTTAGAGGAAAATCTCGAGAAATATATTAGTGAAAAATATCAAATGAAATCCAGAGAAGTCGGGATCATGATTGCTGTAAAAGAAAATAAACTTAGTCAAATTCAAATAGGACAGATTTTAAAGTTAGATAAAAATAGTGTCCGCTTTTTTATCGATGGTCTAGAAGAAAGAAATTATGTTTATAGGGAGAAAAATCCAGAAAATAGAAGAGAGAATTTAATATGCCTTACGGAACATGGTGGAAATTTGGCAGAAGAGTTATTGAAGACCCTTTCGATTTCTGAGAATGAAGTGTTAAACGTACTTTCATTGGAAGAAAAAGAGCTGTTGAAAAGCATATTGAAAAAAGTATATGAAAATCGTGAATAGGGTTTAACTTCTTTCAGCAACCTGCTGAAATAGAGGAACTCAGTCTAAGAACGCCACGTCCTGTGGCAACGACTGAGTGACCAACTTCGTGTTGGCCTAAAGCCTCCGGCGGATGTCACGGATTCGGAAAGGAGTTAATAAAGGATGTTAACCTAAAACCATCGCATCCATGCGATAACGGCTAACTGACCTGTATCGGTGCCGCTGCCGCTACGCTTTCGCGCAAAAAACATATGTTGCTGCTGCCGCTACGCTTTCGCGCAAAAACATATGTTGCTGCTGCCGCTACGCTTTCGCGCAAAAACATATGTTGCCGCTGCCGCTACACTTTCGCGCAAAAACATATGTTGTTGCTGTCGCTTCGCCTTTCGCACAGACAAAAACACGTTGCTGCCGTTACGTTAGCACTGCGCTTTCGTACAAAAAACATTTGCAGGCCTAAGCACAAAGCCGAATCCGGACGCAATTATGCCGAGGTATAATTGATAACCATATCAATAAAAAAGAAAGAGTGATGAGAAATGAAAGCAGTAGAAGTTATGAAGGAGTATTTGAGAAGAGCGCAAGTAGAGGGTCAGGATCTATCTGATATGTATGTAGATCATGGAGAATTAAAAAATTTTAAAGGTGAAATTTTTAAAGGAAGAAAAGAAATACAAAACTTTTACACGTCACCTATGCCAAAAGGCTTTAAATTAACTATCCAAAATATTGATGGTGATGATACAGAATGTATTGCTACAGTTTTAACTACTTGGGATGGTTTGCCAAACCCAGTGATTCTGGAAGAAAGGTTGATTCTTGAAAATGAAAAAATAAAATCGTTGGCGATGATTCCAAAATAAAAGGGGGCGGAAGCTATGTCATTAAATCCTAATAAAAATTCCCTTCCTACACCTGAAAGAGACACGAAATATTGGATTGGTGTGGTATCTCTTAATCATGTGCAAAAAGGGGTTGAGGGAGGATTCGGCCAGTTATGCCATGGTAAAGAAAGACCTTTGAAACGAATGCAAAAAGGAGACTGGATCATTTATTATTCTCCTAAAAAAAGTCTAGATGGTAATGAGCCTGTAAGAGCATTTACCGCAATTGGAAGAGTGAAGGACGAGCGAATATACGAGTTCCAAATGGCAGAAAATTTTATTCCTTTTAGAAGAGATATAGACTTTTATAAAGATGCAAAAGCTGTGCCAATAAAAAGGATCTTAGATTATTTAGAGTTTGTAGAGGACAAATCCAAATATGGCTATAAATTTAGATTTGGTCATTTTGAAATAAGCAAAAAAGACTTTTTATTAATTGCTCATGAAATGGGATTACCGTTGAAGTATGGGTGAATTGGAACAAAAAACGTTACTTTCTTAATTAATTGTCATTAAAGAAAGTAACGTTTTTAAATTGCTTTAAATCAAGTTATTTAAGCTGAGTGTTAAGGTTAGTTACAAATACTGTCTTACGCAAATTGCTAGCAACGACAATGCCTAGCATAGCACCAATGGTACTTGAAGTTAAAAAGGCTGGCATGAAAAATAAAGCAGCAACGGATGTCCCCATTAATAAATGCGCGTAAGGTACTGCGATAAGTGAGGCAATGATACCTGTCCCCAACATTTCACCGACTCCTGCAAGCCATTGCTTATCGCTGTATTTATAGGCAAGAGCTGCACATAGAGCGCCAATAACACTGCCAGGTATAGCTAGTAATGAGCCTGTGCCTGTTAAAATACGAATAATGGCTGTGACAAAGGCGACCATAACAGTAGGAACTGGACCAAGAATGATAGCACCGATAACATTAATGGCATGTTGGACAGGGTAGGCACGCGCAATCCCCGTTGGTATTGAAACGAAGGTAGAACCTGCTACGGCAATTGCTACTAATAAGGCCATGATTGTTAATTTTCGAATTGACATAATTTCCACTCCTTTGAAATGTGAATTTTATAGTTAGCGCCGCTAAACAGGAGAGTTCCGCCGCTAAAGCTATGAGAAGCGCCGCTAAAGTGGAGAATACCGCCGCTAAGCCAGTGAGAATGGCCGCTAAACAGGAGAGTTCCGCCGCTAAGCTAGAGAGAAGCGCCGCTAAAGCGTAAAAAAGCCGCTTCCTAAAAAACAATAGGAAGCGGCCTTGTATCTACATAGTAAAAAGCAAGTGTCGGCACTTCCCTCCGCTAGTGTGAACTAGATCAGGTTCAAAGGGTCCGTATATGATCATATACGTCTCAGCCTTTTAAAGACTCCCCTAGTGGTAATTAATAGAATTTTTAGTTTTTCACATATTAATGTAGCATACTACTAAAAATAGTCAATAACTTTTCAGACTATTTTGTATCAGGATGCATAAGATGTGGTGCTTTTTTCATTGTCCAAATAAGGGCAAGGAAGAAACAAGCCATTAAAATAATAGACCCGAATATATAAGGACTGTTCATATTCCAATCGAATAATATACCTGCTAGAGCTGGACCAATCATATTACCAAGACTCATATAAGCATTGTTCAGACCAGCTGCATAGCCCTGTTCATTCTCAGCAAGCTTTGAAATCAATGTGTTGACGGCTGGGCGAATCAATGTCGTAGCTGTAGAGAAGATGGTCGCTACAATTAAAATAAGTGCAAAACCAGATGCGAATAATATTAAGAAAATCGAAACGGCTGCAATAAATAAATTGACTAACACTACTTTCATTTCGCCGAAGCGATTAAACAGCGGTGTAATAACAAACATCTGTACAACAACACCAAAAGCGCCGCCCATAACTAATATAATGGCGATATCAGTAGGTGTGTAATTAAACTTGTCTGTAACAAATAATGATAATGTTGTTTGGAAGTTAGCAATCCCGAAAGAGAATACAAGCATGATAATTAGCATGACAAAATAAGGCATTCGGACTGAACGGGCCATCTGCTTTGCAAGATTATCCTGCTTCTGTGCTTTTTTAGCAGTGTTCGGTTTTGTAGCAGGCAATAAAAAGAACGATAAAATAGCTGCTAAGATAGCTGCACATCCAGCAGTATAAAACGGAAAATGCAAACTAACTTTTGAGAGGAATCCGCCAATACCTGGTCCGATCATAAAACCAAAGGACATTGCTGCCCCTATCATCCCCATACCTTTTCCGCGTTCCTCGTACGTTGTGATGTCAGCCACAAATGCCATTATAGGAGGTGCCACAAATGCAGATCCAAGGCCACCTAAAAAGCGTGCCAAGAAGAGCATCCACACATCTGTAGAAAGTCCGAATCCAATTTGTGCAAGTCCTGTTACGATAAGGCCGAAAATAATGAGATTTTTACGACCGTATTGATCGGAAAGATTCCCAGCAATTGGAGAAAATACGAATTGTGCTAAGGCGAACGTTGCAATCAACATGCCAAGTACTTGTCCTGCAGCACCAAATAGTTTTAAATAATCAGGCATGACAGGAATAATAATTCCGATACTCCCCATTGCGATAAACATATTAAACATTAAAATATACAAAGCCGCCTTGTTAGACTTCTGCTGGGTCATCGAATACCCCTTTCTTTAATCAAATATACTACAGTCTACCACAAGGCTTGTACGTTTGCTATTGACTATAAGTCTGAGATTTAGTAGTAAGGTTATGAGGATTCTATTGATCAAATAAAATAAGCGTGTTGATTTCCGTTCCGGCTGGGCGCTTTCCTGGGGGCGTCCGATGAGCCGCTTCGCTTCGCTGCAGGGTCTCATCTGTGACGCTGATCCCCAAGAGTCGCCCAGCCTCCACTCCAATCAACTTATAACATGATATAGTTTTAACAATTATCAGTCCTATCTATTAGAGATGAGTCGATAAAAGGAATCTTTTATTGATATTTTGCTTGTTTATCCATTTTTAAAAATAGTTTACCTTCAGCTAAACGAAAAAGCTGTTCTCAACGTTACTAACGTGAGAACAGCTTTAAATGGGTTAAAATAGGTTATCGAATACTCATTTTAAATTCCAAGAACAGCTCATTATATTTGCCTAAGTAATCAGGACCTAAGTTTTTATAAACTTCTAATGTTTTACGTTGTTCTTCAGTAGGATAGAAGCGTTTATCAGATACAACTTCTTTATCCATTAACTTCATCGCTGCAATATTAGGGGTAGAATAGCCTACATAATCAGCGTTTTTAGCACCCGATTCAGCTTTCAGCATAAAGTTAATGAAAGCATGTGCACCATCAATATTTTTTGACGTTTTTGGGATAACCATATTGTCAAACCATAAGTTTGAGCCTTCTTTTGGTACAGCGAAGTCTAAATCTTCATTTTCTGATAACATGTCTGCTGCTTGACCAGACCAAGTGAGTGCCACAGTAGCTTCATTATTAACCATCAACGGTGTAATTTCATCCCCGATAATGGCTTTAACATTTGGCGCCAATGTGATTAGTTTATCAGTAGCTTTACGTAGCTCCTGGTCATCTAAAGAGTTGAGAGAGTAGCCAAGACTGTTTAAGCCCATACCAATCACCTCACGTGCACCGTCTACTAAAAAGACTTTACGCTTTAATGAAGGATCCCATAAGTCCTTCCAAGATGAGAAGTCTAAATTTCCAACGAGCTTTGGATTATAGACAATGCCGACTGTTCCCCAGAAATATGGGACAGAATATTTATTGTCCTTATCAAATGGTAAATCTAAAAAATAAGGATCAATATTTTTAAAATTAGGGATTTTCGTTTTATCTAAAGGAATAAGTAAGTTTTCTTCCTTCATTTTTTCAATCATATATTCAGAAGGTACTGCGATATCGTAAGCTGTACCACCTTGTTGAATTTTTGTCATCATTGCTTCATTTGAATCGAACGTTTCATAAATGACGTGAATGCCTGTTTCTTTTTCAAATTGCTTCAGCAAATCCGGGTCTATATATTCTCCCCAGTTAAAGATCGTTAACGTATCTTTACCACTTTTACCACCACCGGCACTTAGGGCGTCAGCAGCATAGAACAAAAGGGCGGAAACGACAAGGATTGCGACTGTTGCTTGAATTAATTGCTTCATTGAGTTCCCCCCGTTCTTTTACTAGCGCGGCTTGTAATGAAGTAATAGCCAACTACGACGATAACCGTTACAAAGAATACTAAACCAGAAATAGCGTTAACCGTTAAGGAAATACCGGCACGTGCCATTGAGTAAATTTCAACAGATAAAGTACTAAAGCCGTTACCTGTCACGAAAAATGTTACCGCAAAATCATCTAGAGAATATGTTAAGGCAAGGAAGAACCCTGCAAAAATACCAGGTTGAATATACGGTAAAATAACACGCATCATGACATCTTTTTTCGTTGCTCCCAAATCTAATGCAGCATCGATTAATGATTTATTCATTTCTAATAGTTTCGGTAAGACCATCAGTACAACAATTGGGACGCTGAACGCTACATGTGCTATTAACACAGAAGTAAATCCTAATTTAATACCAATCATTGTGAATAAAATTAAGAAGCTTGCACCAATAATGACATCCGGGCTCACAATTAACACATTGTTTAAAGAAAGTAGTGTATTGCGCATTTTTGCATCTTTAACAGTGACAATGCCAATTGCTCCTAGTGTCCCAATGATTGTAGAAATCAATGCAGAGAGTAATGCCACGATCACTGTATTAATTAGAATTACGAGTAGACGTGAATCCTCAAATACGGCTTTATAATGTTCTAACGTAAAGGACTCAAAATTATTCATTGATCCGCCACTATTGAACGAATAGAAGATTAAATAGAAGATAGGTGCATACAAAACGATAAAAACAATCGCTAAATACACTCTTGCTGTAGCAGATAGTTTTTTCATCGTACGCGACCTCCTTTATCCTTTTTCTGTCCTGTAATTAACATAACGATGACCATGAATAAAATTAAGAAAACAGCAATTGTTGAACCCATTCCCCAGTTTTGGGTTACAAGGAATTGTTGTTCAATAGCTGTACCCAGTGTAATAACACGATTTCCTGCAATTAAACGAGTGATCATGAAAAGTGATAATGCAGGAATAAATACAACTTGAATACCTGATTTAACACCGTCCATTGTTAAAGGCAATATAACGCGACGGAATGTAGTAAAGGCAGATGCCCCCAAATCACGTGCGGCATAAACAAGAGCCGGATTTAAACGATCCAATGAGTTGAAAATCGGTAAAATCATAAATGGAATAAAAATATAAACGGATACGAACACAAAGCTAATGTCAGTGAATAGCATTTGCTTCGGATCAAAACCAAATACTTCGATAAATGCATTTAATGGACCGTACAAGCCGAAAATCCCGATAAAGGCATATGTTTTTAACAAAAGATTAATCCAAGAAGGAATAATAATTAGTAAAAGCCAAAGCTGTTTATGTTTCGTCTTCGTTAAAAAATAGGCTGTTGGATACGAAACAAGTAACGTAAAGAACGTAATTAAAAACGCATACCAGAATGAACTTAATGTCATTTTTAAATAGACAGAAGTAAAGAATGCTTTATAGTTATCGAGCGTGAAATTGCCATGTATATCTAGTAGGGAATAGTAAACAACGAGTGCAATCGGCGCGATAACGAAAAACGCAATCCATAAAACATATGGAAATAAGGCTGATTTCGAAGTCTTAGTTTGCATCTTCGTCGTCTCCATACGCCTCTAAACGTTTGTCGAATTCTTCTTCTGTTTCATTTAAGCGCATTACATGAATTGCTTCTGGATCAAAGTCTAAACCAATTTCTGTCCCTACCTCAGCTTTTTTCAATGAATGCACGAGCCATTCATTGCCATCTTTGTCGTACGTAGATAATTCATAATGCACCCCACGGAACAATTGAGTATCAACTTTAACGACAAGCTTGCCTTTATCGATTGTTGTCATTTCTAAATCCTCTGGGCGAATGACAATATCGATTTTTTCGTTTGGCTTCATACCTTGGTCAACACATTCAAAAACTTTACCAGCAAATTCTACTTTGAAATCTTCAATCATCACGCCAGGAACAATATTTGATTCACCAATAAAATCAGCAACGAAGCGGTTAATTGGCTCATCATAAATATCTACCGGTGTACCAGATTGTTGAATTTCACCTTCACTTAAGACAAAGATTTCATCACTCATGGCAAGTGCTTCTTCTTGATCGTGTGTGACAAAGACAAATGTTTTCCCAAGGCGTTGTTGTAACTCACGTAACTCATATTGCATTTCTGTACGTAGCTTTAAATCTAAAGCTGAAAGAGGTTCATCGAGTAAAATTACTTCAGGATCGTTCACAATCGCACGAGCAATTGCAACACGTTGACGTTGGCCACCAGACATTTCAGAAATTTCACGATTGCCATAGCCTGCTAAGTTAACGAATTTTAATGCTTCAACAACACGGTTTTTAATTTCACTTTCAGGAAGCTTTTTTATACGAAGCCCAAATGCGACGTTTTCAAAGACGTTTAAATGAGGAAACAAAGCATAATCTTGAAAAACAGTATTTACTTGGCGTTCATTTGCTGGCACTGAGTTGATTTTTTTATTATGAAAATAGATATTTCCTGTTGTCGGTTCTGTGAATCCAGCGATCATACGTAAAATAGTTGTTTTACCACAACCGGACGGACCTAGTAGTGTATAGAATTTGCCCTTTTCTAGCTCCAGGTTAATGTTTTTTAAGACGACCGTGCCGTCATTATAGGACTTTGAAACGTTTTCAAAGCGGATAATCGAATTCGTTGTCATAGATGCGCCTCCTTAAGCTATAAATATGAATCCGTTGCGACAAGTAAAATTTTTGTTTCATCAGCATGTGCATTAAAAATTTGATGATGATCTGTCGCTTCAAAATAGAGAGCATTGCCTTCACTCGCTATGTACTGTTCATCTCCTAAAACGAGACGAATACGCCCTTCGACAACATAAATAAATGTTTCTGAAAGGGAGGGTTCAAACTGCTTAAATTCACCATCAGCAGCAAGTGTTAAGAAAATGGGCTCCATTTCTTTTTCATTTGATGTAGGAATCAGCCACTGAATTTCATATTTCTTTTCTTCATCTGTATAAGTGGATTGATCTTCCTCTGTATATACAACCTTTTGTTCAGGTGCTCCATCATCGAAAAATTCCTTAGGTGTTGACCCTAAAACCTCTAATAGTGAAAATAGTGTTTCAATGGAAGGTGAATTTAGATCACGTTCTAATTGTGAAATATACCCTTTACTTAAATCTGTACGTTCTCCAAGCTCCTCTTGGGTAAGACCTTTTTTTAAACGAAGCGCTTTGATTTTTGCTCCTATTTGCATCTTTTCCCTCCTAGAAGAAGTTTAGCAATCATAAACTTTTGAAATACGAAGTTTACTTTAACGAAACTTTTAGTTTACTAAAACCATTACAATTATACATAATAATAAAGAATTTGCAATCGTTTTTAATGAAAAAAAAGTAGATGAAATTTTTAGAAATTATACATAAATACCGCATAGAAAAATTTCGTTTAAATAAGAATAAAATTGTTAAAAATAGCTAATGAATAGGCTGTAGCAGTTATTCCATTTAGGGATTTGACGGAAATTTGTCAGATAATTTAATGTGAGCACTTTTGTGAAGTTTACTTGTTTGAAAAACTACGATTACTCTGTTATCGTAGAAGACGAGTTCGCTGGTGCGAATGGAATATATACACTACATATTTAATCGGAGGGATTTATAATGGCAGAACGCATGGTAGGTAAACAAGCACCTGACTTTACAATGGAAGCAGTACTTCCAGACAAATCATTTGGTAAAGTATCATTAGAAGACATTAAAGCACAAGACAAATGGACAGTTCTTTTCTTCTATCCAATGGACTTCACTTTCGTATGTCCAACAGAAATCACTGCAATGAGCGATCGTTACGATGAGTTCGAAGACTTAGATGCAGAAGTAATCGGTGTTTCTACTGATACAATCCACACTCACTTAGCTTGGATTAACACTGACCGCACTAAAAATGGTCTTGGTGAGTTAAAATACCCATTAGCAGCAGATACAAATCACCAAATTTCACAAGAATATGGTGTATTAATTGAAGAAGAAGGTATCGCACTACGCGGCTTATTCATCATCAACCCAGAAGGTGAATTAAAATACCAAACAGTATTCGATAACAACATCGGCCGTGATGTAGACGAAACTTTACGTGTACTTCAAGCTTTACAAACTGGTGGTCTTTGCCCAGCAAACTGGCGCCCAGGTCAAGCAACTCTATAATTTAGAGTTTTAGATCATTCAACAAATAAAGAGTCCCCACAGTAAGTTTGTGGGGATTTTTTTAAACTTGATAGAGAAAAAGGTTCATCACCAAAAATTGGGGATGACTTTTGTTAAAACGTTGGAGTGGAGGATAGGCGACTCCTTGGGGGATTAGCAATAGAGGAACGAAGGCTAAAACCATCACGTCCTGTGATAACGCCTTCGTGACCAGCATCGTGCTGGCCCGAGACCCTGCAGCGAAGCGGATGTTTTCTGTGCGAAAGCGTAGTGCTAACGTAGCGGCAGCAAATGTTTTATCTGCGCGAAAGCGAAGCGTCAGCGGCAATTGTTTTCTGTAGCGAAAGCAAAGCGGTAGCTACAAAGCGCCTAGCCGGAACGGAAATCAACCACACGTTTTGATAATGATCCTAGAAAAAGGAAAAAGGAGAATGTTTTATGAAACTTCGTGAACAAATGCCTGAACTTGTAGGCGCAACGACTTGGTTAAATGGTGAAGTAACAAAAGCGGATTTAGTAGGCGAAAAGCCAACATTAATCCACTTCTGGTCAGTTAGTTGCCATCTATGTAAAGAGGCAATGCCGGATGTGAACAATTTCCGTGATCAATACAAAGATGAGTTAAACGTTATCGCAGTGCATATGCCACGTTCTGAGGAAGATACAAATTTAGAAACAATCAAATCGGTAGCAGCAGAGCATGACATTGTGCAACCAATCTTTGTAGATAGCGAATTAAAGCTGACAGATGCATTTGAAAACCAATACGTACCTGCGTATTTTGTTTTCGATAAAGATGGTCAGCTTCGTCATATGCAAGCTGGTGGTAGCGGTATGAAAATGCTAGAAAAACGTGTGAATCGCGTTTTAGATGAAATGCGCAACGCATAAAATAGTAGAAAACGAGGCGGGGATATTTTACTCCTCGTCTTTTTTTATGGAAAACACAATGTTAGTGTCCACTACGGGATTATTATGAAGCTCACTATATGTGACGTACCTTGAGCGATCAATGAGTCAAGCTGATTGAAAAAAAGCAAGCCGATGGAGAAGTGACCAGAGCGGAAAAGGGGTTGGCCGGATTACTTCCTCGGCAGCCCGAGTAGTTTTATGGTAAACCTGATCACTTCCTCGGTCAACCCGAGCAGTTTTAGTGCAAACCTGATCACTTCCTCGGTCAACCCGAGCAGTTTTGGGGCAAACCTGATCACTTCCTCGGTCAACCCGAG
>NZ_JBNNVB010000001.1:288908-410308 GCF_050280325.1 Lysinibacillus sp. NPDC093216 | reverse complement strand
GAGCAGTTTTGGAGCAAACCTGATCACTTCCTCGGTCAACCCGAGCAGTTTTGGAGCAAACCTGATCACTTCCTCGGTCAACCCGAGCAGTTTTGGAGCAGACCTGATCACTTCCTCGGTGAACCCGAGCAGTTTTGGAGCAAACCTGATCACTTCCTCGGTGAACCCGAGCAGTTTTGGAGCAAACCTGATCACTTCCTCGGTCAACCCGAGCAGTTTTGGAGCAAACCTGATCACTTCCTCGGTCAACCCGAGCAGTTTTGGGGCAAATCTGATTACTTCCTCGGTCCACCCGAGCAGTTTCGTCTCTCACCCGATCAAATCCTAACGACAACCGAACAAGAAAGCCACTAGGCAGAACGATCCTGTCCAAGGATTGTCTTTTATTGACGAATAGTCTCTTGTTTTGACGATACATATAGCAGAGAATACGTTACAATAATGGTATAGTAGTTTTCGGAGGGATTATTAATGATGAAAAAAGAGTTTGCTGTCATTGGACTGGGTCGTTTTGGAGGAAGTATTGTTCGAGAACTAATGAGTCAAGGCGCACAAGTTATGGCGATAGATCATTCCTCAGAGCGGGTGGACGAGTTTGCTTCGATTGCCACGCAGGCCGTTATCGCAGATTCGACGGATGAATCGGTATTAATTTCATTAGGTATTCGTAATTTTGAGCATGTTATCGTAGCGATTGGTGAAAATATTCAGGCTAGTATTTTGTCGACTATTATTTTAAAAGAAATTGGTGTTCAGCAGATTACTGTAAAGGCTCAGAATGATTACCATGAAAAAGTTCTGCGTAAAATTGGCGCAGATTTTGTCGTGCATCCTGAGCGTGATATGGGGATACGTATTGCCAATAATATGTTGTCTAATACAGTGCTCGATTATTTAGAGCTTTCAGATGAACATTCAATTATGGAGCTTAAGGCCAATGATGCGATTGCAGGTTACTCTATTATGGATCTAGATATTCGTGCAAAGTACGGGATTAATATTGTAGGTCTTAAGCGTGGTCCAGATATCATCGTATCTCCACAGGCGAGTGATAAAATTTTGCTGGGAGATATAATGCTTGTCATTGGGGCGGATGTAGATATTAACCGCTTTGTCAAAAAGGCATTGAATGGGTAATGAAAATGAATAAACGAAGATGGAAACTAGTTATATTTGCTGCAATTATTCTTATTGTCGCCTTTACATTACAATCTCGCGACAAAAATGAGGAAGAGGCTATTTCTCGCATTTTAGATCATACAGCAGAAATTGATGCAATCGAGCTATTTAAAGGAGAGCAATCTTTATTTCGAGCAACAGGTCAAGATGCAACAGCTAATATTGAAAACTATCCGCTAAGCCATGTTAAGAAACTAAGTAAAAAAGAACGAGCTATATTTGAAGAAAAACCACTTTATCATATTGTCTACGAAATTAAAGGAGAGCCTTTATATGAGGTAGATATTTTAAAGGTCGCGATTAGCTCTGAGCTAAGTGAAGAATTACAGCAGATGGTTTTTAATGTTGGGGATCAGCAATATTTGATATATTGGGCAAAAGAGAAAAAAGCACTTGAACAATCAACAAATACGCAACGTTTGCTTGAACAATATGTTAAATAAAAAGGAGTAGTGAAAACAGCAACTAGCTGTCATCACTACCCTTTCTTGTAGTTAAGGAAAATATAGACCCTTTGCCTGTAGATAACTTAGAACATAGTAGGTGTCTAGGCTAACCGCTACAACCTCTAGGTCGCTTCGATCCCTCGGGCAAAAGTGGATTAGCGTTTACTTTTGCCCCGAGGGGCTCTCCGGCGCTTGTCGGATGTAAACGAGCGCTTTAGTGAATTGTTCTTAGGACACAATAGTATTTTTTCCTTGAAGTGCACGCTCTTGCATTTCTATATCAAACTCTTTTTCAGATTTCGATACGACTACACAAGCTACACCGTTACCAATTAAATTTGTTACGGCACGTGCCTCAGACATGAAGCGGTCAACACCAATTAATAGCGCAATTCCTTCAACTGGAATCATTGGGAAAGCAGCAAGTGTTGCTGCTAATGTGATAAAACCAGAACCTGTTACACCAGCGGCTCCTTTAGATGTAATCATTAAAATTCCAAGAAGTGTAATGATTTGAATCCACGTCAAATCCATTCCGTATGCTTGTGCAATAAATAATGCAGCCATTGATAGGTAGATGGACGTTCCATCAAGATTGAAAGAATAACCGGTTGGTACTACTAATCCAACAACTTGTTTAGAGCAACCAAAGTTTTCTAATTTACGCATCATAGATGGCAAGGCAGATTCAGATGATGAAGTACCAATTACTAAGAAAATCTCCTCTTTTATATAAGCGATAAATTTAAAAATGTTGAAGCCGAAAAATTTTGCGATCGTTCCTAAAACAAAAACTACGAATAAGAACATTGTAATGTATACTGCGGCCATTAATAGACCTAAGTTGCCTAACGATTTCAAGCCAAAATTACCAATCGTAAAGGCCATTGCACCAAAAGCACCTATTGGAGATATTTTCATCACCATACTTACGATTTTGAAGAAAATTTCTGCCACTTGTTCAAAAAATGTGATGACAGGTTTTGCAGGTGCTCCAATAGAAGCAGCAGCTAAGCCGAACAATATTGCAGAGAATAACACAGGAAGTAATTGTCCTGTTGCAAGTGCACCTACAACGTTTTCAGGAATAATGCTAGAGATGAAAGCACCTAAGCCTTGCTCAGACTCTGCTGCAGCAGTTGTATATTTTGAGATATCGGCTTCGGAAGCACCTGATGTATCTAAACCTGTACCAGGGCTAACAATTAATGCAACAGCAATACCGATTGCTAAGGCAATGGTAGAGACAATTTCGAAATACAGTAACGCCTTTCCTCCGATCTTTCCAACTTTTTTCATATCCCCCATACTACCGATTCCGATTACAACTGTTAAGAAGATAATAGGGGCGATTAACATTTTAATTAGCTTAATGAATAAGTCAGCCAGGATTTTAAGGCTTGCACCAAACTCAGGGAAGATAGCCCCAACAATCACCCCTAGAATAATCGCAACTATAACCTGAACAGTCAGATTTTTCAGTAATTTCACTTTATGCTACCTCTTTTCTAAATTTTCTCTTTGATATCGTTTTCACTAGAATTATCATAGCGAATCTTTTTAGAAAAAAGAGATTTAGAAAATAAGAAACATATCGTTCATTAAGTACATTCATCCATATTTTAAATAAAACGTAGTGTTTTCAATAACTCAAGCTGTTATGATACTCTGCAAATAATTTACTATTGTTATAATACAAAAATAATTAATGAAAGAAAATTTAGTTTTATGTCAATTTTTTGTAATATTGTTCATTAAGTTCATGACTTTCTCCTACTTATGTCAACTAAAAGTGTTGTCAAAAGATTTTTTTGAAGATAATCTTAAAAGCATATCATTGATAGAAGTTACATTCTGAGCATGAGTAAAATCATCCCATTAAACTTCTTTAATAGTGAAATGCAGAGATTTGGAAAGGAAGGAATATTAAATGATAAAAATGCCTGTAAACGGCAAAATCCTGCTAGTGACATTTTTAATCATTGCATTCTCCTTTTTACTTGGTGGCATTTTTGTACTTGGAAACCTCTTAACTGAGCAAGAAAAGGAGTTTGGTCAGCGTGCTATGCTCGTAGCGCGGACTGTATCAAATGTGCCAGAAATCAGTATGCATTTGAAAAATGACAATATTAAAGAAGCTGCGAAAAATGTCAATAAAATTGTAGATGGAATTCGTGTTGTTAATAAAGCGGAGTATATTGTTGTAATGAATATGGATCGTATTAAACTATCTCACCCAGTTAGTAAAGAAATAGGGAAGCGTAGTGAATCACAGGATTTAAATGCTTCCTTTAGTGAGCATTATTATATATCGAAGGCGCAAGGGGAAGCGGGTGTAATGATTCGAGCTTTTGTCCCTATTATTGATGACAAAAAAGAACAAGTAGGCATTGTCGTTGTAGGGTATTCACTGCCAACTTTTATAGAAATGTTGCAAAATTATGAGCATGAAATTTTTATTACTATTCTTATATCGCTTGTTTTTAGTATTTGGGGGGCATATACACTTGGCCGACATATTAAAAAGCAAATGTTTGGGCTTGAGCCTCATGAGATTGCCAAGATGTATGTGGAACGAACAGAAACGTTCAATGCTATGCATGAAGGCATTATAGCAGTCGATAAAGGAATGAATATTACAATTTTTAATGAAAAAGCAGCTGATATATTAGGAGTTACTAGAAAGATAGAGGATTGTATCGGGGAAAAGATTTATGATGTTTTGCCTGACACACGATTGCCTGAAATTGTTGAAACGGCAACGCCGGTATACGATCAAGAGCTCTACATCAATCATCATAGTATTTTGAGTAATCGTGTCCCGATTATTGTAAATGGTGAGTTAGTGGGAGCAGTTGCTATGTTTAAAGATTTAACAGCCGTGAAAAAGCTTGCGGAAGAGGTAACAGGTGTTAAAGCTTTTGTGCAAGCACTGCGTGTACAAACACATGAGCATAAAAATAAGCTTCATACTATTGCAGGACTTCTACAATTGGGACATACAAAGCAAGCACTTGAATACGTTACAGCTACTACTGAAAATGAAGCTTCTTTAACGAAGTTTTTGAATGAACGCTTTCATAATGAAAATATTTCAGGATTATTGCTTAGTAAAGTTAGTTATGGCAAGGAATTAGGCATACAAGTAGAAATCGATCGAAAAAGTCATTTTAAAAGCTTTCCCCCATTATTAGATCACCACGATTTTGTCGTCTTGTTAGGAAATTTAATTGAAAATGCCTTTGAAGCGCTAAATGTTCTTTCGAAGGATGATAAATATGTAGCGATTTCTGTAGATGAGCATGACGGTGTGCTAGCAATTGCTGTTTCTGATAATGGAATTGGGATGTCTGAAGAGGTTCAAGTTCGTATGTTTGAAAATGGATTTTCTACAAAGGCAAGTGAGAATCGCGGTATCGGCTTGCATTTAATACATGAAATCGTAAGAAAAGGTAATGGCGATATTGAGGTAGTGAGTGAATTTATGAAAGGGACAAGTTTCTTAATCTTATTTGAGTTAGGGGAAGAGTAGATGGATGTAATAAATGTGTTATTAATTGAAGATGATCCAATGGTACGAGAAGTGAACAGGCAATTTATTGAGCAAATCACAGGATTTTCATTGATAGGCTATGCTGGTAATGGGATAGAAGGGATAGAGAAGATTAAACAATTAAACCCTGACCTTGTCTTTATGGATATTTTTATGCCAGAGCAGGATGGTATTATTACGCTAGGAAAAATTCGTGAAGAACATATTCCAGTTGATGTTATTGCCGTAACTGCTGCGAATGATATGCCTACTGTGCAGAGAATATTACACCTAGGTGTCTATGATTATATTATGAAACCTTTTACGTTTGAACGAATTGAACAGACTTTAAAGAATTATCAAGGTTATAGAAAGAAAATAAGTGGTATGCAAGATCTAACACAGCATGATGTAGATCATCTAATGCAGCAACGTATTTCTGAACAAATAGTTGTTCCTCCGATCACTGAGACGATAATAATTGACGAGCTACCAAAGGGTTTTAATCGAGCAACATTAGACAAGGTGCTTGCCTACATTCAAGAGAGTGACGGAGCCGTATCAGCGGAAGAAGTGTCAACGTATATTGGAGCAGCTCGTGTAACAGCTCGACGTTACCTGGATTTTTTAGAAAAACAAAATTTATTAAAGGTGGATATACAATATGGAAGTGTGGGACGTCCTATCCATCGATATTATATTTAATCCGAATGAGTGTCTTATAGAGCTGTTTAATACATTTTTTATAGGGAAACTATAGAAATTAAGGGGATATTCGAAGCATCATTCGCTTTCTCACCAATATGGATTAGATTTTGGGAAGAAGAAGGTGTTTAGGGAAATTTGTTTATTGATGAATACATTATGCAGCAAATAGAGTCAATAGTTGAATAAAATATGCTTTATCCCGAGAGGCAAACTTACTTTAGCGATACATATAGCAGAGAATCCGTTACAATAATGGTATGTTATTCTTCGGAGGATTTTTTATGGAAATTAAAGATATACTTGATTTTAGAAAGCTAATGGGGAGTAGGTTTAATACACATGTTCAACGTTCGAAAAGAGTCGCTATTTAAATTTTTGAAAATTCTATTTCCAATAGCGCTTTTAGCAATAGCAATTTATGAAATTCTACAAACGATAAGTGGGATAGATGTTCATTTACTTCGGAAAGAAGTGAATGAACTGCAGATATGGGAGCTCTTATTTATTCTTTTTATCACCTTCTGTGCCATTACACCGATGATTTTTTATGATGTAATTTTAGTGAAAATATTAGGAATCAAAATAAACAATCGTCTTTTGCTGAATCATTCATTTATTGTGAACACCTTCTCCAATCTTATAGGCTTTGGTGGTTTAGTTGGTGTTTTTCTGCGTAACTATTTCTATTCGAAATATAAAGAGGATAAGGAAGACTTGTTAAAAAGCATTGCCTCCGTAACACTCTTTTATTTAACAGGGATTTCGCTGTTAGCTTGGATTATGTATATATTCTTTTGGGACTTCCCATTGCTAAAAGAAGTACGATGGTTAAAGATAGCAGTTATTCTTGTCAGCTTATATGTTCCGATTTTTATTGCTATGCTTTTCATTCGCAATAAAAAAGCAGGTTCTATAAAGCCGAGGATCTCTCTTCAATTGATAGGTACTTCCGTAACTGAATGGGTTGCAGTCTTTTTAGTTATCTGGATATTAACTTTTATATTGAAGATCCCAATAGAATTCTCCAATTTAATCCCCATATTTTTAATTGCTTCCTGCGCGGGTATTGTTAGTATGATCCCTGGCGGAGTGGGCTCTTTTGACCTTGTTTTTTTATGGGGGACTCAAAGTTTAGGAATCGCTGATGAAAAAGTGCTTTTTCTATTAATTTTGTACCGGGTTGGCTACTTTGTGCTTCCGTTTTTAGTTTCTTCTCTTTTGTTTGTAAAAGAATATTGGGAACGTTGGAATCAATCATGGGATGACTTGCCAAATGTCGTTTTTCAGAAACTTAGCCACATGCTATTAACGATAATGGTATTTCTCTCTGGCATTGTATTATTGCTATCGGCTTCAGTTCCAGGGATTTTAAGTCGACTAAAAATAGCTCAGGAATTTTTATCTTCGCCGATTATGCATGTCTCTCATCAAATGACTGTTGCAGCTGGCTTTATTCTCTTAGGTCTATGTAGAGGGATTAAATATAAAGTAAAAAGGGCATATCAGCTTTGCCTCATTGTGCTAAGTAGTTCTGCACTATTTTCAATTTTTAAAGGCTTGGACTATGAAGAAGCTATTTTTCTACTGATTGTCGCAGGGCTGTTAATTGCCTCAAAAAAACAATTTTACCGTGAAAGTTACGTTTTGACATGGGGCATCGTTTTGATTGATCTTGCTGCAGTGACAATTATTACAACGATGTATGTATTGATTGGTTATGTGAACTTACCGTCTTCCAAAATTCATATTCCAGTCGCTCTGCAGGAATACATCATTACTGATTACCGAGACCTATTTTATAGTGCAGTAATTGGTATCCTAATAGCAATTGTTATTTTTTATATAGGTTATTTTATCCGTGCACCTAAGAAAATGGAAAAGCTTTTATCAAGTGAGCAAGAAGAGAGAATCAAAGATCATTTGATGACCTATAAAGGGACGGAGTATTCACATTTAATTTTTTTACATGACAAATTTGTACATTGGAATAAACAAGGTACAGTTTTATTTTCTTATCAAATATATGCCGATAAGATCGTTGTACTGGGAGATCCAGTAGGAGATGAATCTGATTTTTTATCAGCTATTCAAGAGTTTTTAGAATTGGCAGATAAGCATGGTTATACACCAGTCTTTTATGAAATTAACAATAAAATTTTCCCTTCTTTACATGAGCATGGGTATAGTTTTTTTAAGCTTGGCGAAGAAGCTTTTGTAGATTTGGAGAAGTTTACACTTGCTGGTAAGGGAATGAAGGGACGTCGAGCGGTAAAAAATAAATTTGAACGAGAAAATTTTACAGTTGAAATAGTAAGCCCTCCTTACTCACAGGAATTAATGAATGAAATGCAAGAAGTATCAACGAAATGGTTGCAGGGAAGGTCAGAAAAAGGCTTTTCTCTTGGCTTTTTTAATGAACACTATTTAAACACTTCAAACATTGCCGTTTTACGTGGTACAGAAGGAGTTATTGGCTTTGCTAGTCTCATGCCCATGTACGATAATGGCGAAAGACTCTCAGTAGATCTCATGCGTTTTAAGCCGGGAGCACCATCTGGAACGATGGATTTCATATTCCTATCGCTTTTTGAATGGACAAAATCAGAAGGCTACCGTGTTTTTAATATGGGGATGTCGCCATTGTCAAATGTCGGGCAGTCTAGGTATTCCTTTTTAAGTGAAAAAATTGCAGCACAAATATTTTTACATGGGCAGCACTTCTATCATTTTAAAGGATTAAGAAACTTTAAATTAAAATATGCAGATTTTTGGGAGCCAAAGTATATAGCCTATCGAAAGAAATCTTCATTGCCATTTACAATGGCACAAGTCACGCTATTGATTGGCAAAAAGAGAAAATAGATAGCCGAATCATTTTAAAAAGTCTGTGCTGCCAGCATAATTAAACGCATTGGTCGCACAGCCAATAAAAAAAAGATGCATTGCAAAATTACTTTGCGATGCATCTTTTTTGATTGATTTTTTATCATTGGAAGAACAGCGGACATCGCTGATAAAAAAGCTAGAATCGCTGATAAAGTATCGAACATCGCCTAGAAACATTATGAATGTGGTATGCGGTATTCCAAATAGTATTTACTGGGCTTCATTACACGATGAAACAAAATATATGAAAAAAATGTAATTTTGCATTTGATTTTCCATTGGAGCTTTGTAATAATAGAGAAAATTTTAGTTTTGAGGTAAGTGGTGATCAGACCAAATTTTTTGTATATAGAACCTTTACGAGGAGCTCAAACTGTAAGTGAATTAGGGGGAGGTATAGTATCGTGAAAAATTATATACAATACAATGCATTTCAGAATAAAGAGGTAATAATTGCGATACCTGCGCTTGGTGAACGTAAAGAAATGTACGCAGCATTAGCGAGCATCTTACCAGAAGCCCATATTGTAGCAATCGATTTACCAGGGCATAATGGTCAACTAGATAATGATTTTTCATTTCAGTCGTATAACAATACGATAAAAGAAATTATGGAGTATCTAAAAATTACTAAAGCTCATTTTCTTGGAAATTCAATAGGTGCATGGATCATTCAAAATTTTTATACAAACTATCCTGATTCGGTTAAATCATTAACATTGTTAGACGGTGGATATTATTTTATAGGCGAATATCATCCTGATGATAAAGCAGAAATACAATTACCTATCATTGAACGATTAGAAGATTTACAAGAGGCTATAAATGAAGAAATACGGAACATGGGGAACTTGTCTGCAGAAAATAAAGAATATTCGTATAATTATTTCCTTCATAACTTTGTTGAAAAAAACAATGTCTATTACCATCACAGTGATGCAAATGCCTTAAATGATTTGTCAAAAGCAGTAGAAAAAAATAATTACTGTATAGAAAATGAAATTCCTTTGTCGGTGTTATTACTGTTGGCAGACGAACATTCGGATAGTTTGTTACATAAGAAGTTAAATAGATTTCAAGAAAGACAACCGAATGCACAAGTTGAGATTATTCCCAAAAGCTATCATTTTTTGCCTCTCACCAATCCAAATGAGATAGCTGCACGGATTAGAAAGGCAATCTTGCATTAAATTTTTTTAACTTCTACAAAGCAGAGGAGGGAGTAGCTTGCGTATTCCGAATAAATTAAAAGTAGGTGAAGAGATACGGATTATCGGACCTAGTCGTAGCGCAGCAATCATAACAGCAGAAGGCGCTGAACAAACAAAGAAAAATCTTGAAGAGTTAGGTTTTAAAGTATCCTTTGGTCAACATATTTTTGAATGTGATCTTCAAAATTCAACTTCTATTGAGCATCGAGTTGCTGACATTCATGATGCCTTTCGTGATGAGAATGTAAAGGCTGTATTAACAGTTGTTGGTGGTTATAACTGTAATGAGGTATTACCTTATTTGGATTACGACATGATAGCAAATAATCCAAAAATATTTTGTGGCTTCAGTGATATCACAGCTTTAGCAACAGCTATTACAAAAAAATGTGAATTTATTACGTATTCGGGTCCTCATTTTTCTAGCTTCCGTATGGAACAGGCACAAGACTATCAGCTATCATATTTTCAAAAATGTTTGATGAGTAATACACCATATACTATTAAAGCATCAAGCGTTTGGAGTGATGATGCATGGTATTTAGATCAACATAATCGTCATTTTGAAGCGGCTAGTTGGAAAGTATATTCCGCAGGAGAAGCAAGTGGGCAATTATTCGGAGGGAATTTATGTACATTAAATTTGTTGCAAGGGACACCGTATATGCCAGATTTATCAAATAGTATTTTATTTGTAGAGGATGATAAACTAGTTTATCCAGAAATATTTGCTCGGGACTTCAGCTCAATATTACAAGCTACTAGTAATATTAAAGGTATTGCGATAGGGCGTTTTCAAAGAGCTTCTAATATGACAGAGGAGCAACTACATTTTATTTTAGATAAGCATCCAAATTTAAGAAAAATACCAGTTCTATATGATGTTGATTTTGGACATACACAGCCAATCTTTACGTTTCCAATTGGTGGTGAAATTCAAATGAATACGAAAGATTTGATGATACATGTCACTAAATTTTAACTTCTTTCAGCGGGAGTCCAAACATCCGCTGAAGGCTAATTGATAAAGAAGGGAGTACGATCAAGATGTTAGTAAGAGAGGCAATAGGTAAAGATGCTGAACAGGTAATAGCTGTCATCAAAAATGCGGAAGAGTCTAATTTTATGTTATTCAGGCCAGGTGAACGAAAGTTAGAGACTGAACAGTTTACTAAATTTATCGAGAATATGAACAATAACAGCCATTCAGCTTTATTTATAGCTGAAATTGAAAAGATAGTAGTTGGTTATTTAATAGTTCAAGGTAATCATATGCCATCCAGTGTTTCACATCGAGCCTATATAGTCGTAGGTATCCATAGTGAATATAGGGGACAGAAAATTGGTACTGCATTGTTTAGTCACCTCGACGATTGGGCAAAAGAAAAGAGCATGCATCGCTTGGAACTAACAGTAATGGCGAATAACATGGCAGCCATAGCTTTATATAAAAAAATGGGGTTTGAAATTGAGGGGACTAAAAGACATTCCTTATATGTTGATGGGGAATATATGGATGAATATCATATGTCAAAATTATTGTAATAAAAAAGGGGGATGTATATGAATTCTAGAAGAAACACTAGAAGTATTAATATCGGTATTTTTTCACCGTCTTCCCCTGCATCCGTCAATGCACTTTCTCGATATAAGCGTGCAAAAGCTTTTCTTGAACAAAAAAATATTAATCTAATTGAAGGTAGTTTGACGGGTAAAGCTGATATTTATCGCTCAGGTACTCCTAAAGAGCGCGCAGAGGAATTGAATGAATTATTACGTGATCCAAACGTCCACATTATCATGTCGACAATAGGTGGTACAAACTCAAATAGTATGCTGCCATATATTGATTATGAGGCTTTTCGAAGCAATCCCAAAATCGTCGTTGGTTACTCTGATACAACAGCAATTTTACTGGCACTTTACGCAAAAACAGGAATTACAACTTATTACGGACCAGCATTAATTCCTTCCTTTGGTGAATTTGAGCCATTAGTCAATGATACATATCAATTCTTCGAGAACTACTTCTTGAAATCACAAGTATCACCTTATGAAATTCCAATGCCTACATACTGGTCAGATGAACCTGTCAATTGGCTAGAAAAAACGGTGGAAAAAAATTTATATAAAAATGAATGGGTGACGGTTCAAGAAGGTGTTGCTGAAGGTAGATTAATCGGCGGCAATGTAAATGCTATGTATGGATTTATTGGTACTTCTTATTTCCCGAAAATTAATGTTGGAGATATCTTATTAATAGAAGATTGCGCTAAAAATACGGCTATCGTTGAGAAGAATTTTGCAATGCTGAAATTGCATGGTGTATTTGAAAAAATAAGTGGCATTATTTTAGGCAAGCATGAACGTTATGATGATTTAGGGACTGGGCGTAAACCATATGAAATCCTGCTTGAACAGTTAGACGGCATTGATATCCCGATATTGGCAGAATTTGATATATGTCATACGCATCCGATGCATCCAATTGCTATAGGAAAACAAGTGAGATTAGATGCAACGGCCAAAAAAGTCTATTGTATTGAGAAATGGTTGTAAGCCCTGCTTTTTTGCAGGGCTTAGTCCATTTAAGATTTAACATAGTCATCATCTGTAATAGCATACATATTAACATTTTGATGAATGCCCTTAACAAACATACATTTTCGTAAAACTCCCTCAAAATGCATCCCTGATTTCTCCATTACTTTTTGAGATCCAATATTTTCTTCAAAGCATCGCGCTTGAATTCGCACTAATCCTAACTCGTTAAAGCCAAAGTCGATTAGTTTTTTTGCCGCTTCAGTCGTTATCCCTTTATTCCAATAAGCTTCAGAAAGAACATAACCAACCTCCGCAAATTTATGTGTCGTGTTAATCGACACGAAGTCAATGGTGCCAATCAATTTTTGCTCATATTCGATGCCCCAAAAAAAGTGTTGACCTTGTTGGTAACCAGATAAAATCAATGCAATAAAATCCTTCGTTTCATCTAAACTTTTATGTGCGTCCCATGTCACATAACGAGCTACATGTTCACTGGAAGCATAAAGAAACATGGCTTCTACATCATTCAGTGTAATTGGTCTTAATGTTAATCTTTCTGTCTTTAAAACAGGTACTGCTTGTTTAAAAATGTTGTCGCTCATAAAACTCCCCCTTAAAAGCGTTTGAGTGTATTTAATTATAACAAGATTTGTAAATTTTCGTTAGGCTGTTTATTTGAGATTGAAAGGGGATGAACTCGTTTAGTAGTCTGTAATCTAATGCAACAGCTTTACTTATAATATGATGATTTGCGCGAAGCTAGAGAATACCCGCGGAAGGAGGGCAAATACTCGCGGAAGGAAAGCAAATACCCGCCATATTGCTGACGCTACGTCAACGCTACGCTTTCGCGCAAAAACCATCTGCCGCTGCCGCTACGCTTTCGCGCAAAAAACACCTGTTGCCACGACGCCCTCAGGAAACCGATCAACCGTAACGGAAATCAACCTCACTTTATGCTAATGAGTCATAGACAATAGTATTTCTTCAAAACATAGAAAAAAGGGCCTCCTACAATGGAGAGCCCTTTTTTACAAGTATTTATTAATTATCTTTAACGTCTTTTCGGTTTTTCTTTAACATTTTAGATAGCATTTCATACACGATTGGTACAACTACTAATGTTAATAATGTTGAAGATAGTAAACCACCAATTACGGTAATCGCTAGGTCTTTTGAAATTAGACCACTGCCACCATTACCAAGTGCCATTGGAATCATCGCACCAATTGTTGCGATGGCTGTCATTAGGATTGGACGTAAACGAGTTGCACCTGCCTCTAAAATGGCCTCGCGCATAGCAAGTCCGTCACGTTCCATATGAATAATGCGATCTACTAATACGATGGCATTTGTTACAACGATACCTATTAACATTAATAGTCCCATCATAACAGAAACAGAAATGGTTTGATTTGTAACGTACAAGCCGACAAATGCACCAATTACTGCGAATGGTAGTGAGAACAGAATAGCAAATGGTGCTAAACCTTCACCGAATGTTACTACTAGGATGAAGTAAACAATCGCGATCGCAGCTAACATAGCAATTCCAAGCTGTGTGAACGTTTCTTGCATGTCTGCAGCAACGCCTCCAACGCCAGTCGTTACACCTTTAGGTAAATCTAATTTATCGATATTCTTATCAGCAGCTGTAGTTGCTTTTGAAATATCGTCACCGATAATCGTACCAGAAACTTTTGCGAAATATTCACCTTTTGAGCGAGACAATGTGTTTAATGTAGTGCCTTCTTCTACTTTTACTAACTCACCGATTGTCATTGTTGTGCCTAAAGCTGTTTGGATTTTAGTAGCTAATACATCATCAAGAGATTTGGCCGCAGCTTTTTCTTCATGTTGTACAATAACATCAATATCTTCACCATCATACTGAACTTTAGTTAGAACTTCTGATGATGTATTTTGATTTAAAGCCATTACAATTTGAGCAGTAGTTAAACCATATTGTAGAACATTCTTTTGATCTACTTTTAAGGTATTTTCAACAAATGGATCTTCAGTATCAGACTTAATTTCTTCTAAACCATCAACTTCTTTTAATGCGCCTTCCACTTGTTTCACTGCTTTGCGAAGCTTATCTAGATCTTCACTGTATAATGTGTAACTTACTTCATTTGAAGACCCCGACATTGATGAGAAGTTTTGAGATTTCCATTCTCCTGATTGATCGATGTTCGTTACATAGTCTTCTACTTCTTGACGTGCTTCAGGGAAGTCCTTCATATCTGGATCGAAGATGAGGTACATTAAGGCACCACCAGCACCGCCACCCATCATCATTGCTGAAGGATCAACATGTTTAGGGTCATTGATCGAAACTTGTAAAATATTAACGTCTTTACGTTTCATTAATTCTTTTTCTACTTTTGCAACATTTGCTTCTGTATCTTTCATTAGCTCGCCTGTACCAGGAGTATACGTTAAGTACATAACCTTATCTTCTTGAGAGCCCATGAAGCTGAAGCCGATAAGTGGTGTTAAAGCAAGAGAACCAACAAGCAATACAATCGCTATAACTGATGTAATGATTTTATGGTTTAATGCTTTTTTTAGTACACCTTTATACCAAAGAGCTAGCTTTCCAACTTCTTTATGTTGACTTTCTTTTTTCTCACCGTATATTTTTTTGCGGAATAGGAAGTGAGATAAAGCTGGAACTATTGTAATCGCCACTAGTAATGAAGCACCTAGCGCAAATGACATTGTTAACGCAAACGGCATGAATAATTCACCAACCATACCGCCTACAAACATTAGTGGGGCGAATACGGCCACAGTTACTAATGTAGAAGAAAGGATTGGTTTGAACATTTCAATTGTCGCTTCACGAATAAGAGCACGACCTGTTAGTTTTTCTCCTTTTAAATGGATACGTCGATAAATATTTTCAACAACTACAATGGAGTCATCGATAACACGACCTATCGCCACGGTAATGGCACCGAGAGTCATAATGTTTAATGTGATATCCATCCAGTTTAATAGTAGTAATGCCATGAATACTGAAACTGGGATAGAAATAATCGAAATAATTGTTGATTTGAAATCACGTAAAAATAGTAAAATAATTAATACGGCAATGGCACCACCGAATACTGCTTTTTCAATCATTGTGAAGACTGAATCTTCAATTGGTTTACCTTGGTCAAGTGAGATATCCACTTTTAAGCCGGCTAATGATTTTTCTTCGTCTTTCATTAAATCTTTCACTGCATTTACGACTTTTACCGTATTTGCATCTTGAGCTTTAACGATTTGAATCGCAATCGCATCTTTGCCATTTGTACGTGATACAGATTGTACTTTACCTTCGACTTCAATCGTTGCAATATCGCCTAAGCGAACGAATGGTGAAGGATTTGTAGCTGAAGGTGTGACTGGGATCAATAATTCTTTTAACTGATCGATAGATTGTACTTTACCGTCTACTGATACGGCTTGTTCGCCAACGGTAAATTGATATAAACCAAGTGATAGTGACATATCACTTGCTTGAATCATTTGCTTGACAGAATCCTCTGTTAAGCCGAGAGCAGCCATTTTTGCTTTATCATATTTAAATGATATTTCATTAATGTGCTGACCATTGATAGTTGCTGAAGCAACGCCATCAATTTTTTCGATTTTTGGAAGTAGAATGTCTTCTACTGTTGACGTTAATTCAACAATATCTTCCTTAGAGCTACTAACTGATAAAGCGACAACAGGCATCATATTCATGCTAATTGCCATAACTGTCGGTTTTTGAGCACCTTCAGGTATTTTTATACCTTCTAAAGCGGACTCTAATTGGCGCTTTTTCTCATCCATATCAATGCCGTAGTCGTATTCAACTTGAACTTGAGCTACGTTTGAAGAGGAATTTGAGTAAACAGCCTTTACATCTTCTAAGCTTTCTATTGACTTTTCAAATGGCATGGAAAGCTCATTCATAACCTGTTCAGGTGTTGCACCAGGATAAACACCCATTACAATTAAATATGGTATAGAAATGTCAGGTATGGACTCCATTTTCATTTTTGTACCTGAATAAATACCAGAGACAGTGATGATAATTGTTAATAACCACACTGCCAATTTGTTTTTCAATACGAAATTAACTAAACCTTTCACCTTCACACCTACCCTTTATTGACTAACTAGATTTCGTTATTTATACTAATGACTAATCGGTCATTTGTCAATGAAACACATTAGGAGAGATTAAAAGTATGTTAAAAAAGCAACTTATTATGGAGAAAGCGTTGGAGCTATTTTCAGAACAAGGCTTCGAAGCTACATCTGTACAGCAAATTACAGAACGATGTGGAATTTCAAAGGGTGCATTTTATTTATCTTTCAAAACAAAAGACGAGCTTCTAATTTCTATGGTAGAGTATTATCTACAACAGTTTGTCACTGACGTTGACCAAGTAGTCAGAAGTTCACTTAGTAAAGATATCATTTTAGTTGAATTTTACAAAAGTATTTTTCAAGCTTTTAAAAATCATGCTGCATCTGCCCGTGTGTTTTTTAATGAGAAAGTACTTCTTACAAAAAAAGAATTGTTTCAGAAAATAATTGCCTATGATGTTGAGATGTCTAAGTCGATTCTCTATATGCTGGAGCAGTTATATCAGGATGAACTTCAGGAGACAAAATATGATGTTATGTATTGCATTAAAGGATTTATGAAAAGTTATTCGGAACTTTTTATTTTTTCCGATATACCACTCGATTTAGATCAATTGGCCAGATCGCTAGCTGAAAAGACGGAAATTATTGCACGACATACGACGATACCATTTATAACTGAAGAACTCGTTCGATTAACGGAAAAACCTTGTGATGAAGAAGTTACGCAGGAATCTTTGCTAGAATTAATCGAACAACATCTAGATGGCTTAGAAGACACTATAGAACGAGAGTCTCTAGAATTATTAAAAGACCAAGTCGAAAATCCAACCTATAGTAAACCGATTGTAAAAGGTTTAATTGAAAACATACGCTTGCAGCCAGATTATCGTTGGGTTGCTTATGTAATAGCTAAATACTTTAATATGTAGACATAAGGATAGGATTGCACATTCTAACGGGTGAGCGATCCTATTTTATCTTCATTTGGCACAGTGTTTTCTGTAGCGACAGTTAAAGTTATGACACTGCGAAATTGGTTAAGATTATTGAATGTTATATGAAAACTTGAAGTGTTAGCGGTAATTAAGTATTAGTCTCGGTGACTAGAAGTGATTGCGAGTTTCTGATAGTACTACAATAGGGACAAAACTCCATTCGAGTAGCTATTTCTTGTGTTACTCTAATTCATTTTGAAACTTATTGTTGTTGAAATTATTTTAGAGTCTTCATACTATATACGAAAAAAAAGCAAAGAGGTTCCAAAAAAATGAAAATAAAAAAACTACGCAATTTTGCGTAGTTTTTTTAATGAGATTAAACCTCCATAATGATCGGTAAAATCATAGGGCGACGTTTTGTTTTTTCGAATAAATATGGTCCTAATACGTCAGTGATTTCATTTTTTAGCTCAGTCCATTGAGGCGTTTTGCCTTGAATTGATTCATTCAGGTGTCGGTTTAGCATTTTTTGTGCTTCATTAATCATCGTACCTGACTCACGCATGTAAACAAAGCCTCGTGAAATAATGTCTGGACCGGAAACGATTTTTTGGTTTTCCATATCCACACTTACAACAACGATCACTAAACCTTCTTCAGAAAGAATGCGTCGATCACGTAATACGATATTGCCGATATCTCCAATACCATTGCCGTCAATATAAACGTCTCCTGAAGGAATACGACCTGCTACATGTGCTTCGTTGGCACTTAATGCTAGCACGTCACCATTCTCCATAACGAATGTATTTTCAAGCGGAACATCACAATCTTCTGCTAGATGAGTATGCATTTTCAACATACGGAATTCACCGTGAATTGGCATAAAGAATTTAGGCTTCATTAGGCGCAGCATTAGTTTTTGTTCTTCTTGAGAACCGTGACCAGAAGTATGGATATTATTCAGTGCACCATGTATAACTTCTGCACCTGCACGGAAAAGTAAGTTGATAATCTTGTTTACACTTACCGTATTTCCTGGTACTGGTGAAGAAGAGAAGATAACTGTGTCACCAGGCTGGATTTGGATTTGACGATGTGTACCATTGGCAATGCGAGAAAGTGCGGCCATCGGTTCACCTTGAGAGCCTGTACATAATATCATAACTTCATTGGCAGGAAGACGATTAATGCTTTGGGCATCAATAAATGTATCCTTTGGTGCATTAATATAGCCTAGTTCACGACCAATTGTAATGGCATTATCCATTGAACGTCCGAAGACAGCAATTTTTCTTCCGTATTTTACTGCAGCATCTGTTGCTTGTTGTAAACGGTGAATGTTAGATGCGAAAGTTGCAAAAATAATACGACTATCTACCTTACGGAAAATTTCATCGATACTTTTACCAACTGTACGCTCTGACATTGTAAAGTTCGGCTTTTCTGCATTCGTACTATCTGAAAGTAAGCATAGTACGCCATCACGGCCGATTTCAGCCATTTTTGTTAAGTTGGCTGGCTCGCCTACAGGTGTAAAGTCAAATTTAAAATCACCTGTATGCACGATGTTACCAGGTGGTGTTTTTACAACGATTCCGTAAGCATCTGGAATACTGTGTGTTGTTCTAAAGAAGCTAACAGATGTTTTTCTGAACTTAATAACATCCTCTTCTTTAATTTCGATAAGCTTTGTTGTACGTAGTAAACCATGCTCGTCTAACTTATTGCGTAATAAACCAAGTGCAAGCTTGCCGCCGTAGACAGGGACATTTACTTGACGTAATAAGTAGGGAATACCACCAATATGGTCTTCATGTCCATGTGTAACAAATAATCCTTTAATTTTGTCGGCGTTGCGTACTAAATAAGTATAATCCGGAATAACGTAGTCAATGCCGAGTAAGTCGTCTTCTGGGAATTTAATGCCGGCATCAATTAAAATGATTTCATCTTGAAATTGAACGCCGTAAGTGTTTTTGCCGATTTCGCCCAGTCCGCCGAGCGCGAAAACAGCTGCTTGGTCATTTTTAACAAACTTCATGTTTGTTAAATTTCCTCCAAGATGAAGTTCGGGCTTGCTTGTTCGTAGACTAAATAGTTACCTTCAAGCAATTGAACGAACTCGATGTTGTAGTTTCGGTCTTTTAGCTTTTCACGTACTTCGCGTTCTGAAGCAGCTTCTAGGTATAGACTTTTAGTGTTTTCGCGAACTGGAATTTCATTTACTTTTTCTTGATAATAAACTTTGTAAATCATAGTTTGCTCTCCTTTTATTGCGTACAATTTTCTTGCACCTTTGACTAATACCACACACGTACTACAAGAAAAAACAGCAAATTTCTAGTAAACAAAGGAAGAAATTAGGCGTTTGAAGTTCTTGTATCTCAGTGTTACAATCCAGACGTAATTACAACAAGGTGTAATTGAATTATGCAATGAGACAGTGGTTGCGCATAGCCAAATAAATGCATTTCCTTTATATTATCACGCAGTTACTCTAAAATAAAGAAAAGCCCTTCAAATAATGAAGGGCAAATGTTAGGCAATTGATTTTTTTCCGAGTATGCCGCGAAGTTGCTTCAACAATTTGCGTTTGAGTTTCTTCAGCATGGCACATCACTCCTTAGGATCATTATAATAAAAAATATTGCCTCTGTAAAGTCATTAACCTTGCAGAATAATACATAATGAAGGGGACTATAAGATGAAGAAAATATTATTTTTTGATGTAGATGGTACACTTTATAATAGTGAGAAAATATTACCTGCTTCTGCGAAAGAGGCACTTTTTGAAGCTCGTCGTAATGGATATGAGATAGCGATTGCAACTGGACGTGCACCTTTCATGATTCAATCCTTGCTAGAAGAGCTAGATATTAATACGTATGTGACATTTAACGGACAATATGTTGTTTATCGTGGTGAGGTTATTTATACGAATGGTGTTGGAAAAGGTGAGCTAGCCAAAATCATTGCCTTTGGTGAAGCGCGAAATGAACCTGTAGTATTTTTAGACGACAAGCGTATGATTGCATCTGTAGGAAATAACGATATGGTAGTAGAAAGCCTCGATACATTAAAATACGAGTATCCGACTATAGACTCAACTTATTATATGCAGAACGATGTCTATCAAACACTTATTTTTATGGAAGAAAAAGATGAACATTTATATCGTGAAGCATTTCCGAACGTGGAGTTTGTACGCTGGCACCGCTATTCTTGTGATATTTTACCAAAGGGAGGCTCGAAGGCTGCTGGTATTGAAAAGGTCCTTGATAAGATAGGGCTGACATTAAATGATGCCATTGCTTTTGGGGATGGACTTAACGATATTGAAATGCTACAGGCTGTTGGGACTGGCGTGGCGATGGGGAATGGTCATGAGAGAGTGAAGGCTGTTGCTACTCATATTGCGGAGCATGTGGACGAGGATGGTCTTGCTAAAATCATGCACCAATTAAATATTATCTAACTTATTTCAACGGAGTCGAAACATCCGTACCTGTCGCTAAGCTTTCGGTACAAAAGACATCCGCTGAAATAAGTTAAACCTCCGGACGCAATGCCGAGGCATAATTGATTAGAGAAACTAAAGAAGCAACTAGTTGTAAGAATTGACTACAACTAGTTGCTTTTGTATTTAATAAATTATTTAGTGTCTTCGATGTTTGTTCTTACTATTTTCAGTTGTACACCATTATCCGTGAAATGATTGACCGTGTCTTTAGAGAGTGAGTAATCTGTGATAATCATATCTACCGCATTTACTGGACAAACTTGAATAGCGACATCTTTGTTAAGTTTTGAAGAGTCCGCTGCTACATAGACAGTTTGAGAAATATTTATAATTTGTTTCCGCGAATACGAACATCAACCTATAAAAAAGGAAGTACAAGATGTTGTTGGGTTAGATTTTTCCATGAATGGCTTATTTGTCGATAGCGAAGAAGGTAAGACAGCCAATTACCCACGTTTCTATCGTCAAGCCTTGGTAAAATTAGCGAAGGAACAAAGTATTCTATCACGCAAAAAGAAAGATTCTAATCGTTGGCACAAACAGCGTCTTAAAGTAGCGAGGTTACATGAAAAAATCGCCAACCAACGGAAAGACTTTCTGCATAAAGAATCGCATAAAGTAGCAAAACCTATGATTGCGTGGTGATTGAAGATCTCAACATGAAGGGGATGTCACAAGCACTCCGTTTTGGTAAAAGCGTTGCAGATAATGCATGGGGCTTGTTCACAACTTTTCTTAGGTATAAGTTAGAGGAGCAAGGGAAAAAGTTAATCAAAATAGACAGATGGTTTCCTTCTTCCGAAACTTGTTCCAATTGTGGTCAAGTAAAGGAGTCCTTATCTCTTTCTGAGTGTACGTTCTACTGTGATTGTGGGTTTATAGCAGACAGGGACTGGAATGCCGTTTATCAACATCAGACATGAAGGATTGCGTTTATTAGCGTTAGCATAACAAAAAAACTTTTGGAACAAGAGGGATAGCTCGGTCAGTTTTCGTTGGCTACTAAAAGCAACGATAAGTCGAGAAGCCCCCACTTCAAAAACTGTTAGGTTATAAATGGTGGGTAGTTCACCACCGCCATAAAACTTCTCCATTTTCTTATCTTGCACAAGCTGTGTTGAATATCACGACGAATTGTTTCCGTTGAAACGTTGAACTCTTTTGTTAGCGTTACTAATTTTACTATCATATGTTTTCGTACAAATTGTAAAATATGCTGTTGCCTTTCTATTGTATACATTTCATTTCACGGAACAGGATGTCCTAGCTTTATATATGCAGTTTGAATCAAAGCTAATGGAATCGTTAGCTACTTACACAGATCCGATTCAGCATGTGAAAGAAACGGTGTATCGATTAAGGAAAGAGGGTATTCGTATTGGCTCCACGACGGGATATACAGACTCTATGATGGAGGTAGTGACTCATCATGCAGCGGCAAAAGGATATGAACCTGATTTTTTAGTAACGCCTACTCAAGTAGGGGATAAAGGACGTCCGTACCCATATATGATTTTTAAAAATATGGAGGCATTAGATATTGGGCAACGAAACAAGTTGTGAAGATTGGTGATACAACCTCAGATATTAAAGAGGCTTTAAATGAAGGTGTCTGGGCTGTAGGTGTTATTGTTGGAAGTTCTGAGATGGGGTTATCTGAAGAAGAGTTTATGGCTTTATCTGAAGAAGAGCAGCAAATAGCTATTGAAAAAACAGCACGAATAATTAAAGAGATAGGTGCGCATTATACGATTCGAACGATGGAAGAGCTGCCTGCACTGCTGGAAAAAATAAACGAACGTTTAGAACAAGGAATAGAAATAGCATAAAAATAATTGGGATATTTGAAAATTGAAAGTGATGGGTAGAAGATCAAAAAGAGCCTGAAAATAAAGTAAACCCCCGCAGTTTATAATAACTGCAGGGGTTTGCTTTCTTTCTGTGCTCCTAATCGCGCTCGTATGGTGTAGAATCTGGAATTTCCGCAAATGGATTTTTTTCATTGATGCGATCGTAAAACATAATGCCGTTAAGGTGGTCTAATTCGTGTTGGAAGGCTATAGCAGGCATGCCTTTAAGTCGCAATTTTTTCTCTTCACCGTCAATTGTTTTAAATTTAACTGTAACACGAGCATGACGTGGTACATAGCCTGGAACATTGCGATCTACAGAAAGGCAGCCCTCACCCGCTGCAAGGTATGAGTTTTCTACAGAATGGCTAACGATTTTTGGGTTGATAGCTACAAAACTTAATTGTTCGCCATTGTCATCAGTTAAATGAAGGGCAAACATGCGATGTAGGCTATTTACTTGATTGGCAGCTAATCCAATGCCGCCGCGTAAATTATATTTATCTGCCATTTCAGGATCTTGGCTGTTTATTAAATATTGAAGCATGTCTTCTGCAAGCTGTCTTACTTCATCAGTTAAAGGGAATTTGACCTCCTCAGCTTTTGTGCGTAAAGTCGGATGACCTTCGCGAATAATATCATCCATTAAAATCATATATGAATCTTCCTTTCAACTTTGTAGTGCTTACTTATAAGTATACATCACGTCTTAAAACAATCACATGAAAAAAGACCTTATTTGAATATACTTAAAAAATTTTTCTAAAGCTATTAGATTGTCTGGAACTGGGGCATTCTACTATTGGTAATCATGTAAGGAAACTAAATAATTATGTACTTTCGATATGTTGTTATAATACAGTTATTCTTTGTTAGTGGTACAGTATGAAACAGAGTTGTATAATCGCTATGTTAGAAAAAATCTTTGTTTATACGCGTATTATATGATTGACCGACAGTATTTTATTCAGTATACTGAGTGCAAAGAATAAGTTGTACTAGTTGAAATGGTGATTTATTTTAATACAGCTGAAAGGGAGATGTGACAAATGGGCAAGAAAAACAATAATATTTTTGACGCTAAACAAACGCTAACTGAAATAGAAGATAAATTTGAAATGTTTCAAATTTTAAATGAAGAAGGCGAAATTATAAATGACGAGGCAGACCCAAAGTTATCTGATGAGGAGCTAGTTGAGTTAATGACGCGTATGGTTTATACACGTATTTTAGACCAACGTTCCATTTCTCTTAACCGTCAAGGTCGATTAGGCTTCTATGCACCAACGGCTGGGCAAGAAGCTTCACAACTTGCTTCACACTTTGCGTTAGAAAAAGAAGATTGGATTTTACCAGGTTACCGTGATGTACCACAAATCGTATGGCATGGTTTACCTTTAGATAAAGCGTTTTTATTCTCACGCGGTCATTTTATGGGGAATCAAGTTCCTGAAGGGGTAAACGTATTAGCACCTCAAATCATTATCGGTGCACAATATATTCAAGCTGCAGGTGTAGCGCTTGGTATTCAAAAACGTGGTAAAAAGGCTGTCGCTGTAACTTATACAGGTGATGGTGGGTCGTCGCAAGGGGATTTCTATGAAGGCATTAACTTTGCGGGTGCGTTTAAATCACCAGCAATTTTCATTGTACAAAATAACCAATATGCAATTTCAACACCTCGTGAATTACAAACAGCTGCGAAAACAATTGCTCAAAAAGGTGTAGCAGCAGGCTTACCAAGTATTTTAGTAGATGGAATGGATGCGTTAGCTGTTTACGTAGCAACACGTGATGCACGTGAGCGCGCTGTTAATGGCGAAGGTCCTACTTTAATTGAAACAATGTGCTATCGCTATGGTCCTCATACAATGGCAGGGGATGACCCAACGCGTTACCGTACATCGGATACAGATAGTGAATGGGCGCAAAAAGACCCTCTTGTACGCTTCCGTAAATATCTAGAGGCGAAAGGTTTATGGGATGAGCAAAAAGAAGAGGCTGTTATTGAGCGTGCAAAAGAAGAAATTAAAGAGGCAATCAAAAAAGCCGATGCTGCTCCAAAACAAAAAGTAACACAGTTAATGGAAAACATGTATAAAGGCGAAATGCCATCAAACTTAAAAGAACAATATGAAATCTATAAAGAGAAGGAGTCGAAATAACCTATGGCACAAATGACAATGATTCAAGCAATTACAGATGCACTTCGCACAGAATTAAAGAATGATGAAAACGTTCTTGTATTCGGGGAAGATGTAGGTGTCAATGGTGGGGTATTCCGCGCAACTGAAGGCCTACAAAAAGAATTCGGTGTTGACCGCGTTTTCGATACTCCATTAGCAGAGTCAGGTATTGGTGGCTTAGCAGTCGGACTTTCTCTTCAAGGTTTCCGTCCAGTTCCTGAAATTCAGTTCTTCGGCTTTGTTTATGAAGTAATGGATTCAATTAGTGGTCAATTAGCACGTATGAGCTACCGTAGCGGCGGTGTCTATAATGCACCAGTAACAATCCGTTCTCCATTTGGTGGTGGTGTACATACACCAGAAATGCACTCAGATAGCTTAGAGAGTTTAATGACAGCACAACCAGGGTTAACGGTTGTTGTACCATCTACACCATACGATGCGAAAGGCTTACTGATTTCATCTATTCGAAATGACAACCCAGTCATTTTCTTAGAGCATTTAAAATTATATCGTTCATTCCGTGAAGAGGTGCCAGAGGAAGCATACGAAATTCCACTAGGTAAAGCGGATGTAAAACGTGAAGGTAAAGATCTAACAATCATTGCCTATGGTTTAATGGTTCACGAAAGCTTAAAGGCTGCAGAAGAGCTAGAAAAAGAAGGTCACTCTGTAGAAGTTATTGATTTACGTACAATCCAACCTATTGATATTGAAACAATTATTGCGTCAGTTGAAAAAACAGGTCGCGCAATCGTTGTACAAGAGGCTCAAAAACAAGCAGGTATCGCTGCAAATGTTGTGGCTGAAATTACAGAACGCGCGATTTTAAGCTTAGAAGCACCTGTACTTCGTGTGGCTGCACCAGATACTGTGTACCCATTCCCACAAGCTGAAGGTGTTTGGTTACCAAACTATAAAGATGTAATGGAAACTGCAAAAAAAGTTTTAACATTCTAATGTAGCTTCTAAACAAGGAACTGTAAATCGAAAGGATGGGTACACATGGCATTTGAATTTAGATTACCAGACATAGGCGAGGGTATTCACGAAGGCGAAATCGTGAAATGGTTCGTTAAAGCTGGAGATACAGTAAAAGAAGATGATATTCTTTGTGAAGTACAAAATGACAAAGCAGTAGTAGAAATCCCTTCTCCGGTGGAAGGGAAAGTAGAGGAAGTTTTAGTAGGAGAAGGCACAGTAGCAGTTGTTGGTGATGTCTTAATCCGTTTTGATGCACCTGGCTATGAAGACTTAAAGCTAAAAGGTGATGACCATGCTGAGGCGAAAACAGAGGCTCAAGTTCAAGCAACAGCTGAGGATGGTCAGAAAGTAGAAAAGGCTCCTGTTAAAGATGAGCAGGCTCCAGAGAAAGCTGCCGAAAAGACTGAAGCTGTAACTGTAGCTGATGAAAATAAGCGTGTCATTGCAATGCCTTCAGTACGTAAATTTGCACGAGAGCATGATGTTAATATTCGTGAAGTTAAAGGTACAGGCAAAAATGGTCGTATTTTAAAACAAGATATTGAGAATTTCCTAAAAGGTGGAGGCGCTGTAGAGGCTGAAGTAGTACCGGTGGCTAATGAGGAGGCTGTTCAGCAAGAAACAACTGCACAAGCAGCAGCACCAGTAGTTCTTGAAGGTGAATTCCCTGAAACACGTGAGAAAATGTCGGGCATTCGAAAAGCGATTGCAAAAGCGATGGTTCACTCGAAACAAACGGCTCCACATGTTACACTAATGGATGAAGTCGATGTAACAGCTCTAGTAGCACATCGCAAAAAATTCAAAGATATCGCTGCTGAAAAAGGTGTCAAATTAACGTACTTACCATACGTAGTTAAAGCGCTTATTTCAACTTTACGCGAATTCCCAGAATTTAACCGCTCATTAGATGATGCAACACAAGAGATTATTCAGAAGCATTATTATAATATTGGTATTGCAGCAGATACAGAAAAAGGCTTGTTAGTACCAGTTATTAAGCACGCAGATCGTAAATCTGTATTTGCAGTATCAAACGAGATTAATGAATTAGCGACTAAAGCACGTGAAGGCAAGCTTGCACCACATGAAATGAAGGGCGCTTCGATGTCGATTACGAATATCGGCTCTGCAGGAGGACAATGGTTTACTCCGGTAATTAATCATCCTGAAGTAGCAATTCTAGGTATTGGTCGAATTTCAGAAAAACCTGTAATAAAAAATGGTGAAATTGTAGCCGCACCTGTGTTAGCATTATCATTGAGCTTTGATCATCGTATGATTGATGGAGCCACTGCGCAAAATGCTTTAAATCACTTAAAGCGTTTGCTAAGTGAACCAGAATTATTATTAATGGAGGCGTAACAAAAATGGTAGTAGGAGATTTTCCAATCGAAACAGATACTCTTGTCATTGGTTCAGGTCCTGGAGGATATGTAGCAGCAATCCGTGCAGCTCAAACTGGCCAAAAAGTAACAATCGTTGAAAAAAATGTACTTGGTGGTGTGTGCTTAAACGTAGGTTGTATCCCATCAAAAGCATTAATTTCAGTAGGTCACCGTTTTGAGCATGCTAAACATTCAGATGACATGGGTATCATCGCTTCTGACGTGAAATTAGACTTCTCAAAAGCACAAGCATTTAAAGACAGCGTTGTTAAAAAATTAACTGGCGGTGTTGAAGGCTTACTTAAAGGTAATAAAGTTGAAATTGTACAAGGTGAAGCTTATTTCGTTGACGCTCATTCAGTGCGTATCATCAATGGTGAATCTGCTCAAACATACACATTTAACAATGTAATTATCGCAACAGGTTCTCGCCCAGTTGAAATTCCAACATTCAAATTCTCTGATCGCGTACTAAATTCTACTGGCGCACTTTCTTTACAAGAAGTACCAGGTAAATTAGTTGTTATCGGTGGAGGTTATATTGGTACAGAGTTAGGTTCAGCATATGCTAATCTTGGCTCACAAGTAACAATTATCGAGGGCGGAAAAGATATCTTAGCTGGTTTCGAAAAACAAATGACACAAATCGTGAAAAAAGGCCTTAAAAAGAAAGGCGTTGAAATGGAAGTAAACGCATCTGCAAAAGGCGTTGAAGAAACAGAAAACGGCGTAGTAGTAACATATGAAGTTGGCGGAGAAGAGAAAAAAGTTGAAGCTGACTATGTATTAGTAACTGTAGGTCGTCGTCCAAATACAGATGAAATGGGCCTTGCTGAAATCGGTATTGAATTCGGTGAACGTGGTCTTATCAATGTTGACAAACAATGTCGTACAAATATTCCAAACATCTATGCAATTGGTGATATTGTAGCTGGTCCTCAACTTGCTCATAAAGCATCTTACGAAGGTAAAGTTGCTGCTGAAGCAATCGCTGGTGAAAAATCAATCGTTGATTATTTAGCTATTCCTGCTGTATGCTTCACAGATCCAGAAATGGCAACAGTTGGTTATAACGAAGATGAAGCGAAAGCTGAAGGCATTGAATACACTGCAGCGAAATTCCCATTCGCAGCAAATGGTCGTGCACTTGCATTAAACCAAACAGAAGGTTTCGTGAAGCTTGTTGCGCGTAAAGAAGATGGCTTATTAATCGGTGCTCAAATCGTAGGTGCTGGTGCATCAGATATGATCGCTGAAATGGGCTTAGCAATTGAAGGCGGCATGACTGCTGAAGATATCGCATTAACAATCCATGCTCACCCAACATTAGGTGAAATTACAATGGAAGCTGCTGAAGTATTACTTGGCAACCCAATCCATATTGTAGCTAAAAAATAATAAAGTTTATGAAAACGGCTATAAAGCATTTGCTTTGTAGCCGTTTTTTTGTATATTACTTGTAATTTTGATAAAGTAATTATATCGAATGAATATTCAAATAATATAGTTCGGTTGGGATTATATTAAATACCGAATAGATTTACCGAATGTATCAGATAGTCTCTGAAATTGACTGCTAGATATTCGAAAATGATATCGATGTTTGTATAACAAAAGAAGTTGAACAAAAAACTGGGGTGATCACAATGGAACTAGGCTTAAAGGGGAAAGTAGCAGTTATTACAGGTTCAAGTAAGGGAATTGGTTATTATACAGCGATGCAGCTTGTGAAAGAGGGGGCAAAGGTTGTACTTTGTGCTCGTGGTGAAAAACAGCTTCAAGTGGCTGCTGGCTGTATTAAAAACGAAACAGGCGAGGACGTATTAATTGTAGCGACTGATATTACAAAGGAAAAAGATTGTAAGTACTTAATTGAACGAGCAGTAGAACATTTTGGTCGTCTTGATATTCTTATTAATAATGCAGGGACAGCTTCGGCTAATCCATTTGAAGCGGTTAGTAGTGAGCTATGGCAAGCTGATTTAGATTTAAAAGTATTTGGTGCTGTCAATTGTTCAAAATATGCTGCACCTCATTTGCGTAAGGTTGGTGGCGGTGCAATAGTTAATGTGACTGCAGTAATGGCTAAAACACCACCAGCAAACTCACTCCCTACTACTGTAAGTCGTGCGGCAGGGCTTGCGTTAACGAAGGCTATGAGCAAAGACTTAGGGAAAGATAATATTCGTGTGAATTCTGTTTGTATTGGTCTTATTCGTAGTGATCAAATTGAGAAGAAGTGGAAGGAAGAAGCGCCAGAACTATCGTGGGAAAATTATTCCCGTAAAGTAGGTCAAGCGATTCCACTTGGTCGAGTAGGGGATACTCAAGAAGCAGCAAATGTCATTACTTTTTTAGTATCAGATGCAGCTAGTTATGTGACAGGAACTTCTATAAACATTGATGGTGGTTCTGGACACGCATTATAGTTAAAAAAAGACTTTTGGCGTTGTCTTAAAAACGAATGTAGAGCAGTTTTTAGACAACCTCTTTATCTTATGTATAGAAAAAGGATGGCTCAAAGTGTTTTGGAGTTATCCTTTTTTTCTAATGTTTTCCTAAAATTACAATAGACAGAAAATTCCTGCAGATGTAGAATAAACGTTATAGGGGGTGAAATGTGGCGAAATGTTGAACGAAAATTTTGCTTCGATGTTAAAGAGAGTTGTTCGTATTATTGTTCAGATTGGGATACTCAATATTTTTTATTACATGGGTGTCGGTATTGTGGCTTTACTACATGTACCTCTTCCGGGAAGTGTAATTGGATTACTATTACTAGCACTTTCACTCAATTTTAAAATAATTAAAGTAGAATACATTCAAGATGGAGCAGGCTTCTTAATTGGCGTATTAACCTTGTTTTTCATTCCTGCAACAGTAGGAGTGATTGACTACCCTGAACTTTTTTCAACTACTGGCCTATTGATTATGCTAGCCGTTATAGCAAGCACGCTAATCTCTATTTATGTTACAGGATTACTTAGTCAAATGGTTGAGAAAAAAGAGCTGGCTAAAAAAGAAACAGAAACCATTGTAGAAGAAGGAGAGGGGAAATTAACTGTTGATTGAAATTATTGTTGTCGTTGGCACCGTTGTCTTATTCGTGTTATTTACAAAACTTTATCAACGTTACCCACATCCTTTAATGATTCCGCTAGTGACGACAACGATCGTCAGTGCAGTTATGTTATTAGTCTTTAACATTCCATATTCTACTTATATGGAGGGAGGGCAATGGCTTCAAAAAATGCTAGGTCCAGCAGTTGTAGCCCTAGCTTATCCTCTATATAATCAGCGTGAGATCATTATGAAATATAAATATGCTATTTTGTCAGGTATTTTTATCGCTATGATTACGGGCTTAGCAACAATATTTGTTATGCTGAAATGGATTGGCGTCAATAAAAGCTGGCTGCTGACGGCCTTGCCTAAATCATTAACGACACCTGTAGGTATGCAGGTGAGTGAGACAATTGGCGGCATTCCACCATTAACAGCTGTGCTTGTAATGCTGGCAGGGTTTGTAGGCGCTATTATTGGACCGCTAGTCATTAAATACGGCAAAATTGATTCAGCCGTTAGTAGAGGTGTTGCAGTAGGTAGTGCTTCACATGGCGTTGGGCTTGTTAAATTAAGAGAATACGGAGAACAAGAATTATCAGTAGGCTCGCTATCTATGGCCTTAACTGCAATTATAGGCGCATTTTTATGTCCACTATTTGTTTATTTATTTTTGTAAAAAAAAGCTATATACAGTTTATATTTTTATTAAAAGTCAAGAATTAAAGTAATGCACTTAATATTTCTGGATCTATATACAATGTGCAACATTATAATATGCTATTTTTTAAGCTGAACTAATTTTGATCTTGGTTCAGCTTTTATGTGTGTTTTAAGTGTTGGTTTGAAATAAAGATTGATCAAAAGTATGCTACGGCTGTTGTTATAATCTAACTCAAAGTTGAAAGGGTTTAGACCTCAACGCCTCGCCCTGCTGTAACAGTCAATCTCCCTTGTTAGTCATACACATCCATCTCCCACCAACATTTGGAAACATGTTACACTATACCAAACAACTGAATATTCAGATATTCAACTAACGGAGCAGTTTAGTTGATTAAGCTAACGAATTTTAAAGGAGAGTAGAAATTGAGTATGAATCAATTATATTTATCTTTAAATAAAGCAGGTTTGATGTTTAAGGGGAATTCAGAACAGGGAGAGGTTGATTTCATTCATCTTGAAACTGACGAGAATGGAACAACAAATTCAGTGGATGTAAATACATTTGAAACGCTTTTTGGGGATGTAAAAGGGAATCCAAGCTACGAGGCATTGTCGGGTTCTCATACTTTTAAATGGGAAGATACGCAATACACTATGATAGCAGAGGAAAAGGGTTATCAAAAGTATTTTAACAAGTGGAAAGAGCAAGGGTTGTTTAACTAACGAGAGCGGTAGGTTAATAAGAAAAGGGCTTGCGTGTATGATTGAATCTCATATATGCAAGTCCTTTTGTTATGCTTTCTCAATCACTCCAGTAGCTTAACACAAGACTTTGTAGCTCCCATCAAGCAATCTGTGTCAATGAATTTAGTTATGAAAGGTTCGAGGAGTGTCAAGAAAGGATTTATTAAACATAAAAAAGAAAAGATGACTTTTATAGTCACCTTTTCACTTGTAAGTAGCAATTTAGTTATTGAATATTTGTTCGTAACGGTGGAAGAATGCCACTGTGTGCGCTCTTGTTAGAGAATCATTTGGTTTAAACTCTTCATTTGTTTTAGTAGTTGTTAAACCATTATCACGAAGGAATTTAATAGCTTCTGACTGAGATACAGTCTTACCATAATGCATTGAAGCTAAGATACGAGCGAAGTTACCCCGTGTGATATCCTTACCTGCAATGGCTTGTTTGGATGCTGTGTTTGCACCTAGGACTGGTAGAGAGTATTTTGTAGCCAGTTGGTAGTTTACGTCTCCATACCATGAAGTATTAGCTATCGTTGAAGCTAGTTCTGATGGTTTGAAGTAACGAAATAGGATAGATAACATTTGGTTTTCCGTTAAGTTATTGTACGGTTTAAGTAAGTTTTCGTACTTACCTGTTGATGGGTTTTTCACGTTTGGGTCTCCACTGATGAGACCGATGTTGACTGCCCACTTAAAATCCTCAGCCCAGTATTGGTTTGCATTGTAATCAGCAAACTTTGATACATCAACGTTACCCGTTGTTGGCGGTGTTACTGGAGGTGTTGGCGTTGGTGTTGAAGCTGAGTAGTTTAAAAAACTTGATGCTACATACCCCTCTGTCCCGTCACTTCTTTTCACAGGATACCAAACAAAATGGTTTTTCTTCGTTTTTACTTCTTCATATTCAAAAGGACCCGTAATGGTAACAATTTCGCCTTCACGTAAAGTACCCAAAGAAGGACTATCTATAGAAGGTCTTGTCCTAAATTTCACATTTGTTGTTGTTGCACTAACTTTTTGATTTGTTTCAAAAAAATACTTTGATTTTGTTAATGGTAAATCAAAAGGATAGTTCATCGCCGAGAATTTAATATTTTCCCTGCTGTTAGAGTCATATTGAAAATATTCGCGTGAAAAAGGCAGCTCTGTTAAGTCTATTAATTCCAATTTCTCAATAATTCGGAGAATTCTTTCTTGATAGGCATTTGCATTTCTTTCACCAGTTGCTTGGACAATTGGACTATTTACTGGCTTAGTACCGTTATAAGCCATGATAGCGAAGTACCAATGTTCCAGTACATCTCTTTCCCCACTGTTGATGCTAGGTAAATCCTTCCGCTTAAACATTTTATCTAGAGTCTCTACACCAGCTTGAATATTATAGACAATATCACTTTTTAGTCTATCTTGATTGTAGCCGGCTTGATTTGTAATTTGCATAATGCCAATTCCATTATCGGCTGTCACAATAGCTTCACCATTCATATCGAAATGACGCCAATTTCCACTTTCACCTTCCGCTATTGCCTTCACAATTTCAGGAGGAACATCATAAATCAGTGCTGTTTCGGTTAACAAACAGTTCATTGTGGAAAAATCAGGGTTTCCTTTCGATGCCGAATTATAATCACATGTATTTGCAATATTACTAGCTAATACATTTTTATCTATATTTATAGATAGAGAGAGGGCACCAATGGCAATAACACTAATCAATGGTTTCAATATCTTTTTCATATCTGAATATTACACTTCCTTTCATATTTTCTAAAGTTATAAGATTCAGATATATGTTATCATAAACCCAATATTTGGGATAGTGGTAATATTCAATGTTTCTTTCATTTAACAGGATTGAGTGATAAATGATAGCCCTAACATATATTGTTTAATATTGATTCGGTGAAAGGGTTGTAATTAGTGATTGTTGGATTTTTACCTTTTTGTTAAATATGTAAGCTTCCTAAAGTCCATTGAGACAAGCCCAAGCCAAATCTATCAACTCTTACAGGCTCGTTAAATGGCTCTGTAAGCCTGCTACGATTGTTGTTGTAAGCTGACTCAAAGTTGAAAGAATTGAACTTTGCCACACTCCTTATTTCAACCAAGAGCTTGTGTTTGTTTTTTCGCTTCTTATATTCATTAATCCGATTCAAATAGAAAAAGCACACCAATTTAATGGTGTGCTACCGCAATCTCATCATAGCTCGATTTATAAGCTCGCACTTCCGCACACCCATATTTGTAAATATGTTTCACTAGACATAGCAACTGATTATTCAGTTATTCAACTAACGGAGCAGTTTAGTGCAATAAGAAGGAATAATGTAAACTGTAATAAAAGGCGAATTTATGCAGGGTTAAAATAGGAGGGTGAACTAATGGATAAGACAGTTACTTTTTCATTCAGTAGTACAAAATATGAAGGTACAGAGGCGACAGAAACATTTACTTTTAAAGAATTAGGTATTGATAATGATTTGGATGATAAAGCACTAAAAATAGAAATAGATAGGATTTTCCAGGCTTGGGTTTGGGATAAACTTAACATCTCATTTAGTATAGTAATAGAATAAGGGAAACGCACATAGTACAGATGATGTTCGGTAACAATATATGACTAAAGGGTGCTTTTCTTGAAGACCATTGAGTTGCATAGGCAGCTCTTTTTCTTATTGAACTAACGGTGCAGTTTAGTTGAAGAAGAGGTTTTTTTGCGAATGCGTTGAATAAGTTAATATATGTAAAATATTGAACGAAAAGGGGTGCTTTACTTCAAGTCTAGGGGTAGCACTTTTTTCTTAAACTAACGCAGGATAGTTCAATTATTTATAGGGGGCACTTTATGATTAAGTCTTTAAAAGGGCAATTTTTCTTATCTATATTTGTTGCTTTTGGCTTTGTTTATGTTAATTTTTCTAGTATTGAGTTTATTGCTGACAAGAGGGATCCGACCGTTCGGGTAATATTTTTTTCATTATGATTTTATCGGTGTTTAATGCGGGATTATTGACGGAAAAATACATTCAAACAAGAAAGAAGAAATAACTTTTATCCAACTAACGGGGCAGATTAGTTGAATAAGAACTTTGGTTTTCCTTCAGTATTGATTTAAAACTGCGTAAGGAAAATGCTAACAGGGATATTTATGGTTAAGGATTTTGTAAATAGCTAAACAAAAGTGAGAAAGTTGGAGTCTAGGGGATATTCAAATTACGTATATGTATAAAGATAAATTGTATCAAGCGAAATCAATTAAATTCTGCGATATTTTAATACAAAAAAAAGCAGGAATGTTAGTTTAAACAACATTTCTGCTTTACTATCTTTTTTTAACCGACGCTGTCTTCCGATTTCTCAATTGTTTTTTTCTTTATTATATAACCTATACATCCAAATATAAACATAAGAAGTGAAATTACTTCTAGAAGTGGAAAAGCATACATACCAATTAACCCTGCCCAAGAGTTTCCTGTCACATACTGAGGTATTATTATAAGAAAAAAGCTGATTATAGGTGAAAAAATTAGTACAGAGAAAACTCCCCAAATAATTAAATTTAAGCTCCAAGAGCGTTTATAAGTTAGAAAGAAAGCCATTATAAACAAAATTGTAAACACTATGAATAAAGAGATTAAAATTTGAATCACACCCCTTAAATTCCCTAAATTTATAATTTACACCAATTATACTTTATTTAATATTATTTTATCATACCTTAAAAACATTAGAATACACAAAATGAGCATATAGCCAATTCAATTGATTATTGATTCAAATTGGAAGTTATGTTATTCAACTAACGGGGGCTTTACTTCAATAAGGAGTAGAGCCTTTTTCTACTTAAACTAACGGGGCAGGATATTTGAAAATCAAAAATAAAATGATACTTAAAATAAGTCTTAAACAAAGAGAGGGATAATTATGAACGATAATAAGAAACTGAACCAATTTACGTTGGTAGATATTATTGAAAGGAAGATACATTTTACAGATACAAATACCATTTTTGATAAAACTGAGTTTCAATATACCAATGAGGGTGAACTCTTAGCTTATAATGAAATGCTGGTAGATGTTAAACATATGGATGAGAACGGATTTATAAGTAAGTACCTAAAAATAATAAACCAACTTACAGTACAGTTCGAAAACGAAGAATTTAAAGACGAAAAAGAAATTGAAAAAATGTCCGGATACAATAACGCAATAGTATCCATTTTGGAGTGTATAAACCCAATTTATTTATATGATTTAAATGATTAAAACAACCTTAATTGAATAAGATTGTGAAGTATTACACTTAAACTAACGGAGTGCGATTGTTCAATTAGAGCAGTCGCTTCTTGTGCTAACGGTGCAGTTTAATTGCACAAGATTGTGTTATAAAAAGAAACTTTTACCAATATATACCGTCAAACTTACGTACGGAGAATTATTCTGGAATGTGCACTTAATTTTTGAAAGAGGAATTTAGAAATGATGAAACAAGCTATAATTTCAGGAGTTGTATTTAGTTCAATTTTGTTAGTTGGGTGTAATGGGGAGTAGAAAGAAGAACAAGTTCAAGAAAAAATGACTGAGGGAATGGAAAGCGAGCGGAAGTATTAGTTGCTTCGAAAAAAGGGGAAATTGATGAAATACCAAATTTATTATCTGAATTGCCATAGGTGGTGTTTTGTATCGATAAGAATCCAGAACAAGAAATTAAACGAACTAAAATAAATGCAAAATGTGGCTGTAAGGGTTCTTCTGTTCCAGCAACAGAAGGCATTCTTGGTTTATCAACTCGGACACCTTTTAATTCTTCTTTTAATTGATTTAATATAGCTTGACTCTCAAATAATGGATTATTATATGGATATTGATTTAAACGGATTATTGCTTTATAAAATGATTTTAATGCTGACAAAAAACGACTAATTGTATTCGGACTTTTATTGAATGAGTCTTGATCTCGGATCTTGCAGTTCATTTTATGCATTAAATAATCTTCAACAACAACTCGTATCTTTTCTTCTTCATCATTCCATTGCACTCGTTCCCCTTGAAAATTACTTTCTTCCTCTAACCATTTGAAAAAGGGAAGTAAACAGTTTAAATAGGATGTTGCAGAGCTCTTATCAATTCGTCCTAAACAATCATTAAAATAATCTGATAATGGTAAAAAGGGTTGGTTTTCTTTAAATACTAAAAGCTTATACTTGCTTTCTATATGTTTTGGGCAGTATTCATACCAATACAAAAACATTCACCTCCACTAATTAAAAACAACTAATATTACTTTAATTTTTTACATTGTAATTTGGTACATACTTCAATAAATTGCAATGTAATACTTAACAAAATAAAAAATGTACACCACTAAAATTTATTTTAGTAATGTACATTTTCATAATTTGTGCAACATTATAAACAAGTTATGATTGAATCAAATACCATGTATAATTACTTGTTTTTAACCTTACAGAGTACTGTATATAGTCTTTTTAATTTTTTTCTATAATAAATTGAATGGTATGAGCAAGTCCTGTGTGGAGTATACCTTCATTTCGCATTTGTTCACCTGTGAAAAAATGGATGATCTTATAAGGTTGACACCATTTTAGAACATCCAAAGGATCATATAAGAAATCAAGCTGTTTGGGGCCACCTGACGCGTAAGGTAGTTGATAAATTGAATAAAGTTCCATCATAATACGACCACCAGATTTTACAGAGTTCACAATCCTCTTAAACACTTCTTGTTGCTGTTCAACCGGAAAATGTCCAAACACCATAATAGCAGCATCAAACTTTTCTACTGGTAGTTCATCTTGCAGTAAGTCAGTAAGCTTTGTATGAACTGAAACATTATGTTTTTCTGCGAGCTGTTCTGTTTTTTCAAGACCGCTTTCTGCATAATCAAAGGCAGTTACTGTATGCCCCTGTAAAGCTAAAAATACAGCATTTCGACCTTCACCTTCGGCATATGCAGCCACATTTGGATAATCCTTTAAATAGTGTACATAGTCTTCTATAAATGTATTTGGCTGCTCACCATACACATATTCAGCTGTTTTAAATCGTTGATCCCATGTATTCATTCCATCACTCCTCACTAAATAGTGTAAGTAAAATATGCTCTAGAATCGAATTTTTTGCTCAGTTTCTTTGAAAGCAACTATGCGTTGCGAATTAGCAAATGATAACTTCTAGAATAAAGTGTAATAATCCATTATTATTTGATCAAAATCCTATATGTTGGAGGTGAAATTTAATGAATTTAGAAAACCGTTTAAAGGAATTGAGAGAACAGCATAAGTATACACAGGATGATGTCGCAGCTTTTTTAAATATTTCAAGACAATCCGTTTCAAAATGGGAGTTAGGAAAAGGCTATCCTGATATAGATAATTTAAGAAGGTTAAGTGATTTATATAAAATTTCTTTAGACCAGCTTATTACAGGTGAAGAAAAATATCATAAACTAGAAGCCTCAGCCCCAACCCCAGCTTCAGCCACTGATTCAAATAAATCCGATCATAAAACTGTTGGGGATTTCTTGTGGAGGCATTGGTGGCTTGTTTTTCCTATATTTGGTATGTTATCTGCTTGGTTCCATTATTATTAATCAATAAAAAGCTACCTCTCTTTGAGGTAGCTTTACCATTAAATAATAGGTTTGCGTTCTTTAATGACGCGAATTGTTTTTAATGTTGTATCTTCTGGTCCTTGAACAGGTAAACCAGCTTCAATATTCATTTGAATATAACGAATATTTTCTTGAGTAATTATTTCCCCGGGAATAAAAATCGGAATACCTGGGGGATATACCATAACAAATTCTGCGCAAATACAATTATCCGCTTCTGCAAGTGGAACAACTTCAGTATCTGCATAAAATGCATCACGTGGTGACATAGCAAGTGCAGGAATTTCTGGTACATTGACCATTGTTTCAGTAATAGCAGCTTCTGAATCGAATGCTTTTGACATACGACTAAGGGCATTGATAAGGAGATTAATTTCCTTTTTCGTATCACCTAATGTCACTAAACATAAAATATTGTATAGATCTGATAATTCTACTTCAATATTTGCATTGTGACGAAGCCATTCTTCAGCTTGATGACCAGAGATACCTAAATCTTTAATACTTATTAATAGCTTTAAAGGATCCATATCATAAGTTGCTGATGAATTTAATTTTTCTTTACCAGCACATTTTAAATGTGGAATTTGGTTAATGCGTTTACGTGCATCCTTTGCCAAGCGAAGTGCATCGCCAATTAAATCATAACCATGGATCGCTAGCTGACGTCGAGCTGTGTCAAGGGAAGCGAGTAATGGATAAGATGTCGATGTTGTTGTTAGCATCGACAGGATAGCTTGGACACGTTTTGCAGAAACAAGTCCTTCACGAACATTTAAAATAGACGTTTGAGTCATAGAACCGCCAAGCTTATGTACGCTGGTTGCAGCCATATCAGCTCCAGCTTCCATTGCAGAGTATGGAAGATCATCATGGAATTTAATGTGTACACCATGTGCTTCATCGACAACTACCGGAATATTGCGGCTATGGACTATTTCGACAATACGCTTTAAGTCTGCTGAGAAGCCGAAGTACGTTGGATTAATAACAAGAACTGCCTTTGTATCTGGATAAGCATTTAAAGCTTTTTCAACAGCTTCAGGCGATATTCCATGAGAAATACCATATTCACTATCTACTTCAGGATGAATAAAAATCGGGATTGCTCCAGCGAAAACAATCGCCGACATAATGGATTTATGAACATTCCGTGGTACTAGAATCTTATCACCTGGACCGACGACAGTCAGAATCATCGCCATGATGGCGCCACTAGTACCTTGAACGGAAAAGAATGTATGATCAGCACCAAAGGCTTTGGCAGCAAGTGCTTGCGCTTCTTTAATAGCGCCCTTTGGTGAATGTAAATCGTCTAGTGGAGCAATATTAATTAAATCAATTGATAAAACGTTGTCGCCGACGAATTCTCGGAACGCAGGGTCCATACCTTGACCTTTCTTATGGCCTGGAATATGGAACTGAATTGGGTGTCTGTTCCGATGTTTAAGTAATACGTCGAACAATGGAGTCTCTAATTGTGACAACGCAGGTACCACCTCACTTTATAATATGTAAGAAAACAAATGAATTATAGCACCTAATTGCAAGAAAAAATAGACTTTACAGAAAAAAATAAAATAAAAAGGATATTTTGATAATTTCGAGAAATTAGTATCGTAGGAAAGGGGAGATACTATGAATTGGAATTCACGTGTAACAGAGCTTTTAAATATTAAATACCCAATTATTCAAGGGGGATTAGCCTATTTAGCATATGCAGATTTAGCAGCGGCGGTGTCGAATGCTGGGGGGCTAGGGCAAATAACAGCAATGAGTTTACGAGATCCTGACTTATTGCGCGCAGAGATTCATAAAGTACGAACATTAACGGATAAACCGTTTGGCATAAATTTTGCAATTGGTATGTATGGCACTGGTTATGAAGATATGGTGCGTGTTGCAGTGGAAGAAAAAGTACCAGTTGTTACAATGACTGGTGGGAATCCTGCACCAATTTTTGATATTTTAGAAGGAACGGATATTAAAAAATTAGTACTTGTTGCTGCACGTAGACAAGCTCAAAAGGCGGAACAACTAGGTGCAGATGCTGTTATGGTTGTTGGTCAAGAGGGTGGAGGTCATCTTGGACGTGATGATATAGGGACAATGGTACTTGTGCCACAGGTTGTAGATAGTGTGAAAATACCTGTTATTGCCTCGGGTGGAATTGGCGATGGTCGTGGCTGGATGGCAGCTCATGCACTAGGAGCAGAGGGAATTGAAATGGGTAACTAAACTGTTACGAAAAATTAGACAAACCTATACAAACCTGTATAGAAGCATAGATTTATAACAGAATACCCTTCGTATCAAGCGATTGGTGCGAACTCCACGTTAATTGCTTTTAACTCCTAAAGCCTTGTGACCAAAGCGGAGCTGGAAACGGCAGACGTAACGGTGCGAAAGCAGAAAAAACAACAAGGATAGCATAAGCTGAAAAAAATCACTCAGTGTCTGTAAAGGATCATCGTGACAACAGGAAAACGGTGGCGCTAAGTGCTTTGACAATGGATGTTTAGCAGCGAAACTCCTAAATCTCTAATGAGACAAGGAGGACGTTCAACGACTATCTCCTTGAGGGAGAGTAAAACCGCAAGCGAATGGCGGAAGAAAAATGTGGCTCTTATCAGAAGATAAGATGAAGATATAGTCTGCGCTTATGTGAAAGCATAAGAGGTCTACTCGTGAGAGAAAGACTGCATTGAGGGTTGCGTCTTAGTGTGAACAAGAAAAATATATACAACTATAAAAAATGTTAACAACCTCTCTAAATAGGGTAATGTGATTTTATCATAGTGAAAGAGAGGTGGTACGCATGGAATTAATGTCCATTGAGAAATTTGCTAAACGTGTTGGTGTAAATGTTGTAACGCTAAGAAGAATGGAAACAAAGGGCGAGAATGTATCTTCTGGCGGTACGAGATATTACTCTGTTGAACAATTAAAACAGTTCGACAACGCACCAGACACACAAAAGTTGGTAATTGGCTATTGTCGAGTCAGTACACCAAGTCAAAAAATTATACGGTCGAAGAGAACTAAATGGTTGATTGACGAGGTGGAAAAACAATGATATTGGCGACAAAAATAAGACTAAAACCAACTAAAGAACAAGAGGTTTTGTTTTGGAAGTCTGCGGGGACTGCGAGATGGGCTTACAATTATTTCTTGGCTGAAAGCGAACGTATTTATAACGACGAGAAGCGCACAGTCAAAGAGGGCGAAGTTCGTAAGAAAATCAATAATGAACTGAAACCATCAACGCATAAATGGCTAAAGGAAGTCGGAAGCAATGTGATGAAACAGGCGGTGAAAGATGCCGATATTGCTAGAAAGCGTTGGTTCGAAGGCTTGACTGAAAAGCCAAGGTTCAAAAGCAGACGAAGAAGTAAAGTTAGTTTTTATGTAAATTACGAAAGTTTAAAACGAACAAATGAAGGTTTTAGAGGTGAAAAGATTGGCAGTGTAAAAACTTGCAAAACGCTTCCTAAGCTTAAAAAAGGTCATAAATATTCCAATCCACGCATTTCATTTGACGGACGAAATTGGTTCTTATCAATTGGATATGAGCAAGAATTTGAGCAATATGATTTGACAGGCGAAAGTTTAGGGATTGATGTGGGGATCGAAAAATTGGCAATTTGTTCTGATGGCAAGTTCAAAAAGAACATCAACAAAACCGAAGAAGTCAAACAATTAGATCGAAAGTTGAAAAGAGAACAACGAAAATTAGCTCGTAAGCTTGAAGCCAACACGAAAGAGTACACTAAAAACCGAAAGCCAATCTATAAAACACCTTTAAAGAATATGAAAAATATTCAAAAACAAAACACCGCAATCCGTAATTTATATAAGCGACTTAACGGCATCCGAACAAATCATTTACATCAATGTTCTAATGAGATCGTGAAAACCAAGCCATCTCGTATTGTAATGGAACATTTACATGTAAAAGGTATGATGAAAAATAAACATCTGGCGAAGGCGATAGCCGGGCAAAAGCTATATGAATTCAAACGGCAAATTCAATACAAATGTCAAAAATACGGAATTGAATTTGTTGAAGCTGACAGATGGTTTCCATCATCAAAAACTTGTTCTAGTTGTGGACAAATTAAATCCGATTTGAAACTGAAAGACAGATTATTTATCTGCACTTGCGGATTAAAGATGGATAGAGATTTGAACGCAAGCATTAATTTAGCAAATTACTCAATCTAAGGAGTTTAACTGACACTAAGCCTTAGATGTGTACGCAACGATACTGCGGAATTTAAGCCTTTGGAGAGTCATACTAAATGGCAGTAGCTTTGGCGAAACCAGACTCAGAGAATAAGGAAGACACAAAATACGAAAGTCGGAAGATATAAGTTGTGTCACAGTAGAGATGTCTACATTTTTTAAGAAATGTATATGTTTTTCGTATCGGCACTCGTTTTATAGCGACAAAGGAATGTGTTGATGCCTCTGAGGCTTATAAAGAAGCCTTAATCGGAAGCACCGAGGCAGATACGACTGTTATAAAACGCTCTATAGGCGCACCGGCAAGAGCGTTGAGCAGTGAATTTACGGAAAAGATATTAGAAATTGAGCGTACTACACCTACGTATGAGGCATTAAAAGATTATATTAGCGGGAAAGCAAATAAACGTTTTATTTATGATGGCGAAAAAGATGAAGGAATTGGCTGGGCTGGACAAGTTACAGGAATGATCCACGATATTCCAACAGTCGAGGAGCTAATCACTCGAATGCTTGCAGAAGCAGAAAGTATCCGGGTAAAATGGTGTCAGTAAGATAAAGGTGGTTATGTCCAATGGAATACTCTTATCCATTTTCAACTGATTGGTCAACTGAGGAAATTGTTGATGTTGTCCAATTTTTTGAAGGAATTGAACAAGCTTATGAAAAAGGCATTAAGCGTGAAGTAATGATGACGAAATATCGTCGTTTTAAAGAAATTGTTCCTTCACAGTCCGAGGAAAAAACAATTTTCCGTGAGTTTGAAGAAGCAAGTGGCTATGTCAGTTACCCTGTTGTGAAACAAGCAAAAGAAGGAACTGATGGCACGATTATTAAAGTTGCCCCGAAGCAACGTCGATAAAAATGTGGACGTGAGAAATACTCACGTCCACATTTTTTATCTGCTAGCTTTACACTATCCCTGTGTTAAAAATAAGCGTATTTCATATACTACATAAACAATATAAAACATCCCAATTTTTTGAAAAGAAGAGAAAAAATAAATAATTTCCTCAAACCCTCATTCATAAGAATATTCCTCAAATAAATTTTCAATAGCTAGGAATAATAACGAAAATTTTCCACAATATATAAATATCATTAAAATTGTTTTAGTTATTATGTCACAAAGCTTGAAGCACAATCCGTCAAACTTTATTTTCCAACAATGATGTTATAAATAGGGAGTAAATGGCTAAAGGTTTCTTCCGTTAATTGATGAAGTTGGCTAGCTGACAGCTTGACAGCTTGATCTTTTGGAATATGGCGACCTACTAAAAACTCGCCTTTTTTAACATCACGTAAACGGATAAGTAATTCATCTAGCTTGTCTTCCTTTGCATCTTGCATGGAAATGGCTGCTGGAGACATGTGGTCCCCAGAGACAATGAAATCCTCAGGAAGCTGCTGCAGCATTGCTCTGTTGGCAATTAAACGTTCTGCCATCACATTTTTTTGTGGAGCTTCATAAATAATAGCTAAGACGATGAATAAATGTGTGCTCCAAAGTCCAATCTGAAAGTGAGGTAATGATTTATAACCTCTTTTGTACGGAGCGAAAGCAACCCAGCTGTCGTTTGGGGGATTTACTGTTCTACGCGCATGCTTCGCAACATGAGGATAAAATTCTTCTCCGAGATGACTCGAAAAGAAGGAAGAAAAATCCTCTCCAAGCAATTGGAATTTTGGACGTACACATACATTTAAAGCATCCATTCTCTGTTCTAAACCGTCTATTTGAAAAACATTGAAGTCTTTGTTAGTCCACTTTATTTTCGGCATTTTTATTAACTCCTTTCGATTTATAAGGTTTATTTTATAAGGAAAATGGGAAAAAATCTTATAACAAGCATTTTATCGAATGTGACAAGTTTTGTGAAAAAATAAAAAAAGGAAGTGATTTTTATGAAACCAATCGTAAAAATTATACGTAAAGTCGACATTGAAAAGCAATATGAACACATTTTGCAATTAGAATTAGATTATGAATTAGCCTCGCTATTCTCGGCAATGAATGAAAAAAATGAAATTGAAATTGAAAAAAGTAAAAAACGTCTTGGTGAAATTCAGCTGGAACTTGAAAGCTTGCACGCCTATGCGTAATAAAAATAATATACCGATTTGAAAAATCACTTGCTGAATATTCCGACAGCAGGTGATTTTTATTGCTATAAAGGGTAAAATAGACAGTATATCATAATGGAAAGTTATATTTTCAGGGAAGAATTATGTGCTGCTTATTAAGTAGGCTAAAAGCATAGGACCTTTTCTTATAATCGAAGGGTGGGTTTTTATGGATTTACAACAAATTGATCAATTTGCGAAAAGTATTATATATGAAGCGGGTAGCCGTATTCGAGAGGCCTTTTCGTACAATCTAGTTATCGAGACAAAATCAAGTGCAAACGACCTTGTCACAAATATTGACCGTGAAACAGAATTATTTTTTATCGAAAAAATACGAGGTTTCGATCCAACCCACAAAATTTTAGGGGAAGAGGGTATGGGAGAGAAAGTTGAGTCGTTAGATGGTGTTGTATGGATTATTGATCCAATCGATGGCACGATGAATTTTGTGAAACAACATCGTCATTTTATGATTTCTATCGGTATTTTTGTTAATGGGGTAGGCAAGCTTGGTTACATATTTGATGTAATGCGTGAAGATTTATTTTATGCTATTGCAGGTGAAGGGGCATGGTACAATGACTCACCATTACGTAAATTGCAGTCAGTCAAAATAGAAGAATCGGTCATTGGTATAAACGCACACTGGGTAGCACCAAATCGACATATTCACAATGAAAAAGTAATTGAAATGGTTCGGAAAATACGTGGAACGCGGTCATATGGTTCAGCCGCAATGGAAATAGCGTTTGTTGTCAGTGGTAAATTAGATGCTTATGTATCAATGCGACTATCGCCGTGGGATATAGCTGGAGGTACGATTATCGCCAAGGAAGTTGGTGCTATTACCACTAATTTACACGGAGAGGGCTTTGATTTCTTGCATCAGGATACGTTTATTATTGCCAATCCTTCTATACACAAAGAGTTATTAGAAAAATATATTGTGCCTTATGAATAAAAAAGGAGCTGTCTATTTTTTAGACAGGCTCCTTCTTACATTAGCAATCAACTCTTATTAAAGTAAACCTTGTTCACGTAGTTTACGTTTCATTTTAAAGGCTGTCATGAAAATGACACAAGTAGCAACAATGCCTGCTATTATACCTAATACACTGTCAATTGCCACTGAATATCCGATAGAACACATTGCTAAAACAGCTGCTAATGCGTAAATGGCCATTACGAATTTTGCACGATTCATAGCCGAGCCTCCTATATTAAAAATTTGTAAATAAAATATATTTTTTAGAATGAGGAAAATTCTAATAAGGACATTTCTATCCTTCTTGTGCTATAATATCACAGTTAAACATTCGAAAAAAGAATATGGAGTGGAATAATGACAAACTTACGTCAAGATCTTCGCAATATCGCAATAATCGCCCACGTTGACCATGGTAAAACTACTTTAGTCGACCAATTACTAAAACAATCAGGTACATTCCGTTCAAACGAACGTGTTGAAGAACGTGCAATGGACTCTAACGATATTGAACGCGAACGTGGTATTACGATTTTAGCTAAAAATACAGCAGTAAACTATGAAGGAACTCGTATCAACATCCTTGATACGCCTGGACACGCTGACTTCGGTGGTGAGGTAGAACGAATTTTAAAAATGGTAGATGGCGTTGTACTAGTTGTCGATGCGTATGAGGGTTGTATGCCACAAACACGTTTTGTGTTGAAAAAAGCATTAGAACAACGTTTAACACCAATCGTTGTTGTTAATAAAGTAGACAAAGATTCAGCTCGTCCACTAGAAGTAGTAGATGAAGTACTTGAATTATTCATTGAACTAGGTGCAGATGAAGATCAATTAGAGTTCCCTGTTGTCTATGCTTCAGGTGTAAATGGTACAGCTTCTTTAGACGCTGATCCATCTAAGCAAGAAGCGGATATGAAATGTCTATTTAAGAAAATTATCGAAGCTATTCCAGCACCAATTGATAACTCAGAAGAGCCATTACAATTCCAAGTAGCTTTACTTGACTATAATGACTTCGTTGGACGTATCGGTATTGGTCGCGTATTCCGCGGAACAATTTCTGTAGGTCAACAAGTATCTCTTATGAAGTTAGACGGAACAGTGAAAAACTTCCGTGTAACGAAAATCTTTGGTTTCTTCGGCTTAAAACGTGAAGAAGTTGAGACAGCAAAAGCTGGTGACTTAATCGCCGTTTCAGGTATGGAAGACATCAACGTTGGTGAAACAGTTTGCCCTGTTGAGCACCCAGAAGCGCTAACGCCATTACGTATTGATGAGCCAACTTTACAAATGACTTTCTTAGTAAACAATTCTCCATTCGCAGGTCGTGAAGGGAAATGGGTTACTTCTCGTAAAGTAGAAGAGCGTTTACGTGCTCAATTACAAACAGACGTATCTTTACGTGTTGAAGATACTGATTCTCCAGATGCTTGGACAGTTTCAGGTCGTGGAGAGCTTCACTTATCTATCCTTATCGAAAACATGCGTCGTGAAGGCTTCGAATTACAAGTTTCAAAACCACAAGTAATCGTGCGTGAAATCGACGGCGTGAAATGTGAACCTTTCGAACGCGTTCAAATCGATGTGCCTGAAGAAAATGTTGGTTCAATTATTGAATCAATTGGTACACGTAAAGGTGAAATGCTTGATATGGTGAACAACGGCAGTGGTCAAGTTCGTTTAACGTTCTTAGTACCAGCTCGTGGATTAATCGGTTATACAACTGAATTCATGTCGATGACAAAAGGTTTCGGTATTATCAACCATACGTTCGATTGCTATCAGCCATTATTACCAGGAAGAATTGGTGGCCGTCACCAAGGTGTACTAGTTTCAATGGAAACTGGTAAATCAACAACTTATGGTATGATGCAAATTGAAGACCGTGGTACACTGTTCTTGGAGCCAGGTACAGATATTTACGAAGGTATGATCGTTGGAGAAAATACTCGTGACGCTGATATCACTGTAAACATCACAAAAATGAAACAAAAAACAAACATCCGTTCAGCAAACAAAGACCAAACGAATGTTATTAAAAAGCCACGTATTCTATCACTAGAAGAAGCGCTTGAATACTTAGGTGATGACGAGTACTTAGAAATCACACCAGAATCTATTCGCCTTCGTAAACAAATTCTAGATAAAAACGAACGTGAGAAAGCAGCGAAAAAATTACGTAACGCAGAACAATAATTTTCCGCTGACATGAAAGGAAGAGGAGTCTTGGATATAAAGTCCGCTTTATTGGGTGAACTAAATGTTATTCAAGTTGCTGCATCAACAAATGCAGAGGAAACAACAAAGGTTTATGAGAGAATGGCTGGTATAACAAGATTTTTATATGAAAATTTACCGAGCTATGACATTGCAGGCTACGTTGTATTTCTTCTTGTATTTGTACTTTCTGCTATTGTCTATAAATTAGGCTTTGCAAAGAAGTTAAAGCTATCTCAAAATATTGCCATTTATGTATTCCTGTTCCTAGGATGTATTATGTTGACATTTTTCGCGTTGTTCCTACCTATGATTGAGGGTCTCATCGTAGCGGCGTTAATTTTGATTGTATATAAAACACGTATGTGGCGTGAAAAAAGAGAAGAGCAACAAGCTGCAAATCGATGAGGGTAGCTTGGCTCCTATACCGTGAAACTTGTATTGAGTTTTTAAGTAATAAAACAGCCTTAGCATTAATTTGCTAAGGCTGTTTTATTTGGTATAGTAAAAAATTTTATCGTTTTAAGCCATCTACATATAAACGATTGGCTACGGAACCCATTTTCAATCGATTGTGTCTCTCAAACCTAAATTGATTGGCACCGAAATCTTCTAGTGTGAATAAGTTAATGTCGATAGGCTTATTTCATCAATCAAGGAGGAAATGGAATGCGGTGGCTTAAAAAAGGTTTACTATTTAGTGTTATTGCTTTATTATTCCTTTCTTTGACGGCGTGCAATAAAACAGAGCTTGAAAAAGTCAAAGTTGGGGAAGTGACGCGCTCGATTTTCTATGCGCCGCAGTATGTAGCACTTGAAAAAGGGTACTTCAAGGATGAAGGGCTTTCCGTTGAGCTACAAACAATTGCAGGTGGCGATAAGACAATGACAGCGTTACTTTCTAATGGCATTGATATCGCCTTAGTTGGATCGGAAACTTCTATTTATGTAACGCTCCAAGGCGCCAATGACCCGATTCAAAATTTTGCGCAGTTAACTCAAACTGATGGCACATTTTTAGTGGCGCGTAAAAAGATGGATAATTTTTCATGGGATCAATTAAAAGGCTCTACATTTTTAGGACAACGTAAAGGTGGAATGCCACAAATGGCTGGTGAGTTTGTCCTGAGAAAACATGGCATTGACCCTGCGAATGATTTAAAGCTCATTCAAAACATTGATTTTGCTAATGTTTCTACAGCCTTTGCTTCTGGAACAGGGGACTATGTACAGTTATTTGAACCACAAGCTAGTATCTTTGAGAAAGAAGGTAAAGGCTATATTGTCGCTTCATTTGGTACTGAATCTGGGCAATTACCTTATACATCATTTATGGCGAAAAGCAGCTATTTAAAAGACAATGCGAAGACAGTTCAAGGCTTTACAAATGCATTGAAACGAGCACAGGATTTTGTACAAAAAGCGAGTCCGGCCGAAATAGCGAAAATTATTCAACCATACTTTGAAAATGTCGATGTTGGATTAATTGAAACAGTGGTTGAGCGTTATAAATCACAAGGTTCCTATGCTACAGATCCTATTTTGGATAAGGGGGAATGGGATAACTTGCAAAAGATCATGGAGGAAGCAGGTGAACTTCCTCAACGGGTGGATTATGAAAAGCTTGTGAATACAACCTTTGCTAAAAAGGCAGCTGAGTAATATGGAAATTTTAAAAGTAGAAAATATTCACCATAGCTATTTTTCAAAAACGCAGGCTAAGGAAGTTTTACGTGATATAAATTTAGATATTCGTGAAGGTGAGTTTGTTTCTTTTATAGGGCCTAGCGGATGTGGGAAAACGACGTTATTATCAATTATTGCGGGCTTATTTGCGTCTACAGAAGGTAAGGTATACATTGATGGTGAGGAAATTTCATCACACAATCAGTCTCTCATTGGTTACATGCTTCAGCAAGATTATTTATTTCCTTGGAAAACTATCGAGGAAAATGTCACGATTGGTTTGAAAATCATGGAGCGAAGCACTAAAACGCATAAAGTAACTGCAAATGCACTTTTGCGAGAAATTGGTTTACCGCACGTAGGGAATAACTATCCGAGAGAGTTATCAGGTGGCATGCGTCAACGAGTAGCACTGGCAAGAACTTTAGCGGTGGACCCTAAAATTTTATTGCTAGATGAACCGTTTTCGGCACTTGATTATCAGTCTAAATTAAAACTGGAGGATTTGGTTGTTGAAACGTTAAAGGCCTATCAAAAAACTGCAGTTCTTGTAACACATGATATTGGTGAAGCCATTGCGATGAGTGAACGGGTATTTCTATTCTCGGCAAATCCGGGTACATTGCATAGAGTTTTTGAAATACCTTCGGAGTTACAAGAGCTTTCACCTTTTGATGTTCGACAGCATCCAGCATATTCAGATATATTCCAAACTATTTGGAAGGAGCTGGAGAGTCTTGGATAATGCTTTATTTAAACAGTATCTGCAAATGCTAAAAAAAGAAAAGCGCTATGTTCGATTATATCAGCTTATTATCTTACTCGTATTTTTTTGTGGGTGGGAGCTTCTTTCAAGATTTGGATGGATTGACCGTTTAATTTTTAGTTCACCAACGCAGGTATGGCACACATTAGTAGAAAAAGTGAGTGATGGTACGTTAACACTGCACGTTGGTGTAACGTTAATGGAAACAATCATTGGCTTTATTGCTGGTACATTAATAGGTACTTTAATAGCAATCGTATTGTGGTGGTCACCGATGCTATCAAAGGTGCTGGATCCATATTTAGTAATTTTAAACGCCATGCCGAAAGTTGCCTTAGGGCCAATTTTAATAGTCGCTCTTGGTCCGGGGTATTTTTCAATTATAGCGATGGGTGCGTTGATTTCAATCATTATTACAACCATCGTAGTTTATACAGCTTTTAAAGGGGTAGATCCAAACTACAGCAAAGTATTACAAACTTTTGGGGCAACTAGATGGCAAATATTTAGGGCAGTTATTTTACCTGCTTCGTTCCCAACGATTATTTCTACTTTGAAAGTAAATGTAGGACTTTCTTGGGTAGGTGTCATTGTAGGTGAGTTTTTAGTTGCTTCCAAAGGGCTAGGTTATTTAATTATTTATGGCTTCCAGGTGTTTAATTTTAATCTTGTGCTTATGTCACTTCTCATCATTGCTTTCTTTGCTACGATTATGTATCAGGTTGTCGAGTTAATTGAGAAGGCGATTGTAAAAAATAATGATTAGACGACGAAGGAAGGTGTCTCAAAAATAATGAGACACTTCCTTCAGTTGTTGAAAAACTCTTATATTGATGAAATTAAGGTTTCCCATTATATAAAGTATGGCTCTTCGGCAAAGTGCGGGGGTTGATTTCCGTTCCGACAGGGTGCTTTCGCGCAGAGCAAAGCTTCCTAGGGGCGTCCGATGAGCCGCTTCGCTTCGCTGCAGGGTCTCGGGCCAACAGATGTCTTTTGCGCGAAAGCGTAGTGCTAACGAAGCGACAGCAACAGCACGATGTTGGTCACGAGGGCGTTATCACAGGACGTGATGCTTTTAGCCTTCGTTCCTCTTTTGCTAATCCCCTAGGAGTCACCCAGCCTCCACTCCAATCAACCACTTCACATAGCGCGTATCTTCTGGCATGTTGCTCTAATTTATAGTGATAAACCAAAATTTCAGCAGCAAATTTTTTCTGTGCGAAAGCGAAGCGTCAGCAACAAATGTTTTCTTCAATGAAATGAAGTGTCAGCGGCCCAGGGTTACGATCGTATCACTGTTATAAGTCTTTCCATTCGATTAGAGAGCCTGAAATCACCTTTATCTAAAGCACCGCAACATTCACAAAAATGTCCTTGACCATTTTATTTTTCAACACTATAAAGGAGGTGTCTCAAATAATGAGACACCTCCTTCAATTGCTGTTAAAATTCTTTATCCATTTGTGGTGAAGTACGATAAAAACGGAAATTTCCTGTTTCAATGCGTGCAACGGTATTTTCTTCAATACGATCATGGCATGTGCCACACATATACGTATGAATTGGTCGATTGCGTAATTTTTTTGCTAACGGTAAATTATCATCTAAATTGTTAATTGTATCGCAAATAACGCATTTTACGCGCATTGCATTCCCTCCTACTCAGCACGAATTGCTACTATATTTTTGATAGGGTTGTCTACATTTGAACCGTCTCTAAATAGCACATGAACAGGGCCATCTTCCATTAATGGCTTGCCATCTTGGCTATATTTTAAAATTAATGTGTAAGCTTCTTCAATTGTAAATGAATATTCTTTGCCATCTTCACATTCAATGACGATTGTTGTTGCTTCAGGTTTAATCTCAGCATTTTTCAAGAAGTGACTTAATTCAATCCCGAAAGTACCTGTTTCCATCCCTTTGCGGTCAAATTTTCGTTCTGATTTCAATGTTGGTGGGAAAGTAGCTCCTTCCATAATCTCACGCGACCAGTGAGCACCTACCTCACGCATATATTTAATATCCGAATCTTCCTCAACTTCTTTTGTATCGAAGTACGTTTTTAAATCTAATTTACGATCATCGAAAATCCAAACAGTGGGATCTAATGTTAGTTGGAATGTAACTGCGCCCTTGATAGGAATTATTGTTTCCATTATAGAAATCCTCCTCAAATCTTGTATATCCATGAAATAGTATAACGCTAATGACTAGAGATAATAAAGAAATATAATTCGATTTCTCTATTTTCCAATGTAGACACTTGCATTTTTAACGACTAAAAGATAAACTTTATTAAGATAGAATCGAAGAAATATCAGATAATGGGGGCGTCCTCATGGATACTAAATCACAAACTTCTTTTCAGGAGAAGGCTTTGGAGCTTTTAGTTGCTGATGCAGACAAAATTGCTCGCCTCATTCGAGTACAAATGGATCATTTAACAATGCCACAATGCCCTTTATATGAAGAAGTATTAGATACACAAATGTTCGGCCTTTCACGTGAAATTGACTTTGCTGTGAAGCTTGGACTCGTTGATCGCGAAAAAGGCAAAGAAATTCTCGATTCACTCGAGAAAGAGCTTTCTGTACTACATGACGCGTATACAGACAAATAAAAAGAAAAAACTCAAACGCAATTTGCGATTTGAGTTTTTTTTCTAGAATGAGGTTTTCCGATGAAACAATATTTAAAACGTTATGCACAAAATTTTGATTACCCATTATTTTTTACTGTCCTATTTTTATGCTTATTTGGATTAGTAATGATTTATAGTTCAAGTATGATGGTAGCGATTGCAATAAAAGAAAAGGCGCCAGATTATTATTACCACAAGCAAGTAATCAATTTATCTGTAGCTTTTCTTGGATTTTTAGTAGCGGCATTTTTCCCGTATAAGCATTATGCGAATAAAAAAGTTATGTTGATACTTACCGCTGTATTAGTTGTACTATTTACTTGGGTAAAAATTGCTGGTAATGGTGATGAAGTAGGAATAGGGTCTAAAAGTTGGATTCATGTCCCTGGTTTTGGGAACTTTCAGCCTTCTGAATATGCGAAGCTATTTATAATTTTATATTTTGCTGCTGCTTTTTATCGGAAGGGACAAAAATATACACTTGAAAAGCTACAACCAACAGAAATATTTTATCCAATATTTATCTGGATTATGGTTGTTGCTGGTGTAGCGTTTGAAACCGACTTGGGAGCAAGTATTATTTTATGTGGAATTGCTGTTTCTGTTGTAGCAGCGAGTGGCATTCCATTTAAAACGTTTTGGAAGTTTTTTGGGGTATTGGGTGCGTTTGGAGGAGTCATCTTTGGTATACTAATGCTGTTTAAAGGAAATATGTTAACGCCAAACCGTATGGGACGTCTTCATTCTTTCATAAACCCGTTTGAGTATGAGAGTGGTAGTGGTCACCAAGTTGTCAATAGTTATTATGCCATTGGCGGAGGCGGTCTAGAGGGAAGAGGTCTCGGTCAATCGATTCAAAAATTGGGGTATTTACCTGAACCACAAACCGATTTTATTATGGCGATTATTATGGAGGAACTAGGAATTTGGGGCGTTCTTATCGTTTTAGGTGGTATAGGATTTATTGTATATAAAGGATTTTCGATTGCGTTGCGCACGAAAGATCCACTAGCACGTATGATTACGGCTGGTATTGCGAGCTGGATTGGCTGGCAAACGTTTATCAATCTTGGGGGTCTAACTGGGTTAATCCCGTTAACCGGTGTAACGCTACCTTTTATTAGCTATGGCGGGACATCTATAATTATTCTATCTTTAGCAATGGGAATATTAATCAATGTTTCTATGTTTGAAAAGGTAGAAAGGAGAAAGACACAATCATAAAGGGGGATATCAATGGAGTCAATCAAAAAAATTCTCGTAGCCAATCGAGGAGAAATTGCAATTCGTATTTTCCGTGCATGTACGGAGTTGAATATCCAAACAGTAGCCATTTATTCGCGGGAGGACAGTGGGGCTTTCCATCGCTTTAAAGCAGATGAGGCCTATTTAGTAGGAGCTGGCAAGAAACCAATTGATGCTTATTTGGACATCGAGGGCATTATTTCGATTGCCAAAGATGCTAATGTTGATGCGATTCATCCGGGTTATGGTTTTTTATCGGAAAACGTAGAATTTGCACGTCGATGTGAAGAAGAGGGGATTGTCTTCATTGGGCCGACTTCTCAGCATTTAAATATGTTTGGAGATAAGGTGAAGGCGCGTGAACAAGCAATTGCTGCAGGCATTCCTGTTATTCCTGGAACAGATGGTCCAGTAGATAATTTAGCAGAGGTAAAGGCTTTTGCTAGCGCATATGACTATCCAATTATGATTAAGGCAGCATTAGGCGGCGGTGGTCGTGGAATGCGTCTTGTTCATACAGAAGAGGAGCTAGCTTCCTCCTATGAACGTGCAAAATCAGAGGCGAAGGCAGCATTTGGCTCTGATGAGGTATATGTAGAAAAGGCTATTATTAAGCCAAAGCATATTGAAGTCCAAATTATTGGCGACCAACAAGGTAATATCATTCATTTATATGAACGTGATTGCTCGATTCAACGTCGTCATCAAAAGGTTGTTGAAATTGCACCATCTAATTCAATTTCGGAAGATTTAAGAAACCGAATTTGTGATGCAGCGGTTCAATTAATGAAAAATGTCTCATACATAAATGCAGGGACAGTAGAGTTTTTAGTCGCAGGCGAGGATTTTTATTTCATCGAAGTCAACCCTCGTATTCAAGTAGAGCATACGATTACTGAAATGATTACGGGTGTTGATATTGTGCATGCCCAAATTAAAGTAGCAGCAGGCTACGGACTGCATAGTGAGGAAATCCACATTCCACAACAGGCAGATGTTCCAATGATTGGCTATGCTATTCAAGCACGTGTTACAACGGAAGACCCTGCTAATGACTTTATGCCAGATACAGGGAAGCTTATGGTGTATCGTTCAAGCGGTGGCTTCGGCGTTCGATTAGATGCCGGAAATGGCTTCCAAGGGGCTGTAGTAACACCGTTCTATGATTCATTGCTGGTGAAAATTTCAACGACAGGGATGACGTTTAAAGAAGCTGCAGCAAAAATGGATCGAAATTTAAAAGAGTTCCGTATTCGTGGGGTGAAAACGAATATCCCATTCTTAAATAATGTCGTGACGCACGAGAAATTTTTAACAGGTGCATTTGATACAAGCTTTATCGATACAACACCTGAGCTATTCATTTTCCCTGAGCGCAAGGACCGTGGGACAAAGCTCTTAAGCTATATTGGTAATGTGACGCTAAATGGCTTCCCTGGAGTAGAGCAGAAAGCGAAACCAATTTTTATACAGCCGAGCATTCCGAGAGTCGATAAACTAATCGTTCCTCCAGCGGGGACGAAGCAAATTTTAGATGCCCAAGGAGCAGACGGGCTTGTGAAATGGATTCTAGAGCAAGAGGACGTGCTATTAACGGATACAACTTTCCGAGATGCGCACCAATCACTTCTTGCGACACGTGTACGTTCACAGGATATGTTCGAAATTGCAGATGCAACAGCGCGTATGATGCATGATTTCTTCTCACTCGAAATGTGGGGAGGCGCGACGTTTGATGTGGCTTACCGTTTCTTAAAAGAAGACCCATGGGAGCGCCTTGCCAAGTTGCGCGAACAAGTACCGAATGTGCTATTCCAAATGTTATTACGTGGTGCGAATGCAGTTGGTTACACAAACTATCCAGACAATTTAATTCGTGAATTTATCGCTGAATCAGCGGCATCAGGCATTGATGTTTTCCGTATTTTCGATAGCTTGAACTGGATTAAAGGAATGGAAGTAGCCATTGATGCTGCACGTCAATCAGGTAAAATTGCTGAAGCTGCGATCTGTTACACAGGAGATATTTTTGATGAAACAAGAGCGAAATATTCAGTTCAATACTACAAGGAAATGGCAAAAGAGCTGGAAGCAGCAGGTGCCCATATTTTAGCGATAAAAGATATGGCTGGATTATTGAAACCAGAAGCAGCATATCGTTTAATTTCCGAGTTGAAAGAGACGACAAGCCTACCAATCCATCTGCATACGCATGATACAAGTGGCAATGGTATTTATTTATATGCCAAAGCGATCGAGGCGGGAGTGGACATCATTGATACGGCGCTCGGTTCGATGGCAGGTTTAACGTCCCAGCCAAGTGCAAATTCCTTGTACTATGCAATGAAGGGCAGTAAGCGTGGGGTTCGTGCCGATATTGATGCGCTTGAAAAGTTATCGTACTACTGGGAAGATGTGCGTAAATATTATAAGGATTTTGAAAGCGGCATGATTAGCCCGCATTCAGAAATTTATGTCCACGAAATGCCAGGAGGCCAATACAGTAACTTGCAGCAGCAGGCCAAAGCAGTGGGCCTTGGGGACAGATGGGAAGAAGTGAAGCACATGTATTCCCGTGTAAACCTTCTATTTGGCGATATTGTCAAAGTAACCCCATCATCGAAAGTTGTCGGTGATATGGCGTTATTTATGGTACAAAATGATTTAGATGAAAATTCTGTACTGACAAGAGGGCAAACTATCGACTTCCCAGATTCTGTGATTGAGTTCTTCCAGGGGTATTTAGGACAACCGCATGGCGGCTTCCCAGAGGCACTGCAAAAGGTTGTGTTAAAGGATCGTGAAGCAATTACTGTACGTCCTGGCGAGCTATTAGGGCCTGTGAATTTTGAGCAACTAGAGGCGGTACTCGAGGAAAAATTAAATCGTGCCGTGACGAAACAGGATGTGCTAGCGTTTGCTTTGTATCCAAAAGTGTTTGAAGAGTATGCCAAAACAGTGAACTCCTTCGGTAATATTTCGGTATTAGATACGCCAACATTCCTATATGGGTTAAAACTAGGCGAAGAAATCGAAGTCGAGATCGAAAAAGGAAAAACACTGATTATAAAACTTGTTTCCATTGGTGAACCACAGCACGATGGTACGCGTGTTATTTACTTTGAGCTAAACGGTCAATCCCGTGAACTAGTCATTCAAGATATGACTGTCGAAGTAGATGGTAGCTTGGCATTGAAAGCTGATCCAAGCAATCCAAATCAAATTGGTGCAACGATGCCAGGTACGGTCTTAAAGGTAGTCGTATCAAAAGGAAGCCATGTAAAACGTGGGGATCACTTATTGATTACTGAAGCAATGAAAATGGAAACGACCGTCCAAGCACCGAAAGATGGCATCGTGAAAGAAGTTTACGCAAGTGCGGGCGACGCCATTTCAACAGGTGATTTGTTAATTGAAATTGAATAATTGATAAAAAAGAAGGTTATTAGATGGCTTTTATAGCATACTAATAACCTTTTTCTTTGCTATATTGATTCATCAGCATAATGTAGGATTGCTTTCCCGGGGGCGTCGGGGCAACAAGTCTGTGCGAAAGCGAAGCGACAGCAACAAATGTTTTCTGTGCGAAAGCGAAGCGACAGCAACAAATGTTTTCTGTGCGAAAGCGAAGCGACAGCAACAGGATGTTGGTTTTATCGGAACACTTTCAGGAATTATCGACCAACTTTTGAATTTTATCTACTAACTTTTACGTTTTATCTACTAACTTTCACGTTTTATCACCCAACTTTTAAATTTTATCGACATCCACCTTCCAGAGAGCAAAAAAGATTCACACACAAAACTTTATTTTGTCGCAACTAACATTTTCATATGACACGTTTTAATAAATGCCATTCCCAACTTTTGATGATGTACCTATAAATATTACTATTGTTTAATAATAAACTTGTCGATTTTTTGACATATTATTGAGGCAGAAGCGTTTGAAAAGAAAAAGATTCGCCATCGAAAATATGGCGAATCTTTTTCTACTATTATTTGTTTTTTTCATTATAATTGCTACGTGCAACTAGCATTACCATATAGCAAAGTAGACCAAATAGAATTGAAATAAATAATGAATGAAGTAATGCGACTGTTAAATTCAATTTAGTTAGAACTACTAGCATACCAGCAATTACTTGTAAAATTACTATCGTAAAGGCAATAATCCAGCCGTAGTAAATAACACGTTGATGTTTATATTCTTTTACAACGTGCCACGTTATGTATGCAATCCAAATGAAAAAGATAAGAACAGCTAGACGATGTCCCATTTGCACCCATTCATACATATTATTAAAAGCTGCGAATGGTGTGTCGTTATAGCAAAATGGCCAGTCAGGACATATTAAGCTAGAATCTGTATGGCGAACAAGCGCCCCTGTATAAACGACTAAATAAGAATAAATTGTGACAGCAATCGTATGCCAACGCAATTTTTTTCCAATAAAAACGTTATCGGCATCAAATTTCCGATCGACTTCAAATACAATCATAGAAAGAAGGAGTACAGCAGCAAAGGAAATAAGAGAAATCCCAAAGTGGAGCGCTAATATGAAATCACCTTGTCCCCACAACACTTGAGCTGCTCCGATAAGAGCTTGTGCGATTAAGAAAAACATCGCTAAGAAACCTAATAATTTTACTTCGCGAATATGACCGAGTTTACGCCATGTCCAAACTGTTAACGCAAGAATTGAAATAGATACGACCCCAGTTACAAGACGATGTGAAAATTCAATTAAGACTGCTGATGTAATTTCTTTTGGAATAAGAGAACCATTGCAATCAGGCCAGTTTCGACCACAGCCTAAGCCACTATCTGTTTTGGTAACTAGTGCCCCACCTAGTAAAACAAGGAGCATTCCAACTGTAGCGGCAACAGCAAACCATTTCATATACCTGTTGTGTTGCATAAAATGAGTCACCTACTTTATCTATGGACATTACATGAAAGTAATGTTTCTGCTACTAGATAATATCGAAAATACAATTAAAATACAACTTGTAATGAGTAGGGAGTATTAGATGTCGATTCCATTTCACAAATTGTTCATAATTTCGTACTCTAACCTTCACAATTCATTTTAGAAAATGATTTACTATAGATATGTTGTTTTTAATATATTTCTAGACAAAGCTAATTTTTACAACTTCATCTAAATTTCACTTAATGTCTAGAAATCAATCGCAAATTTCGCTATAGTAATTGGTAGCGGAATATGCTTACAAAAATGAAAGGAGAAGGTATCATGTCAAACGGTCGTGCACTGACGGCTACTAGAAATAATGGACCAGCATCTACATCTGTTGTAAAAGATTTCTTAGCACTAATAAAAATTGGAATCGTTAACTCGAATCTTGTCACAACGTTTACAGGGATGTGGCTGGCATTTCAATTTTCTAGTAGACACTTCTTGCAAGAGCTTGATGTCATATTGTTCACCATGCTGGGTGCGGCATTAATTATAGGTGGCTCAGGCGCAATGAATAACTTTATTGATCAGGATATTGATCCAATCATGAAAAGAACAAAGGGTAGACCGACAGTAACGGGTAGATTTAAGCCGAATTTTGTATTGACTATTGCCCTCTCATTTTTAATTGTAGGTGAAATTTTGTTATTTGCGGCATCGTTTGCTGCCGGCATGTGGGGACTAGTAGGGATATTTGCTTATGTCGTTCTGTACTCAATGTGGTCAAAGAGGAAGCATGTTAGTAACACGGTTGTAGGAAGTATTTCAGGGGCGATCCCACCAGTTATTGGGTTTGCAGCAGTTGAACCTGCATTAGGTCCTGGAGCACTTGCCCTATTTCTTATTATGTTTGCATGGCAACCACCGCATTTTTATGCACTTGCTATGAAACGTACTGAGGAATATCGTGCAGCTAATATACCAATGCTACCTGTAGTAAAAGGATTTAAACGTACAAAGTACTCAATGTTTTTCTGGATTCTTTTATTATTACCATTACCATTCCTTTTACCAGAGCTTGGGGTTGGCTTCTTAATTCTTGCCACTGCATTGAACTTGGGCTGGTTGATTCTAGCTTGTAAAGGCTTTACCACAAAAGATGATATGAAATGGGCAAATAAAATGTTTATCTATTCTTTGAATCATATGACCATACTATTTGTATCCATCATAATTTTTGCGTTGTTTAGCTAAATTTAGGAATTCTTTCTTTTCCTAAAGAATTCATATAGACAGAACTTATTTCCTAGGTACACATGAAAAATACAACAAAGAAAGAGGGGTTTAATTAAGCTATGATGAAAGGGCTTAAAAAATGGCGTCTTTTTTCACTACTAGCAGTGATGATGGTTTTCCTTTCTGGCTGTGGTGAAGATTATATTTCTGCACTGAAACCATCTGGTCAAGTAGGTAAAGAACAATTCAATCTATTAATGCTAGCTACTGGAATTATGACGTTAGTTGTAGTAGTAGTATCCGTTATCTATTTACTTGCATTCTTAAAATTCCGCCGTTCAAAAGTTGGCGAAAACGTTATTCCTAAGCAAGTAGAAGGAAGTCACACTCTTGAAATAATTTGGACAGTTATTCCAATTATTTTATTATTAATCTTAGCTGTACCAGTTGTTACGGCTACTTACAAATTTGCAGATGTTGCTGCGATGGACGAAGTAGATGAAAACGGTGACAAAACAGCACTTACAGTAAATGTAACTGCTAAATTATATTGGTGGGAGTTTGAATACCCTAACCAAGGTATTGTAACTGCACAAGAATTAGTTGTACCAACAGGTCAAAAAGTTTACTTTAACTTAAAAGCTGCCGATGTTAAGCACTCATTCTGGATTCCTGCTATAGGCGGTAAAATGGATACGAACGTTGATAACTTAAACAAGTTCTATCTAGAATTCGATAAAGAATCCAAAGACCTTAAAGATGGTGTATTCTATGGTAAATGTGCTGAGTTATGTGGTCCTTCACATGCTCTAATGGACTTCAAAGTTAAAGCATTAAGTCCGGATGCATTCGATGCATGGGTAGCTTCAATGAAAACAACAGATAAAAAAATAGCTGACAAAACTTCAGCTGATCTTGGGGAAGCTACATTCGCTAATAGCTGTATGGGTTGTCATGCTGTATCTGGTACAGGCGGTTCAGGTTCAGCGGGTCCTAACTTAGCTACATTTGGTGACCGTAACCGTGTCGCTGGTTTCTTAGATCATGATGAAGAAAACTTAAAAGCTTGGATTAAGAATCCTGAGCAATTCAAGCCAGGTAACTTAATGATGAATCCAGAAGGTACTGCGCCAGTTTATGGCGATTTAACTGACGAAGAAATTCAAGCTCTAGCAACTTATATCATGGGCTTATCTGTTGAGAAATAATTTTAACTTTTATGTAACAAACTTTGAGGGAGGTAAAAGTTGTGAGCTCATACACACAGAAAAAGGGCTTTGGAGCAACTGTCTGGGAATACATTACAACTGTTGACCATAAAAAGTTAGCAGTAATGTATTTATTAGCCGGTACATTGTTCTTCGCTATCGCTGGTTTTGAAGCGTTATTAATGCGTATTCAATTAATGAAACCAAATAACGATTTCGTCTCAGCTGGTTTTTTCAATCAATTATTAACAATGCACGGAACAACAATGTTATTCCTAGCTGCGACTCCATTACTATTTGCATTTATGAACATGCTTGTACCATTACAAATTGGTGCGCGTGACGTAGCATTCCCGTTCCTTAACTCTTTAGGGTTCTGGTTATTCTTCCTAGGTGCACTATTCCTTCACCTATCATTCTTTATGGGTGGCGCGCCTGATGCGGGCTGGACGTCTTATGCATCATTATCTTTATATTCTCCTGGACATGGTATTGACTTCTATGTTCTCGGTTTACAAATATCAGGGGCGGGTACATTAATATCAGGTCTTAACTTTATCGTTACGATTATTACGATGCGTGCTCCAGGTATGACATTCATGCGTATGCCATTATTCACTTGGACAGCGCTAGTATCAAGTGCATTAATTCTATTCGCATTCCCTCCATTAACAATTGGTTTATTAATGATGTTATTTGACCGTATGTTCGGTGGTAACTTCTTTGACCATTTAATGGGTGGTAATACAATTATTTGGGAACACTTATTCTGGATCTTCGGACACCCAGAGGTTTATATCTTAGTATTACCAGCGTTTGGTTTATTCTCTGAAATTATCCCAGCGTTCTCTCGTAAACGTTTATTTGGATACTCTTCAATGGTATTCGCAACAATTTTAATCGGTTTCTTAGGGTTCATGGTTTGGGCTCACCACATGTTTACAGTTGGTCTTGGGCCAACAGCCAACGCAATCTTTGCTGTTGCAACAATGGCAATTGCCGTTCCAACAGGTATGAAAGTATTCAACTGGATCTTAACTATTTGGGGCGGATCTATTAAAGTTACAACACCAATGCTTTATGCACTTGGTTTCATCCCATCATTCGTTGCGGGTGGTGTTACAGGGGTAATGCAAGCATCTGCACCTCTTGACTACCAATTACACGATTCTTACTTTATCGTTGCTCACTTCCACTACGTAATCGTTGGTGGTATCGTAACAGCGTTATTTGGTTCAGCGCACTTCTACTGGCCAATTTTCTTCAACCGTATGTTAAACGAGACACTTGGTAAAATTACTTTCTGGGTATTCTTTATTGGATTCCATTTAACGTTCTTCGTTCAACACTTCTTAGGTTTAATGGGTATGCCACGTCGCGTATTCACATACAGGGAAGGTCAAGGTTGGGATTCGTTCAACTATATCTCTACAATCGGTGCATTAATGATGGGTGTAGGGGTTATCTTAATGGTAATCAACTGCTTAATGTCAATCAAAGGCAAACCAGCAGGTCGCGATCCATGGGGCGATGGACGTACATTAGAATGGTCAATTCCACAACCAATCCCATTCTATAACTTCCGTCAAACACCACTTGTTCGTGGTTTAGATCCATGGTGGATCGAAAAGCAAGAAGGTAATAAAGAAGTTACATTTGCTGAGCCAATCGGTGATATTCATATGCCAAACAACTCAGCTATCCCATTTGTTATTTCTATGGGCTTGTTTATCGCAGCATTCGGTGCTCTTTATAATCAAGATGCAGATAAACCATGGTCAATTTATATTTTAATTGGTGGTCTTGCAATTACATTTGGTGCTATGATTTTCCGTTCTGTTAAGGACGATCACGGTTTCCACTTACACAAAGAAGAAATTCTTGAAATTGAAGAACATCTTTACGGCAAAGGAGGAAATAAATAATGGATTTCAATACTAAATTTACTCCTCATACTTGGCCAGATCATCCTGAACAAGCGACGATGGAAGGGAAAAATAAAGTTGTTGGTTTCTGGATTTTCCTTGCCTGTGAAGTTGTACTTTTCGCAAGTTTATTCGCTACTTACCTAGCACTTAAGAACAAAGGGCCTGCTGGCATGGAGTTCACAACACAAGATTTATTTGAATTACCTTTAGCTTTTGCTATGACGATGTTATTATTAACATCTTCACTAACATCTGTTTATGCCATTTACCATATGCGTAACTTTAACTTTAAAGCTATGCAAACTTGGTTTGGTATAACATTACTTTTAGGTCTTGGATTCTTAGGTCTTGAAATCTATGAATTCAATCATTATGTAGGTCTTGGTTTTACATTTGACCAATCTGCATTCTCAACTGCGTTTTATTCATTAGTTGGTACACATGGTTTCCACGTAACATTAGGTCTTGTGTGGTTTGCTACGTTAATGCTTCGTAATGCTAAGCGTGGTCTTAACTTATACAATGCACCTAAATTCTTCGTGGCTGCTTTATACTGGCACTTTATCGACGTAGTTTGGGTATTCATCTTTACGGTAGTATACTTGATGGGAGTGATCGGATAATATGTCTTCACACGATACACCTATAGTTGCTAAGTCTCAGGCACAATACGAGTATGATCGTCATCATAATGCCGTTCATATGCGTAAACAAGTTATCAACTTTGCGATTATGATTTTCTTTACGTTTATCGCATTCGCAGTAGTTGCAGCTGATTTTTCTAAATACTTAATATTACCGCTTATTTTATTGCTTGCTGGTGTTCAAGTTGTTCTTCAACTTTACGCTTTCATGCACTTAGAAGACAAAAAAACACACTTCGGTGGTGTAATTGGCTTCTTCATGTGGATGGGTATTTTAATCGCATTTACATTCTTCTTAGCATTTTTAACAATTATTTGGTGGTAATCACCAAAAAAGCACGTTCTCTACTTCGGTAGGAACGTGCTTTTCTTTTTGGGTTCTATTCACGTTATAGTGATGAGCCGGTATGAATTAATATAATTCATGTGAGAATGATTTTCGTTCCAGGTTACTCGCGTTCCTGTGGGCGAGCGTCGAGCCGCTTCCTTCGCTGTTGTTGTTGCTGTCGCTACGCTTTCGCACAGATAAAACATTTGCTGCCGCTACGTTAGCACTACGCTTTCGCACAGAAAACATCCGCTCCGTGCAGGGTCTCGCCTGTCTCGCTTTCCCACGGGAGTCGAGTAGCCTTCCACTCCAATCAGCAATAGCGTAGAATTTTTATAAATTTTATTCATTTCAATAGTGGACGCTATGGATAACACACCATAATGAATAGAATAGACTTGTAACAGTGACGTAATTGTACATTTCTGTTGGTTTTACACAGACAAACCCTTTTGCTAAAGATACGTTTTCATTTAAATTAAGAGAATACATGCTATGTGAATCAGTTGATTGGAGTGGAGACTGGGCGACTCCTCGGGGATTAGCAATAGAGGAGCGAAGGCTAAAACCATCACGTCCTGTGATAACGCCTTCGTGACCAACATCGTGTTGGCCCGAGACCCTGGAGCGAGCAGCGCGAGTGAAGCGGCTCATCGGACGCCCCCAGGAAAGCACCCAGCCGGAACGGAAATCACCCCACGTTATGATGATGAGCTAGCAAAAAATAATATAATTCATGTTGGGTTTTTATACTCTGAATATTTTTTCTATAAATATGATAATCCTGTAAGAGAGGTAAACTGTAGATAGTAATTTGTTCACCTTTCGTTCATTGCAGAATAAGTGTAAGCGTTCTATAATAGGGGTACTGAAGTTAAAGGAGTGCGTTCTGTATGCCACTTAGTATATTTGGTTTCCAAGCTTTATGGAGCCCATACTTAATAGGGGTTCTTGTTTTCATAACAGTCATCTATTTTCTAGTCACAACAAAGTGGCGCAAGGATTTTAAAGTAAGTGAGCCTTTGAAAAAGGAAGAGGCTATTTATTTTGTACTGGCAATGGTAACGATTTATATTATTAAAGGATCACCGATAGATTTAATGGCGCATATTATGTTTACGATGCATATGGTGCAAATGGCTATTTTATTGTTACTTGTACCGATTTTCATAATTAAGGGAATTCCTTGGTGGGTATGGAAAGTAGCGATTGAAGCACCGGTTGTTAAATCTTTATTTAAAGTATTTACACTCCCTGTCGTTGCGGTATTTGTGTTTATTGGTTTATTTTCTTTTTACCACTTACCTGCAGTATTAGACTACATTAAATTAACCGAAACTTTACATGGTACATATACGTTTGTATTATTTGTTTCTGCAGTTTTAATGTACTGGCCTTTGATTCAAAAGATGCCTAATCGTCCGCAAATGAAACCTTTGTATAAATTAGGCTATATCATTGCGAATGCGGTATTAATTACACCTGCGTGTGCGTTAATAATTTTTGCACCAAACGCTATGTATGAAACATATACAAATGGTGATGCATGGCTAAAGGCAATGGAACTTTGCGTACCAGTTTCCACATTATCTAGTTTATCTCTTTCAGGACCAGAGCTCTTTACAAATATGTCAGCTGTTGCCGATCAGCAACTAGGCGGTGTTTTAATGAAGATTTTACAAGAGCTTATTTTTGGGGTATTACTCGGATCAATCTTTATTAAATGGTATCGTTCAGAACAAAAGGATCCTGATAAAATTACTGCTGATGCATTAAAAGAACATCAAAAGAAATGGGAAAGTCAACAACAACAACATCAGTTGTAAAAAAGAAACTTAAATTTGTATAAGGGGTTTTGTAAATGGAATTGCAAATTTTGCCTACTATAAGTACGTCATTCATCGTTATTAGTGCTGTACTTGTAGCTATTGGTTGGGGCTTAATTATAAAAGGAAAAGTAGAGGCACATAAAAAAGTAATGCTTGCAGCAGGAGTTGCAGCACTTATCTTCTTTATTATATATGCTACACGTACAGTCTTTATTGGTAACACGGCTTTTGGTGGCGGAGAAGATTTAAAGCCATATTATACTTTCTTCTTAATTTTCCACATTACTCTCGCAACAACTGGAGCAGTATTTGGAATTGTTAGTATTATTTCTGGTTTGAAAACTAATCTCAAGCTTCACCGTCGTATTGGACCGATTACAAGTATTATTTGGTTCTTCGTAGCTATTACCGGAGTTTTAGTATACATTTTACTATACGTAATGTTTGAACCAGGTGAAACAACATCTGTCTTTAAAGCTATATTAGGCATTTAACCTCTTTCGGCAGGTGTTTAAACATTTAGTACTACGCTTTCGCACAAAGAACATCTACCGGCTTAAACACAAAGCCAATTCAGGACGCAATTATGCTGAGGCATAATTGATAAAAAAAATCTCCCTCCTTATTTTTGAGAAGGTGGGAGATTTTTTATGGATGTTTGATTAAATAGGGAAACGATGACAACAACGAGTAAAGGACCAATTAAAATACCGAAAAATCCAAACATTTTAAAACCGATAAACATGGCAATAAAGGTTGTTAGTGAGGAGAGTCCAACTTTATTTCCAATAACTCTAGGCTCAATCATTCGTCGAACTAAAAATTGTGCGATCGTAAGTATGACTAATATAAAAGCATAGATATATTCGCCTGTAAAGGCTTTGTATATTGCCCAAGGAATAAGTAAAATAAATGAATCTAAAAAAGGTACGAAATCTAAAATGACTAGTAAGAGTGCTAAAATAAATGGGAATGGTGTTTTAAGAAAATAAAAGGTTCCAAAAGCTATAGCAAAAATGCAAATACCAACTAAAAATTGTGCTTTTACAAAACCAAATAAAGCCAGTTTTACACGCTGTCCAATAAATAGTATTTTTTGATGATAGTGAAACGAAATAGGTGCTAACATTTTACGGTTAATATTCGGTAGTTCTAAAAGAAACATATATAGTACAATCCAATAAACAAAAATATCGAACAAACGAGAAGTTATATACGTAATTGAAGATGACCAAACATTTACATTTGTTAAAGAAAGAGCATATTTCTCGATTGAAGATAGAGCCCGTGCTATCATAAGTTGAATCTGTATAACAAGATCTAAGGGCAAGTGATAAGTATAGTTGGAAAGCTTGGATTGTGTTTGAATCCATATTGCTGATAACTGATTGAGGTACTCTGGAATATGAATGATAAATGTTGAAAATTGTTTCCAACTTATAAATATAATGAGAATACATAATAGTAATGTCATGCTTGAAAAGAACAAGAAAAAAATAGATGCGACTATTTTGCGTTTTTTTCGGAACCGTTTACTAATTCGTATGATGACAGGTTCCAATAATAATGCAGTTACGTAGGCAAGCAGTATGGGTAATGACAGGGATATAAACCAGAGAATTGCAATTCCGATAGCTATAACGATGATCGGATGGCGAAAAAAGGGGTGTTTTAAAAATTGTAACATTTATCTCACCTACATCATGTAAAAGATATAGTTAGTATGAGGAGAAATAAAATTTTTACTCAAAATAAAAAAGACTGGACCACCAGTCTTTTCAGATTTAGCTATTGCACTGCATGCTACTGTTGCCGATTTACTGTTAACCCTAATAAAAAATAAAATAATTTCGATGTTTAATCGACATGTATGCAAAGTGAAAATAACTATCTAAAATTATGCATGAATTTCAAAAGCTTCTAGGTCTAGTTTAACCTTTTTTAAGATTTCTTCACATTTTTTTACAAGATGAGCTGGATAAACTTCATCATCACCATACTCAACACCGTGTGGATAGTAGTACTTACCAAGTGCTGGTTTCATTAATGTTAGAATTGCATCGTGTGCACCAACATCACCAGATTTAGCATATGAGAATACACGTAGATAATAACGACCTTCGCGAGTATCGAAACGCTTATCAAATGTCATACGTTCGTAATCCCAGCCGCCATCACATTCTAAACCGTTTTTTTTCATGACGCTTACAATAAGTTCTTGATCAGCTGTTAAATTTTCAAGGTTAGTATTTTCGAAATACATCTATAATCCTCCTTTAGGTTCTCGTACAAAGTATACGCTCATTTTTATAATAGAGCATATTCGACATTGTTGCAATGACAACATTGTGTCAACCCAATTACAATTGATATAGTAAATAGAATAATGTGATAAGAAGGAGTCATGTATGAAAGCTTTATTTCGCATTTTTATGGCATGTGCTGCAATTGCATTGATTGGCTTTATGTTTTTTAATACACCACCACGTGAAAATGAGCCATTAAAAGGCCCAAATGCCAATTCAAATATTATTCCCAAAACTGAATTAAAACAGCCTGAAATGGGAGCAACGACACGTCCGAAAAGCGGGATGTCGACATTAATCGGTCAAGAAGCTAAGGTAGTTTTGGAGAAATATGGTGAACCAGCACGAAAGGAACCATCCTCCTTTGGATATGATTGGTGGGTCTATAACTCCAGTTCCTCTACATTTTTTATGGTAGGCGTTGACAATAATATTGTGACACAAGTTTACATTGCTGGTGAAGGTTTGGATGCTACTCCTTTTAAGGTTGGTCAGAAGCGCGATGATATATACCGAATGACAATTATTGATTATGAAGTAACTGCGAATGTCGGTAAAAATATTTTCGTTTTCTCGATGAGTGAAGAAGATATGCAGACACGACTGCTTGTGAAATTCGATGGGCTTTTTGCACAACTTTATATAGATAGAGAAACGGGTAAGCTACAAGGAATACGCTTTACTAATAGTAAAACCCTTGTTCTTCATCAACCGTATGAAATGACTTATCAAGGTGAGCTAGTTATACCAACACCACCATCTTCCTTTTTACAGCAGGAAATTAATGTAGCAAGTGCTGCACAGCTTGACGATTTAATAAATGTAACAAGAGTTCAACATGATTTAACACCATTAAATATTGATGATTCATTAGAAGAAGTTGCAAAAATGCATAGTGAAGATATGAAGGTTCACAATTTCCTTGCTCATGAATCACCAACAAATGGAGATTTAAAAAAGAGATTAGGAACACAGGGAATCGAATATAGTGAGGCGAATGAAAATCTTGCGACTGATTATTTTGATGCGATTGAAGCAATGCATGGCTGGCTTAATTCACCTGAGCATCGAAATGTCATTTTAAATGATAAATATACGACAGTGGGATCTGGAGTATTTTTAAACTATTATACGCAAATATTTTTAGAATCTTCTTCTCAGGGGCTGGATAGTGAGAATAAAGACTCTGAGGAACCAGTAGAAAATATTGATGAATCATCACCATAAATAGAAATTTGAGACTGAAGATAAACTTGGCGAAATCAAGTTTATTTTCAGTCTTTTTCATTTTTAACTTCTTTCAGCAATTGTATTGTATAGCGAAAACGAAGCGCCAGCTACAAATGTCTTTTGTACCGAAAAGCGTAGAAAAGGTACATAAGACTCCCACCTCTATAGGTGAGATTAAGCACAATAATCGCCTACATTTTTCGTCACATCGTTACATACGCCGTCATATGATAGAGAACCGAAAGGGGGAATGAAGCTTGCAATTAGCGGAGCTATTAAAAGATTGGCCATGTAGCGTAACTGGGGGATCAATTCGCACAACTATTACAGGAGTCGAGGATTATGCTCAGGCAGTAAAACCTGGGGACATTTTTATTGTACGTAAAGGTAAGAAAACATCGGGAAGTCGTTTTGTAAAAGAAGCATTAGCTCGGGGTGCTGCCGCGATAGTATCAGAGGAAAGTATTTCAATGCCTATTACCGATCAAAATATTCCTTTTGTTTGGGTTCCAAATACATCCTTATTTTTATCGTATGCAAGTGCAAAGCTTTCAGCCTTTCCCGCAGAAGCATTAACAGTCATTGCGATTACAGGTACAAATGGTAAAACAACAGTGAGTCATTTTGTGAGCCAATTATTAAGAGCCCTACATAAAAACGTTGCAGTTATTGGAACTGTAGGATTTTTCATCAATGAACAGAAACAACAAACTGTGTATGAGCAATTAACTACATTACAGGCAAAAGAGTTGCATCCGATTTTAAAGCAATGTGTACGAAATGGTGTTACACATGTTGTTTTAGAAGCTTCATCAATGGGATTACAGCAAAATAGACTTGATCATTGTGATATCGATTGTGGTGTTTTTTTAAATTTATCGGAGGACCATTTAGAAGATCACGGAGGACTTGAGGCATATAAGCGTGCGAAAAAAAGGTTGGCAGATTTATCAAAAAAGCTAGTGCTAAATGGAGATGATAATTTTTGCCGTTCCGTCGGTATTTATGATAAGAAAAAATCCTGCTCATTTGGCTTTGATAATCATAATGATTTACATATCCAAATTGTCAGTGAATCATTTGGAAAAACGGTACTTTGTTTACAAACATCATCGACTGAGCATATTGTAGAAATCCCTTTTGTCGGTAAATATCATGTGCAAAATGCTGTAGCTGCGTTAATGACTTTATGGCGCCTAGGCTTCTCAATTGAAGAGATAGCAGAGCATATGTGGTTGTTAAGGCTACCAGAAGGAAGACTTGAGAAAATAGACAATCCATTTGGGATTGATGTGTATGTAGATTATGCACATACTGCAGAGGCATTACAGGCTGTTCTGCAAACTTTTGATCGCTCGAAAACCCTTTACCTTGTATTTAGCTGTGGGGGAAATCGAGATAAGGCGAAACGTTTTGCGATGGGAGCAGTAGCTAGTAAGTATGCGGATGTCATTTTTTTAACAACTGATAATCCACGCGATGAAGACCCAATTTTAATTAATGAAAGTATTATTGCTGGTTTTACTGAGCAGCAATATTATGAAATCTATCTAGATCGGAAAGTTGCTATTCATCAAGCAATAGCAAAGGCAGAAAAAGGTGATATTGTACTTGTTGCCGGAAAAGGGCATGAACAGACCCAACAAATAAAAAATCAAAAATTCCCTTTTTCCGATCAACAATGTATTCGAGATTACTTTTTAAATCTTATGTCTAAGGACGGCGTTGAATGACAAAGAAAGAACCAGTCGCAATAGCAAGTTTTCGTCCTGTCTCATCCTCGATATCACATTCCATCACAAGTGTCTGACGCCCTTTATGTACGAAACGTCCACGAGCGATTAGTTCTTTATTAGTGGTTGTAGCAATATAAGAGATATTCATATTGGTTGTGACAACATTAAAGCCTTCTGGTACTGAACGTGAAGCAAGTCCTCCCATTGCTGCATCTGCAATTGTTGCAATAATCCCGCCGTGTGGTACCTTAATGGTATTATGGATAACAGGTGTAATGGGAATGCGAACTTCGCTAACTTCAGGCTCAAATTTGCCAACCATGTGTAAAGCAGCATTAATATAACGTCGATGAATACCTTGTTGTTTATCGTGAAGGCCAGACAATAAATGTAGTAAAACTTCCTCATCTTCAGCTGTACTATGTTGTAAAATCTCTGCAAGTAATTGTTCTATTTCTTTTTTAGACGATGGTACCAATTTAAAAACTCCTTCTTTTAAAAATATCAATAATGTAAAATTACCATAAAATCTGTTATGATGGGAAAGAGATTGGGGGAATTAAAAATGATGATGACCTCTGACTGGGCAATCATTTTGGATGAGGCCGATGCGCTTTGTGAGATGATTCTTTCCTCTGAGCCTGCGAAAATGCTGCAGCAAGCATATGATGCTGTGTATAGCGATGTCCAAATAGTCGAAGCTATTTATGCATTTAATCGCATGAAAGAGCAGTATGAAGATGTACAACGTTTCGGAAAATATCATCCGGACTATCATACAATTATGAAATCGATTCGTCAGCAAAAGCGCGCACTCGATTTAAATGAAAAGGTTTCAGCTTTAAGAATTGCTGAGAACGATTTTCAAGATTTACTTGATCAAATAAGCTTACTTATAGGGAAAACTGTTTCAGAAGCGGTAAAAGTTCCTGTAAGTAATCCGTTCTTTGCATCAGGTTCTTCATGTGGTGGAGGATGTGGCTCAGGCGGTTCATGCTCTTGCTCTGCATAAACAAGGTAATACTTTTTTTAGACTGTATGTAAACTCGGGTGAGTTTCTATACAGTCTTTTTTATACTATGCTACAGTAGCGACAGCCATAAACATCAGAGTGTAATTACTGCAGAAAAATTGTATAGTAATTGTATAGGCGTTATGGAAATTAAAGGAGGATTAACAGATGAAGACTTATCGAATTGCCGTTATACCAGGAGATGGGATTGGTAAAGAGGTTGTACCAGCGGCGATAGAAGTTCTTGATAAAGCCGCTCAATTAGATGGCAGCTTTCAATTTGAATGGACAACATTCCCTTGGGGTTGTGATTATTATTTAGAGACAGGTAAAATGATGCCTGATAATGGTATTGAAATTTTGAAAGGTTACGATCAAATCTTTTTAGGTGCTGTAGGCATGCCAGATCTAGTACCAGACTACATTTCATTATGGGGGCTACTTATTAAAATCCGCCGTGAGATGAAGCAATCTATTAATGTGCGTCCAGCAAAGCTACTTCAAGGTTTGCCTTCACCTTTACGTAATCCAAATGGCTTTGATTTTGTTGTTGTACGTGAAAACTCAGAGGGAGAGTATGCTGAGAGTGGTGGCAGAATACATAGTGGACAGGATGAGGTTGCGATCCAAAATGCTATTTTCACAAGGAAGGGAACAGAACGTGCAATGCGATATGCATTTGAAATGGCAAAAACTCGACGCCAGCATGTTACAAGTGCCACAAAATCTAATGGAATTACATACAGTATGCCTTTTTGGGATGAAGTATTTGCAGAAGTAGGTAAAGATTACGAGAATATAGGACAAGTATCTAATCATATTGATGCTTTAGCTGCCTTTTTAGTAATGAAGCCAGAAAACTTTGATGTTATTGTTGCATCCAATTTATTTGGAGATATTTTAACCGACTTAGGTGGTGCAATTATGGGGAGTATCGGAATTGCTCCAGCTGCAAATTTAAATATAGAACGACAATATCCATCTATGTTTGAACCAGTCCATGGCTCTGCTCCTGACATTGCAGGACAAGGGATAGCAAATCCACTTGGACAAATTTGGACAGGCAAAATGATGCTTGATTTCTTAGGTTATCATGAGCTTGGCGCCAAAGTGCTAAATGCGATGGAAGCAACATTAGCTGAAGGTATTAAAACAGGTGATTTGGGAGGAAAAGCGACATTACGTGATGTAACGGATGCCGTATTACATCATCTACAATAAAGCAAAACTTTTGGAACAGTGGGGTTTTCTAATTTTGGGTAGGAATTATTAACACCAATCCCTAAATCTATTATAGAAACGAAGCGAGGTGTAAAATCAAAAGAGGCTGGGACAAAAAGAAATGTTAGACCTAGATATAATCGGTCTAACATTTTTTTGATTTTAAATAGGGAATTCACTTTGGTGAAGCGAAAAATTATTATCTCTTTTTGTTATTTTTCAAAATAAACGAGTTCTGTCCCAGCCTCTATTTTTTCCTTAACAATGTATCCCCAAGAGGGATTCCAACCACAACAACCAAAACCGTTAGAATTACCAGGGCTTGAAAAATAAAATACGCAACTTGATCGAACATCGTATCTCTCCTTCTTTTTTTAATAATTCCTACCTTATATTCTGTAATTATCCAACCCTTGTTGAAGAGAAATAAAGCACAAAATCATTCGTGCTTTTAATAATATAGTTTACTTCATTACGACGTATGTATGCACTTTTTATATTTTGTGATCTTCAACAATAGGTCGCGATTGTTTAATATAAGCTTCGCTGTTCTTCTTAAATTAACGAGTTCTTTAGTAGCAGAACTTTGAGCTGTTCAGACAGCTCTTTTTTTATTCAACTTCGTGGCAGAATAATAAAAAGATAAGACAAATGAACAATTATTTAATAAACTAACGATTATATATTAACTACTTTTGTAGGAGGATTACTATGTTAAACTTAACGGAATATTTGTACAAAAAGATAAAACCGATTATTGAAAATTGGAATGAGGAAGGAATATATGCATTATCTTTTTTTGTATATACAAATGAAGCTTCAGATAATATCCCTAATTTTGTAATCAGTTATAATACCGAGGAAGATTGTGAGTATAGTTCACAGCTCAGTGAGCAAAGATGGAATTACGCCTTTTGGAGACAAGATGAAAATGAAATTATTGGCGATGAAGAATCAACAAACATATTATTACAATGGTTTAAGGAAAATGGCATAAAAGATATTGGGTACGAGGACGAAACATTAATGTATGATGAGGATTATAATTATATAGGAAAAGGACCGAACGGATATTATGAGTTTTTACAGGTAGTTTCTAATGTAGCAAAAAGATTACACGACAATAAAGTTATTATACATACTTTTAACAGAGAAATACCCATAATTATTCACGATTTGGAGTATTCTTGGTTTTCAGAAGAAACAACGAAAAATGGAAACCCTGATGGGATAGCCGAGATATTTTTGGAAGCATTACGTCTAGAATTTCCAGAGTGAATTCTTGTATATAATGAACATAACTTATATTTAACTTATTTATTCTTCTTAAAAACATTTAAAATTAAGGGGAGATTGTGAATTTATGTACTTAAAGGCAGCTTTCTGTGTGGGCAAGAGAGTTAGATTTATCCCGGTACCCACTAATTATATAGGTAGAGAAATTAATAAAAGGTAAGGGCTGTTAAAAGAAGGCCCTCACCAATCAATGTGTTAACCATAATAAAATGGAGATTAGGCTCCATTTTATTATTCTTATTTTTGTAGTAAATCTGCAGCAATATCAGGTCGATCTGTAATAATACCTTTTGCACCGTTTTGAATTAGTTTATTCATTGTTGCTACGTCATTGATAGTCCAATAATGAACAGGGATGTTTAAATTGTTCAGAAACTGGATAAACTTTGGAGATTCTAGTGTGATTACTCCTGATTTAGGCGGTATCTGGAATACGTCTACCTTTGGATGATATAAGTGTCCAAACTGGCTTGAGAAAGAAGCAAATGCTTTACGAACATCTGATTCACCTGCACCGAGCGCTACTTGATTTTGTGCATATAAATTAAAGCGATCGATCTGTTCACCGTAAAAGCTTGTGACAACTACTCGATTCTCAGCACCAAGCTCTTCAATTAAACGCCATAGTTTAGATGGCATTAAACTTCCTTCATACGTATCTGGTGCATCTTTAATATCAATATTTACTAACAAGTTTGGATAAGTTTCTAATAGTTCACGTAATGTGACAACGTCTATTTTTTCATCTCGATAAGGAAATTCCCTATCTAAATCTTCAAATTGATAGCCGTGGTTTAGTGCATTTATTTCCGCTAAAGTCATGTCTGCAACAAGTCCATAGCCATCTGTCGTACGATCGACAGTATCATCGTGGAAAACGATAATTTCCTCATCTTTGGTTAAGCGAATATCTATTTCAAAGCCGTCAACACCTAACTGTGCGGCTTTTTCAAAAGCAGGCATTGTATGCTCAGGTGCTATATGAGCACCGCCACGATGTGCGAGAATAATTGGGTGATCAAATTGTAATGCTTGTTTACCTTCTCGTTGTTGAGGTTTAGAAATAGCTTTACTACCTGCCCAAGCCGCTGCACTTGCCGCTGCGATTGCAAGCGCAATCTTTGTTTTCTTACCCATATTCGTCCTCCTTAACAATTAAATTAATATAAATAGTACTGGCAATTTCACTTTTTAACTTTTTTCAGCAATTGTTTTTGTAGCGAAAGCAAAGCGTCAGCTACGATTATGCCGAGGCATAATTGTGAGCAAACAAAAGTTCTACGTAAACTAGTACTCTATAACTTGCATAAGTGAATATAAAACTCTAAGTCAACGTTGTATGCTTTACCATTATAACGGAAAATTGAGCGTTCTGTCAGCTAAACTCTGTTGCTATCATTTTCCGGTCTATGGTATTCTTTTATGTAAGAAATGAGGGGAATACTATGAACGAACGCCAAGGACTAATCGTTTACGTCCATCAATTAAAACATGCGAAGTCTCTTCGAAAATATGGTCATGTTCTTTATATTTCTCGGAGGCAAAAATATGTGGTGATTTATTGCGAGCGAGAGGAAATAGAATCAATGACAACAAAACTACAACGCCTTCCATTCGTGAAAGACGTTGTAAAATCTTATCGTCCATTTGTTAAAACTGAGTATGAAAATGCAAAACCAGATAAAGCGAAAGAATATGACTATAAAGCAGGTCTATAATACTATGTCAACGCCGGGATGTAGTGATGAAGTCTCATTATTCCAATCAGGTATTGATAAAATAGTTTTGATTCCGAAAATATAGAAGAGTGCTTTATTTCTACAACAACCGCTTTTCTATCTAGTCGTTTAATACTTTCTTCAAACATTTTTTGTCGCTGTGAAGGCTGCTCTTCATTATAAGGGATGCCTTCTCGACAAATATAAATCGGCATGAATTTACTTTCACCGACTGGTTTTAAAGCGACTGCTAAAGAGGCAACCTTTTTTTCTTCTTTAGTGGATGTTAGTATAAAGGCTTGGTGGAAGCGATCTTGGTTGGTTTTCACTATTTCAAGTAGCTCATAAACATCACCATAGCCCTCACCTAATTCTATAAATTGTTGTGGCATAAAAATTGCACATCCTTTCCAATACACATAGTATCATGCTGCGGGAGGTCAAGCACATGAAATTTGCAATGAGTTTTTTTTCCATTCTAGCACTAATCATTACCGGAACGTTATTTTTTCAGTACCATGCTTATTCGTCTGACTTAGAGACAGGCAATGGCGAATTCCGTTATTCACAAGAGATAGAAATTGTCTATCGAGAAAATAGCTTGGATATTCGTCAACATTTTAAAAATTTACCCAACCAAAAAGTGAAGATAGAGTGGCCAGAAAATGCGATAAATCCTAGTTGCTTTATCGATAACGAAAAAAGCTGTGATCGCTTATCAAAAGAAGTCTCATATTTTGAAAAAGGGGAGACTAAATCACAATCTGTTTCATACATAATTCCGATTAAGGGTGGCTTAAAAGATAAAATGCTCATCCAAAATGTTTTCGCCACATTAACGAATGGTGAATCATCTTATTCTGTTGTACATATTTCAACGGATAGTAAAATTGTTGGTCAGTGGATAACAGGCTTGCCTTTAGTAGGTCAGCAAAAACTATCACTTGTTAACTATACAATGTTTAGTGGTTATGGTACAGTTCGTGATATTTATTGGCAGACGGGTAATTTAAAAGTACAAGAGCAAACTCCTGTGTTGTCTATTTATGCCCCAGGAGCTATTTCGAAGGATTTTTTGAAATCATTGGAGAATTTTAAGTTTTTGAATGATCAACATATTGCTATTATTCAAGAAAAGAATCCAGTGAAAGAACATGATGACCGACTTTTATTTTTACCAGAGCTAACTGAACAAGCTGTTGAACAGGAAGTTATACTGTCACAAATAAAGTCGCAATATAAGTTTAAAGATTCACCGGCATGGTTGCCAGAAGTGGTGGCATCCTATTTAGTGAAGGATACGATTGGCTCAGATAAAGCAAAGAAAATCGTGAAGACGTTAAAAGAATATATGACGGCTAATCAAGAGTCGGCATGGCAGGAAGCTTTGAATAAACTTGGGGAAGAGCCGATTTCCCCTGCTTCAATGGACGATCTTTTATCCGAGGTATTAGATGCAAAAACGTCTTATTTTAAGTTGAATGCTGCCCAAGAAAGTGGCACATATCCACTATTATTTGAGGATGACCGAAGTATTTACGTGAATGATGTTTTGAGAGAAGATGTTCATGTGATACTTTATGAAGGGCAAGTATTATATAATGCTGATAAATTGTTACCTTATTTAGGTTATACTGCTGGTGAAGGTGAAAATGGATATTATATCAATAGTGATAATCGTACTTTCCGTTTCCCTAAAGAACCAGGATTTTATGTATTTAATCAACGTAGATATTCGACTATTTCAGAACCGCTTATTAAAATTGCCAATAATTATTATGTTGAAGAAGCTTGGCTACAACGATTATTTTTAGTAGAATTACAAAAAAGTGATGGTCGTATCAATATTAAGTTATTAACACAAGAACAAGAATAAATTTTTTTGCAGCGGAGGTTCGTCTTTCGCTGCAAAAATGCTTTTATCTTCAATCAGCAGGTTGTTGTTGCAGCAACAACAGGGTTTTGTCTGTGCGAAAACGAAGCGACAGCAACAACAGGTTTTTTGTCTGTGCGAAAGCGAAGCGACAGCAACAACAGTTTTTTTGTCTGTGCGAAAGCGAAGCGACAGCAACAACAATTACGCTAAGGCGAAATTGATTTATGGAAAAAGAAAGTACGGTGATTTGCCTATGAGAGTTGTAGCAGGAGAACGTAAAGGGATGCCTTTAAAGGCAATTGCAGGGAACACGACGAGACCTACAACTGATAAAGTAAAGGAATCCATATTTAATATTATTGGTCCATTCTTTGATGGAGGTATAGCGCTCGATTTATTTGCAGGGAGCGGTGGCTTAGGTATCGAATCTTTAAGTAGAGGGGCTGAACACGCCGTTTTCATTGAAAAGGATGCAAAGGCGTTCCAAGTACTACAGGAAAACATAAAAAAATGTCGTTACGAGGATTGCTCTGAGCTTTTTCGTATCGATGCGAAGCGTGCTGTGAAAGCGTTATTAAAACGTGATATTACGTTTAAATTAGTATTTTTAGATCCACCATATCATCTCAAAGAATATTATGACTTAGTGCAGATTCTTGTCGACAATGATAAAATTCAACATGATGGCATTATTTTATGTGAGCATGCAAAAGAAGTAGAATTACCACAGAGATTTGGGGATTTTGTATTAAAAAGACAAGAAACATATGGCGGAACGATTATATCCGTTTATCTTCATTCAGAGGGTGTCTAAACACCCGTGGAAATTGATCGTTGCATAGAGGGAGAGGGAGAATAAGTTGTCAGAGAAGATTGCTGTAGTTCCTGGAAGTTTTGATCCAGTGACATTTGGTCACTTAGATATTATAAAACGGGCGGCAGATGTATTTGACACAGTTTATGTTGCTGTTTTAAATAATTCATCCAAGCAGCCGTTATTTTCAGTAGAAGAGCGCATGGCTTTAATGGCGGAGGTTACTAAAGCATTGCCTAATGTACGTATTGAAAGTTCATCGGGGCTATTAATAGACTATGCTAAGGAAAAAAAAGCAAAAGCGATTGTTCGTGGTTTACGTGCTGTTTCGGATTTTGAATACGAAATGCAAATTACTTCGATGAACCGTTTTCTTGATGAAACCATTGAAACGTTTTTCATCATGACAAAAAATCAATATTCATTCTTAAGCTCAAGCATTGTTAAAGAAGTTGCGAAATATGGTAGTGATGTTACTGAGCTTGTTCCTGCTTGTGTTGTAGAAGCTTTAAAAGAAAAGTATGGGTTTGAAAAATAAACTAAAAAAGAGAGGCTAGGGCAAAACTGGCCAAAGCCTTGAAAAGCGCGAGAAATCAATTTTAGCAATGTTGATTTCTCGCGCTTTTTGGATGTGAATTTTTCCCTGTTTTTATTTATTTGACAAAAAATGGATTCTAAAATTATCATAATATTTTCTGCTATTTTATGTGGTTCTTCGGAGGGAAGTTATAAGAGTAGGGAAATGATTGAATTCCTCTGCTGTGCTTACTCCTAAGTCCGATCTTTACTCCTCGCTCCAATCAAAAAAACTTAAATGCTAAACCTTTTTTTACTCTAAAGAACGATTATTTATTTTAAGAAAAAAAGAGCATAAATAGTGGGTACAATGATTATGCTAAGTAGGCGGAATTTTATATAGGGTCGAACGGAAAGCTTGGCTGATTTCGCGATTACGAAAATTTGTAAGTGAATGCTTATACTTTGCATTGTTAACAACATAACAACTAGTAACGGTAAATATGGAAAGTTTGGAAAAGCTGAGACGGTCATTTTAAGACCATTTGTAACTTCAAGAATAGCGGCTATGGAAAGCTCAGCTGTATAGGGAAGTTTAGGTAGCAGTGAGTCTAAGCCTTGTTGGACAATCGTCTGGATGGTAGTGAAAAAAATTATTGTAGTTCCAACTAATAGTATTGTCGGTGCTGTTTCTTTAATGCTTTCAGAAAATGGTGCTGTATGCAAAGGTGTATTGTGTATGGAGATGCTAGGAGGATCTGTTTTACGAAATAAGAAGTAACCAGTTATTAAACAGCAAATATTAAAACTATGTAGTAAACATAAAAACATCCATCCGAACGTATTACTGTGTAATAAATCAAGGCTTACAAATCCTAGAACGAAAAGAGGACTAGGTGCGTGACATACGGCTAATAAAAAATTTGCTTCTTTTGGATGTAGTTGCCCACTGTTTTTTAAGTAAACAATCGTTGTTGCTCCAGATGGATACCCCCCGAGTGCGCTAATAATGTAGGCTTGTACGTATAGAGAAGCTCTTTTTGTTTTCGTTCGCATAGGAGCCGTTAAACGGAGAAGCCATTGCGTTAAAATAAGGTAAGGTAATAAATACGGGAAAAGGGCCTCCATAAATAGGTTTAAACCTAAATCAGTACCGTTATGAGCAGTTTGTGGGAATAACAAGAGTAATAGAATAAGAACTATGCAAATCGCTATTTGAATTATCGCATACATGTTATCATCTCGTTTCAACTTTTTGTCATTCACATAGGCAAATGCTAAAATCAATATATGTAAAAAAGGCAAAAACATGAACGTATGGTTTTGTGAGCGTCCTAGGAGGTGTTTTTCTTTGAAGAAAAAAATTAGTATTTATGCAGTGTTATTAGTCGTGATTTGTTTTTTTATGTTGTACCGACTAGACGCTTATATCATGAAGCCAGGAAGTGCTTATGATGTCAGTAAATTTGTTAACGTCGAAAATAGCCATACCGATGATAAAGGATCCTTGAGTTTAATGACGGTGGCTATGCAGCAAGCTACGCCTTTTTCATATGTATGGGCGAAAACTCAAAAATATCAAAAATTAATGGATATTGAACAAGTTCGAAATCCATTAGAGGATGAAGAGGAATATAATGTTCGACAGTTAAAATTAATGTCTGATTCTCAATTTAATGCAAAGTATGTAGCTTTTCAGAGGGCTGGCCTCCAAACAAAAATTCTCTTTAATGGTGTTTTTGTATTAAATGTATTAGATGGCGGTGCTTCAGATAATTTGTTAAAAGCTGGTGATGAAATTATTGAGGTTGATGGACAAAAAATTAAAAACCAACAAATGCTTGTAGACCTTTTAAAGCCGAAGCAACTTGGTGATAAGGTGACAATTAAATTTGATCGTAATACAAAAGAACAAGAGGTAACGATTGCATTAAAGGAAATCCCTGAGTCAGAAGAGAAAAGGGCAGGGTTAGGTATTACTTATACTGAAAGTAAATCTATTGAAACAAATCCAAATGTGTCAATGAAAACGGAGGATATTGGAGGTCCGTCTGCTGGGTTAATGTTTACCTTAGAAATTTTAGACCAACTTCTCGAAGAAGATTTAACGAAAGGTTATGCTATTGCAGGGACAGGGGAAATGCTGGTTGATGGCTCTGTTGGAAGAATTGGTGGAATAGACTATAAAGTCATTGCTGCTGATCGCGATGGTATGGAAATCTTTTTTGCACCAGATGATGAAATTACTCCAGAAATGAAAGCTAAATATCCTGAACTGGAATCTAATTATGCTACAGCAGTAAAGACTGCGAAAGAAATTGGAACAAAAATGAAAATAGTTCCGGTTAAAACTGTGGATGATGCGATCGAATATTTAAAACAGTTACAGCCGAAATAAAGTTTTTTCTGTAGCGTGGGGTTGATTTCCGTTCCGGCTGGGCGCTTTGTTGCTGACGCTTCGCTTTCGCGCAGAGCAGAGCTTCCTAGGGGCGTCCGATGAGCCGCTTTTACGTTTTAACAAAATGACATCCAACTTTTTAGTTTGAGCGGGACCTTTTCAGGAATTATCACCCAACTTTTAAATTTTATCTACCAACTTTCATGTTTTATCACCTAACTTTTAATTTTTATCGACATCCTCCTTCAGAAGAACAAAAAGGATTCACACACAAAACTGTGAGTGAATCCTTTTACTTTATTATGTTGCCCAGTCTCGACTCCAATCAATTCATTAGTAAGTGTCTTTTAGCATTTCACTCTTTAATTTATAGTGATAGTATGCAAAATGTTTGCGTAGCAGATGTACAATAACATTCTCTATTCTGTTTGATTATGGTAAGTGGCCATAGCGTTCATTCTTAATTGCATAAATTAAAAGTACTGCGCTATCATTGATTGGAATGGAAGGCTACTTGACTCCCGTGGGAAAGCGAGACAGGTGAGACCCTGCACGGAGCGAGTGTTTTCCGTGCGGCAGCAACGTAAGCGGCTCAACGGCGAGTAGCCTGGAATGGAAATCACCCTCATTTAAAGCGCCACGACATTTCTTGACCATTTTGTTTGTCAACAACATAAAAGGATGCTAGAAGAATTTCTGGCATCCTTTTTCGTTACTTAAAAACGAATCGGTGGTGTTTGATAATCTTTAGGAAGACTTTGCTCTTTTATTCCTTGTTCTATACTTAAATTGTATACCTCTGCAGCATGAATATCTACAGCAAGCATAGCATCATCCATAGCGGCTACACGACTGATTAAAGGTAAAGGTATATCTTTTTTATGCATGCCTAAATAGCCTTGTCCCTTCTTGCTCATACCAAGTAAACGTATACTAGATGGAGCGTCAAAGCTTTGCAATTGTTCCTTTGTAAACCCAGTATAAATGTGTGTGAGCATACGTTGAAGACGCGTCCAAGTATAGCGTTTTGATTTAATTTTCTCCATAAAACTACTGAATGAATGACTTGTTTTCGCTGCTTTAATTAGAGCATTCTCAATGCCTTCTGTTACTTCAGCGTAGCGCGTAAGTTCATGAGGTGTGTGCCGAATAAGCGTAAACTGTAACAATGGCCAAAAAGTTTCCCAACTTGCAAATTCCCCATATTTTTCGTGCCAATCAGCTAAATAATCAAACGATGCTTTAGGGAGAAAATCTTCCACACTTTGTAGGGTGCTAGTTGTTGCTAGAGCCTTGCGAATTCCTGTGGCACTAGCAATAGATGCACCTTCTTGTAAAGCGTCATGGTAACCTGCAACGATGCGTGGGATTGTTAAAGGCTTAATGTTACTACTTAGCACTTTGGCAGCCTCAATATAATGAAAACCAAGTATATTGTTTGGCTGTCCCAAATCAATGTATGTTGCAGGGAATTTTTGAGAAAGCTGTTCATAGGCGTAATGTAGACTTTTAGGATAGCTTGCACCCGTTTTAAGGCTTTCTTTAATAAGAGTGTTATATTCAGTGCGATGATTATTAATGAGCTGAAACGTATTCATAAAGGGTTGAATGGAACCATCTTCGCTTCCAAAGGCAAAAGAATCGCAACCAATTGCTGATAATAAGGAAATTGCACCTTTTGCGAAATCGGTTGCAGGTGCGGTACTATAAACGTAGGGTAGCTCGATGACTATATCAACGCCACCTGTTAGAGCCATTTTTGTACGTGTCCATTTATCGACCATGGCTGGTTCACCACGCTGCAAAAAATCCCCGCTCATGATGGCGATGACAATATCCGCTTGTGCTACTTTTTTTGCCTGTTCCAAATGATAGGCATGTCCGTTGTGAAAAGGATTGTATTCAACAACTATTCCGACTGCTTGCAAATTTAAGCCCCCTTTTTCATTTGCTTCTCGTTCTTATAAATTTGGAGCCTTTTGCTTATTATAGAACGATTTGGAGCAAATTCACTTAGTATAATATATAATTATAGGTGGGTTTTATTGTGGTGACAAGAAATTATCTTGACATCTATTTTTGCACATTATATAATCAACATTGTTGTCTCGAGGTGATTAAACGAATGAAATGGTCAATTCATCAATTATCTAAATACCGCCAAAACGGGATGCCAATCGATGCCTATGTCCAGTTGGACGAGGTGATGGAGCGAAACCAGGATATTCGAGCAATTTCGCCCGTTCATGTAAAAGGGCTATGTACTTTCGGTGCATCGCAAATGACATGTCAGCTAACTGTGACAGCGACGTTAACACTACCATGTGCACGCACATGGGAAGATGTTGAGTTTCCTATCGAAGTTGAGACAGTTGAAATTTTCAGCTGGATTGACGAGGATAAACGAGGGGAAGATGACGGAGAAATTCACTATATTGATGGTGAAGTAATCGACATGAAGCCGGTTATCGAGGAGTTAGTGCTTCTTGAAATACCTTTGCAAGTGTTCAAGGAGAATACCGAAGGACAAGTGCAAGGTGGTAAAAACTGGTCTTACGCAACAGATGAAGACGTTGAACTACACAAAAAAGCTGACACACAAAAAGTGGATCCAAGACTTGCTAATTTAGCTAAGTATTTTGATCAAACAGACGAATAGACGATCTGTAAGGAGGTGCCATCAATGGCTGTACCATTTAGAAGAACTTCTAAAACTGCAAAAAGAAAGCGTCGTACGCATTTCAAACTATCTGTACCTGGTATGGTAGCTTGCCCAAACTGTGGGGAAGCAAAATTATCACACCGTGTTTGCAAAGCTTGCGGACAATACAAAGGTAAAGAAGTAGTAAGCAAATAATACAGTGTTTGCTCACTTAAAAGGCTAGTAGAGAGACCATGGCTCTTTACTAGCCTTTTTGTTAGTTTGAAGAGACGGAATTTTCCGGCAATAACGAAAAGATATATAGTACTATAATAATTGTATGATACAATTTATCCATCGGGACAAAGGGGGAAATAGTGTGGCTTACATAATTGATAACAAAGAAGGTATTATGACGTTTACGATTAATCGAGAAGAAAAACGGAATGCGGTTAATGATGAGGTTATGGATGGGCTCCAAGAAGTCATTACATATATTCGTAATCATGATGATGTTCGTTTCTTGGTCGTGACGGGCGCGGGGGATAAATCATTTTGCTCAGGAGGCGATTTATCTGAGTTTCATTCGCTTGAAACAGAGGATGAAGCGTTCGGGATGTTAGGTAAGATGGGTAAAATATTATATGACCTTGCAACATTGCCTGTACCTACGATTGCGTTAATTAACGGAACAGCGGTTGGTGGAGGTTGTGAAATTGCAACAGCTTGCGATTTTCGTCTAGTGGCAAGTCATGCGAAGTGCGGTTTTATACAGGGGACATTAGCAATTACAAGCGGTTGGGGTGGCGGTACATACTTATTCGAACGAGGATTACGCCATGATCGTGCGATGAAGATGCTAGTCGATGCGAAGCCTTATCCGGCGGAATTACTATATGAGATTGGTTGGGCAATGCGCGTTTTTGAAGGTTCAAAAGAAGCGGCATTGAACGATTTTATCGAACATATGCGTAAAATTCATCCTTCTGTTCATAAGGCTTATAAAGAAATTGAGCTTCGTAAGTGGCGTGAACGTAATATGTATGAACGTGTTATGGAGGAAGTTCGAACATGTGCGAAATTGTGGGAAAGTGAAGCTCACCACGAGGCAGTTGCTAATTTCCTAACAAAGAAAAACAATAAATAATGTATAACGGCAGTGATTATAAGAAAACATAATCACTGTCTTTTTTAATTCGATGATTCTATTTTGCTCGCTCACGCATATAGTAGTAAAAAATGCGAGGGTGATAGATTATGGAATTGAAAAAAAGAAAAGATCAATGGACAAAGGAAGACGATGAAAGATTAGCAGAAATTGTGTTGCATAATGTGCAAAATGGCAAAACACAGCTAGAAGCTTTTGAATTGGCTGCTGCTGAACTAGGTCGTACAAAACAAGCTTGTGGTTTCCGTTGGAATAAAACATTACGTAGTCAATATAGTCAGTCACTACTAGCTGTCCGAAATCAGCCACAACAATCGATGCGAAGCCATTTGAAGTTGGCATTAACAAGTTTTGATGAATTAACAGAAGCCTATCAAAGTCTCGAAGTAAGGCACCGCGAATTACAAAATGAGCACGATAAACTAGTGAAATGGTTGCAGCAAGGGTATTCTTTAATGAAAGATTAAAATAAGGAATCTGACGAAAGTTAAAAGTGCTGTAGAGTAAGGTACTTAGAAAAAATGTAAACTTGAATGAAAACATAATGCTGCGCTGAGTGTTTCAAAAAATATTTATCCCTCATTAACGGTCCGTAAAATTCCAATAGGTGAAGGCTGATAATTAATGAGAAAAAACCACTGATTAAAGTTTCGCTTATTATATTATCGTAAACACTTAGTCAATCCTGTATAATAAAAGAAGCTGCATAGGAGGTGCCTTAGAGATCATTCTAAGGCACCTCCTTCTGTAGAAAGGGACGAAAAGGATCATTTAACTTCTTTCAGCGAATGTCTAATGTAACGTAAGTGAAACGGCAGTTACGGATGTCTTTTGTAGCGACAGGTACAGGTGTCCAAACATCTGCTGGAATAGAGGAACTCAGTCCGAACGTCACGTCCTGTGGCAATTTATCTGTACGAAAGCAAAGAGACAGCAACAAGTGTTTTCTGTGCGAAAGCGAAGCAACAGCAACAGGTGTTTTTTGTGCGAAAGCAAAGCGACAGCAACAAGTGATTTTGTGCGAAAGCGAAGAGTCAGCAACAAATGTTTTCTGTACGAAAGCGAAGCGACCACCAATCAATTATGCCGAGGCATAATTGATTGGTGGTCGGTAGCGGCTAAGATGTAATTGCGGTAGAACTGTTTAGGAGGGCGTTCTCTTATGTTAGATTGTCCATTGTATATATGGGAGGTGTGATGGATTGTGGATGTAGCGATTATTGGTGCAGGTGCTGTAGGTTTGTTAACGGCAAGTTTTTTAGCTGAGTCTGGTATGTCTGTAACGTTGGTTGCAAGAAGGCTGGAGCAGGTAGATGAACTTAATGCGAGGTATTTCACACGAGAGAATGTTGATGGAACGAAAACTGTGCAAAAAGTTGCTTCAACTACGAAATTAATGGAGTTACCACAGCAAGATTTAATTGTAATCGCTGTTAAGTATGGTCAATTACAAGAGCTATACGGACAATTATCTGCGTTACCAAGTACAGTTTCGTTGTTGTTTATGCAAAATGGTTTAGCGCATTTTGATGAAGCACTGCGTTTGCCACAAAAAAATATTGCCTTTTGTTCTGTGTCATTTGGTGCTCAAATGATAGATCAGGTAACCGTGCAACATAGGGGTGTAGGTCCTTGTAAAATTGCGATAGAGCGAGGGGGCAGTGATGCCTTTAACGATTTGTTACAAATTGAAAATTCCTTGTATCCAGTTGAATTGGTTGCTAATGCTGAACAAATGTTGTTTGAGAAAGCTGTATTCAACTGCTTGATTAATCCTTTAACGGCCATATTGCAAGTGAGGAACGGAGAATTAGTAACGAATAAGCGAGCATTTTTATTAATGCAAACTATCTATCAAGAATTAACAGATGCTTTTGAAGGCATAGAACAAGCTATACCTTTTTTCAAGGTGATAGAGTTATGTGAAAAAACAGCAAGTAATACATCATCTATGCTAGCGGATCGGATACATGGGAGAAAAAGTGAAATTGACACGATTGTAGGAGTGATATTAGAAAAAGCTCTAGCAAAAGGTCATGATTTGCCTACTTTACGCACTTTATACCACCAAGTACTTGCGATAGAGGAGAGCGGTGAAAGACGTTGAAAGATTTTTTACATATAATAATAAGTATCATTATTTTTTGTCCAATACTCCTTTTTGTGATCGTCTATTTAATTAGTCGAAAGGTTAAAATTCGAGGTACTCATGCTTTTGGAGTGGCATCTGACGTGACAACGGTCTGTTTGTTTTTTTCAGTACCACTAGCAATTGGTGTGCTGTGGCATGTCAATGTTAGTGCGCTATTAATAACGTTGGCGATAATGATGGCAATGATTTTTACATATATTGATTGGCGAACGAAAAAGGAAATTGAAGTGAAATCGCTACTTAGGAAAATTTGGCGCTTTCAATTTTTATTGTTAAGTACGGCGTATATTGTTATTTGTATAGTAGGTGTTATTCAATCTGTTATAGAATATTTACAGGCGGTCTAAGCATTTTCTTTTCATGTTGAAGCCATAAGCGTTAAAATAATAGCATTAAAGATTGTTTTATATTAATAACTCTATATGTGCAAAAAATTAAATAAAATTCCAATGTACGACAACGTTTGAGTATCTGGCAAAAATCGTATACTGTTTTTCTAAATATTTGTTGGGAATTGTCGGTTTGATAAACGTTCTAATTGCTTAGTAGTATAAAAAGGGATTTATTTTATTTCAAGTTTGCTTATGAAGAGTAAGAAGATGATTTAGTGAGTAGAGGAGTTTGTGTTAAATGAAACTGGAGTCAATCCAAGTACCCATAAAAAATCGTTTGCTAGCAGATTATTGGTCGTCGAATACTGCCATCCATGAGTTTTTTGAATACGCATATAACGATAAATCTTTTGAAAAACGAGCGCAATATTTAGATCAGCATGCATATGATCAAAAAGAATTAACAGCCATCATACGTCAATTTATGGAGCCGCTCGGTTTATCAAAGAAAGCGAATGAACATTTGCAGCAACTAGAGCAAGGGGCTGTTGCAGTTGTCGGTGGGCAACAAGCGGGTATCTTAACAGGTCCTCTTTTCTCAGTGCATAAGGCGATTTCGGTCATTGCATTAGCAAAAGAGCAAAGTGTAAAACTTCAACGACCGGTTGTTCCTGTTTTTTGGATAGCTGGTGAAGATCATGATTTAGAGGAAATTAACCATACGTATACAGTACGTGGTGAAGATATTAAAAAACGTGTTTACGGTGAACGTTCAAGACGTAAAACGATGGCTTCTCAAACAAGTATAAACAAAGAATCAATGACACAATTAATTAATACGATTGCGAAGGATATGGGCGAAACAGAATTCACTGAAATGCTTGTGAAACAATTAGTGGATACTCTTAATGAGTGTGAAACATTTACGGACTTCTTTGCGCAACTTATGAATCAATTGTTTAAAGATGAAGGTTTATTGATGGTTGATGCAGCAGACTTTAAATTCCGCCAATATGAGCGTGATAATTTTACCCGTATCATTCATAAAAATGAAGAAATTGCTAGAGTGGTGACAGAAAAAGAAGAGGAGCTTGAACGTGCAGGCTATGGCACTCCTATTTTGGCATCAAATGAAGCGGCCAATTTATTCTATGTAGAAGATGGGGAGCGTCATCTTTTAGAAAGAAAAAATCAGCAATTTGTAAATCTAGCTGCAAATATCAAGCTATCACGTGAGGAAGTTTTAGAAATTGCTGAAAAACATCCTGAGCAGTTAAGTAATAACGTTGTGACGCGTCCGCTAATGCAGGAAATGACATTGCCTGTGCTTGCGTTTGTTGGTGGACCAGGGGAGCTTGCATACTGGGCGACATTGAAAGATGCGTTTGCGGTATTAGGTTTACAAATGCCGATTTTTGCTCCGCGTCTTCATATCACGATTGTCACACGTCACGTAGAACAACTTTTGCGTGAATATCGTTTAAATGTTGCCGATGTTTGGGATGGAAAAGCGGTACAGCTTAAAGAACAGTTTATTGCTGAAATACAGGATACTGAAGCGAAGCATCAAATTCAGGTGATGCAACAAGATCTTTTAGAAAAGTATGAGGCTCTTCAACTTTATTTAGAAGAACAACAACTATTACTAGATAAAATTCTTGTGAAAAATAAAGAGAATCATCTAAAGCAATTTGAGTATTTACAGCAAAAGGTTGAACAAACTGTTCTAAACAAGCATGAAACGACAATTCGAAAATTTATGACGCTACAAAATGAGTTGTATCCAAATGAAGGATTCCAGGAAAGAACTTATAATCCTTATCAATATTTTAATGAGTTTGGACCTATGCTAATTACTGAAATGCTGAAACAAAATTATAGCATTGGCAATCACCATTATTTAATTTATTTATAATTCCAATGTTTGTAACTTTATACCTAATTAACAATTTAATACAATGTTAATTTGATGAACAATGACGACATAAATAGTAAATGGAGAGCTATCCTACTAAGGGTAGCTCTTTTTTTGTGTCATTTATCATGGGTTCAATAATTTGTTAAAGGTCTATTCACGTATTAAGTGTTAAAATGTCAAGTTTTTTTTAAAAAAAGTGGTGGAAAGTGGGGGGATGTGGTACATTATTTAATAAAGTGGGGTGAATAGCATGTTCATGGGAGAATATCAACACTCTGTTGATGCGAAAGGACGACTAATCGTGCCCGCAAAATTTCGTGACGCCTTAGGTGAAACGTTTGTTGTAACACGCGGACTTGATAATTGTTTATTTGGCTATCCTATGGATGAATGGCGAAAACTCGAAGAAAAATTAAAGGGCTTACCGATGACCAAAAAGGATACACGTGCATTTGCAAGGTTTTTCTTTTCTGGGGCAACGGAAGTAGAGATAGACAAGCAGGGGCGCATTAACATTCCTTCAACTCTTATGCAGCATGCACATCTTGTAAAAGAATGTATCGTGTTAGGAGTTTCGAATCGAATTGAAATATGGGCGAAAGATGCTTGGGAAGCTTACTTTAGTGAGTCGGAACAATCCTTTAATGAAATTGCAGAAAATATGATTGGCTTTGATTTCTAAATTTTTTTTAGTTAAGGCCAGAAGGGAGCGAGTGGTATGTTCGATCATACAACCGTGTTATTAAAAGAAACTGTTGATGGGTTGAACATCGATCCTGATGGTGTATATGTGGACTGTACGTTAGGTGGAGCAGGACACAGTGAATATTTAGTACAACAATTATCTGAAAAAGGGCGTCTAATTTGCTTCGATCAAGATATGACAGCTATTAACAATGCAAAAATTCGATTGGCGCCATATATTGAGCGTGTGACATTTGTTCATTCGAATTTCCGCTATTTAAAAGAAGAGCTATTAGCGCTTGGTATTGAGCAAGTTGATGGTGTTTTATATGATTTAGGCGTATCTTCACCTCAGCTTGATACACCAGAACGTGGCTTTAGTTATCACCATGATGCGCCTCTAGATATGCGCATGGACCAAACGGCACCACTTACAGCATTTCATGTTGTGAATGAATGGGCATATGAAGATTTAGTACGTATATTTTTCCGTTATGGAGAAGAGAAATTTTCCAAGCAAGTTGCTCGTAAAATCGAAGAAGCACGTAAGGTGGCACCGATTGAAACAACCGGCCAACTTGTAGAACTTATTAAAGAGGGTATTCCAGCAGCGGCTCGCCGTAAAGGTGGACATCCAGCGAAGCGCATATTCCAAGCAATACGAATTGCTGTTAACGATGAGCTAGGCGCGGCAGAGGATTCATTAGTCGATGCGATTGATATGATAAACGTAGGTGGACGCATTAGTGTCATTACGTTCCATTCATTGGAGGACCGCCTATGCAAGACTATTTTTAAGGAAGCGTCATCATTACCGGAATTACCACCGAATTTACCAGTGATTCCAGATGACATGAAGCCAACTTTAAAGCTTATCACGAGAAAGCCGACTCTTCCTTCTGATGAAGAATTGGCAGTAAACAATCGTGCTCGTTCAGCTAAGCTTAGAGTGGTGGAGAAAATTAACGACAAAGGGCGTGAGTAAATGGCAGCAGTTCGTGTAAGGCAGCACCAGCAACAACAAGTGCAACAACCGATAACACCCCCTAGTCCACAACCCACTATCATACGTCGCAAAAAAACGAACCAGAAGTTTGAAAAAACAATGCTAATTTTTTTAGTTAGCATTGTTGCTGTATTATCGGTACTAGTTTTGAACAAGCAAGCAGCAATTCAAACGACAAGCATGGACATTCAAAAAATCGAAACTGAAGCAGGAGAGATTGCAAAAAAGAATGTTGACTTGACAGTTCGTGTGAGTGAACTTTCTACATACGACAACATATGGAAAAAAGCTAAAGAACTCGGTTTAACTCAAAATGAGAAAAATGTAAAGGTAGTGCCGGGAGAATGAAAAAAAAGAGATTTCGATTCCAATGGGGAGCCTTTCTATTATTAATTTTTTATGGAGGGCTCTTTTTTCTATTATTCTCAAGAATGTTTATGTTACAGGCGACAGGTGAAGTGGAAGGACAAGAGCTTGCGGCAAGAGCAGCAGCGAAATATAGCAAAGAAAGTGCAATATCAGCAAGCCGTGGGAAAATTTACGATACAAATGGACAAGTTATCGCGGAGGATACACTTAGTTATCGACTAATCGCAGTCGTCAATAAACAAGCCACGACGGATGCAAAAAACCCTCGACATGTAGTAGATGCTGAAAAAACTGCGAAAATATTACATGAATATATTCCTTCTATGGATGAAGAAAAAATCTATAAGCAGCTTACTAGGTTGAAAAGTGATGGTACAAAGCCTTATCAAGTTGAATTTGGTAGTGCGGGTCGTGGAATAAGCCATGAGATTATGAGTAAAATCAAAGCGGAGAAATTACCGGGGATTTTATTTGTAAACGATTTAAAACGTTATTATCCAAATGGTATATTCGCCTCGCACTTAATTGGTTTTGCACTAAAAGAGGAAAATGAGGATGGTACGTTCACGACAAAAGGGAAAATGGGTCTTGAGCTTACTTATAACAAAGAACTAACCGGAAAAGACGGTAAGGTTGAATATGAGACAGATGCTTTCAGTTATTTATTGCCGAATAGTGAAAAAATGGTGACACCTGCGAAAAATGGTGATGACATTTATTTAACACTAGATAAAACTATTCAAAGCTTTTTAGAGGAAGCGATGACAGCGGTTGAAAAGGAATATAACCCTGAAGCGATGACAGCTATTGTGGCAGATCCGAAAACTGGTAAAATCCTTGGGATGTCACAGCGACCTACGTTTAACCCTGATACACGTGAAGGCGACAACATGAAATGGTTGAACGAGGCTATTGAAGAGACTATAGAACCAGGCTCGACGATGAAAACGTTCACGCTCGCCTCGGCTATTGATACAGGGGCGTGGCAACCAAATGCAAAATATATGTCAGGTCAATACAGAGTCCTTGATCGTGTAATTAAAGATTACAATAAAGTTGGTTGGGGTAAGATTACTTATTTACAAGGCTTCCAACGTTCATCTAATACTTCGATGGCATATTTATTAAAGCTTATTGGTGAAGATGTATTTTTTGATTATTTAGATCGATTTGGATTTGGTAAAAAAACAGGTATTGATTTACCGAATGAAGCATCAGGAAAGCTTTTATCGAAATATCCAATAGAACGAGTGACAACAGCGTTCGGTCAAGGTTCTACGGTAACGCCGATTCAGTTAATTCAAGCATTGACAGCGATTGCGAATGAAGGGAAAATGATGCAACCCTATGTCATAGATCGTATCGTTGATCCTTCGACGGGAAAAACGATTAAAAAGCATGAGCCGATTGAAAAGGGACAACCAGTTTCAGCCGACACGGCGAAGCAAGTAAAAGAAATTCTTGCATCTACGTTAACAGCTGAGTTAGGAACGGCGACGGACTTTGCCCTTGATGAATATGAAGTTGCAGGGAAAACAGGTACTGCTCAAATTCCACTTGGAAATGGTGATTATTTTGCAAATGAGTATCTTTATTCATTCCTAGGAATGGCTCCTGTAGATAATCCGCAGCTCATCATGTATGTCTCAGTAAAAAGACCAAAGACAAAAACCGGCGCTGTACCAGTTTCAAAAGTATTTAAACCAGTTATGTTAAATAGTTTAAAGTATTTAAATGTGAATACCGAAGATGTAAAGCATGTTGACAATACAGCAATACAAGATTATACAGGTCAAAGTGCTGAGGCTATACAAGTAGAGCTTGCGAACGATGGTCTACAGCCAGTTATTGTTGGTAGTGGCGGTAAAATTATTGATCAATATCCAAAAGGTCCTCAAAAACTTGTAAAAGGTAATTTTGTATTTTTAAAGACTGAGGGTGATATAACGTTGCCAGACTTCACCAATTGGTCGTTACGTAATGTACTTGCTTTTAAGACAATGGCAAATTTAGAAATTGAAGTTGTTGGAGAGGGCTTTGTAGCTAGTCAAAGCGTCTCGGCAGGTACGGTAATTTCAGATAGTTCACCGATTGTCGTGAAGCTGAAAACGCCAGCTGAAAGCTTTAAGCAAGATGTAGAGACCCCATCTGAGGGTGAAACAACTGAATAAACCCTGAATAGAAGCCCACTTTATTTCATACGTTGTAAAAAACAAGGTGTGATGTCGAATGAAGTGGATTTCTATCCATTCTAAAAAGCGATTGCGTATTTTATATGTATTGTTTATGTTTGTAGCTGTTGCGGTTGTTATTAGGCTTGTCTTCTTACAAGTATTAGATCAAAAAGATCTGACAAAGAAAGCCGAAGAGAATTGGGACCGAGAAATTCCTTTCGCCAATGAGCGAGGGCATATTACTGACCGTAAGGGGAAAAATATTGTCACAAATAAGCTTGCGCCAACTTTATATTTCATGCCTTCGCAAAGTAAGGATATTGAAGGAGCGGCAGCGAAAATTGCACAAGTTTTGGGAGTAGATGAACAAAAGCTGTTAAAAAAAATGAAGGAAAAAGAATACTTAGTAAAGCTGGCACCTGAAGGAAAAAACATTCCCTATGAAAAAGCAGTAGAGTTACAAGGTATGCAGATTGAGGGATTATATAGTGGTGTCGATTATTCAAGGGATTATCCATACGGTACCCTACTATCTCGTTTTTTAGGCTTCACAGGTTATGATGCCCAAGGTTTAGCAGGAATTGAATATGAATACGATAAGTTGTTACAGGCTAATTCTTCTGCAATACGGATCTTTACAGATGCGAAAGGAAATAATTTACCGAACGTAAAGAGCGCCTGGAAGGCTGGTGAAGATGGTGCAACGATCGAGCTAACGGTAGACGTAGATGTACAACAGGTAGTCGAGCGTGAGCTGTCACAGGCAATGGAGCGTTATGATGCTGACCAAGCAATGGCGATTGCCATGAATCCAAACACTGGCGAGATTTTAGCGTTATCCTCATATCCAACTTTCAATCCGGCAGCATATCAAACGGTAGAGCCTGCTATCTACAATCGGAATTTACCAGTTTGGATGACATATGAGCCAGGGTCGACGTTCAAAATTATAACTCTTAGTGCTGCTTTAGAAGAAAATGTAGTGGATTTAGAGAAGGATACTTTTTATGATCCAGGCTATTCAATGGTTGCAGGAGCAAGATTGCGCTGTTGGAAGCGTGAAGGTCATGGTTCTGAAACCTTCCTTGAAGTTGTAGAAAATTCTTGTAACCCTGGTTTTATTGAATTAGGTCAGCGAATAGGTAATGAAAAACTACTACAATATGTTAAAGATTTTGGTTTTGGCCAAAAAACAGGTTCTAACATCGCTGGCGAATCTTCAGGGATTCTATTCTCCAAGGATTCTTTTGGACCAGTTGAGCAGGCCACAACTTCATTTGGCCAAGGTGTTGCCGTTACACCAATTCAGCAAGTGCAAGCAGTAGCCGCAGCAGTAAATGGGGGCAAGCTTTATACGCCATATGTTGTGAAGAAAATTATTAATCCTAATACTGGAGAAATTATAAAAGAGACTAAACCGGAAGCTAAAAAACAGGTTATTCGTGAGGAGACGTCTGCAAAGGTACGAGGCGCATTAGAATCTGTTGTTGCAAAGGGCTCAGGACGTCAAGCTTACCGAGATGGATTACGAATTGGTGGCAAAACAGGTACAGCACAAAAGGTAGAGAATGGTCGTTATAAAGACGGTGAATATATTGTATCGTTTATTGGCTTCGCACCTGCGGATAATCCGCAAATTGTCGTTTATGTAGCAGTAGATAACCCGAAAAAGGGAACACAGTTTGGTGGTGTGATAGCAGCGCCAATCGTTGGTCAAATTATTGAAGACGTTGCACCTTTTGTTGGCATTGAAAAATCGAAGGAACAGCTTGAAAAGGATTATCGTTGGGGTGACCCAATCACTGTGAAGGTACCAAGTTTTATTGGTCAAACGAAGGACGATATTGCCAAGCAACAATATCCATTCCGTATTGAATGGCATGGAGAAGGAACTAAAATTGGCAATCAACTGCCTGAAGTGGATAGTGTTATTAACCAAGATGGCACCATTCACCTTTATTTAGAGAACTAATATAACTTTACCTTTAAAAAATGGGAAAGAACCACTATTATAATGAAGGGTAGTAATAAATACATGAAAGTTTGTGCTTTTTTCTTCAAGAAGAAAGTGAAACAAGATTTAAAGGAGATTTTTCAATGAAACTCGCAACAACACTTACCATTTTAGCTCTTGCTTTTATAGTAACAGTTATCCTGGCACCAATTAGTATTCCACTTCTTCGCCGATTAAAGTTCGGTCAAAGTATTCGTGAAGAGGGACCACAATCCCATATGAAAAAAGCTGGTACACCAACAATGGGGGGCATTATTTTCTTACTTGCCATTATCCTCACTACTGTTGGTGTAGGTAGCTTTTTAGATTTATTTACATCATATACCTTCATACTGTTATTAGTATTAGTAGGGTTTGGGGTAATCGGCTTGTTAGATGATAGCTTAAAGGTTGTTTTTAAACGTAACCTAGGATTAACATCACTTCAAAAGCTTATTGGTCAGATTGTCATTGCGGTCTTGGCCTATTTCTTACTAAATGTAGGATCGTTTGATACAACACTTGCTATACCATTTACAGATTGGACGATTGATCTTGGTATTTTCTATGTAGCCTTTTTAATTTTCTGGTTAGTGGGCTTCTCGAATGCAGTAAATTTAACAGATGGATTAGATGGACTTGTAGCAGGTACTGCATCTATTGCCTTTGCAGCATTTGGTGTTATTGCTCTGTTCCAAGATCAAGCTGATATCGCCTTATTTACATTTGCGGTAACGGGTGCATTACTAGGATTTTTACTTTTTAATGCGAATCCTGCAAAGGTATTTATGGGGGATACGGGTTCGTTAGCATTAGGCGGAGCTTTAGCCATGGTCTCTGTTTTAGAAAAAGCAGAATTCCTACTGTTATTAATTGGATTGGTGTTTGTTATTGAAACATTATCCGTTATTTTACAGGTTGGTAGCTTCAAACTTCGTAAAAAACGTATTTTTAAAATGAGTCCTATTCATCATCATTTTGAATTATCAGGTTGGTCAGAATGGAAGGTAGTACTTGTCTTTTGGTCAACTGCTTTAGCAGTAGCATTGATTGCAGTTTTATCGGAGGCGTTCTTATGAGAAACTTTTCAGATTTACAACATAAAAAAGTCCTTGTTTTAGGTCTAGCTAAAAGTGGTGTGGCTGCAGCTGAGATTTTACATGAGCTCGGCGCCTTTGTGACGGTCAATGATTCCAAACCATTTGATGAAAGTCCAGATGCGCAAGGTCTATTGCAAAAGGGAATTACGGTTATTTGTGGCCGTCATCCAGAGGATTTACTTGATGAAGGCTTTGAATTAGTAGTGAAAAATCCAGGGATTCCTTATAGCAACAAAATAGTAGCGGATGCAATAAACCGTGGAATCCCCGTCTGTACAGAAATTGAGCTTGCCTATTTAATTAGTGAAGCACCGTTTATCGGTATTACAGGATCAAACGGTAAAACAACTACGACAACAGTAATTTTCGACATGCTGAATAACGGTGGTTTAAAACCGTTAATTGCAGGGAATATAGGAACAGTCGCATGTGGTGTTGCAAGAGAAGCACATAAGGATAATGTAATTGTTACAGAGTTATCGTCTTTCCAATTAATGGGCACAAAAACTTTTAAGCCGAAAATTGCTATATTAACAAATCTTTATGATGCGCATCTTGATTATCATGGGACGTTTGACAACTATGCAGAGGCTAAGTTTGGTGTTACACGTAATCAAGATGAAAGCGATTATTTTATCTATAATGCTGATCAGCCGATTGTTGTTGGCTATGCAGCACAATCAAAAGCTAAAAAGGTACCATTTAGTTCAAAAGGACGTACGGATGAAGGAATTAGTGCGGATGATACAACAATTTACTGGCAAGGCGAGCCTTATCTAAATCGAGCAAATATCGCTTTGCCTGGTAAGCATAATTTAGAAAATATTTTAGCGGCTGTCGCAGCTTGTATTTTAGTCGGCTGTGACAAAGCTAAAATGGAAGAAGTTTTAGCGACGTTTGGAGGAGTTCGTCACCGTACTCAGTTCGTGCGTGAATGGAACGGCCGCAAGATTTACAATGACTCAAAAGCAACAAACTGCTTAGCGACAAAAAGTGCTTTAGATGCATTCCAAGCACCAGTTATTTTACTGGCAGGTGGCCTAGATCGAGGACATTCGTTTGAAGAATTACGTCCATGCATGAGCCATGTAAAGGGTGTTGTTGCCTTTGGAGAAACAGGACTACGCTTTGTAGAATTTGCAAAATCATGTGGTGTACAACAAACTGTCATTGCCCAAAATGTTGAGGATGCAGTACATTACGCGGCGCCAATGTCAGCAGAAGGCGATGTTATTCTATTATCTCCAGCATGTGCAAGTTGGGATCAATATGACAGCTTTGAAATACGAGGCGATGTTTTTATTGATGCTGTAATGAAGCTGTAATGAGCTTGTAACTATTTTAGAATATACTTGACTTGGAAGGATGGCAATACTGAGAGGGAAAGAAAGCTATTTATTGCTCGTCACAACATTGATGCTTTCTATAATCGGCATTATTTTCGTCTATTCTGCAGGTACCTATTGGAGTGCCGTTCATTATAGTGGAAAAATGCCGTTTTATATGAAGCAAAGTCTATACTTTGCGGTAGCTATTGTAGTGTTTTTAATCACTATTCGATTAAATATTTTGAAAGAGCAGTCCTTTTGGAAAATGGCCTATATATTTTCGTTAATTTTACTAGTCCTCGTACTTATACCAGGAATTGGACTAGTTCGTAATGGTTCTCAAAGCTGGATTGGCTTAGGTCCTTTAACAATTCAGCCAGCAGAGCTAACGAAAATTACAGTCATTGTATACATGAGCCATATTTTAGCGCAGCATAAAACTGGTACGTCGATTATTAATTGGCGGCATGGATTGATTTTATTATTGCCTGTTGTACTTATTATGCTACAGCCTGATTTTGGGTCAGTTTTTATTCTCGTAGTGTCTGTGTTTTTATTGTTTTTTGTGGCAGGGTATCCTTTAAAGCTTTATGCGATGTTTATGGTTGTTGGGATTGCTGGATTAGTAGGCTTGATTGTCACAGCGCCATACCGACTAAAGCGGATTCAGGCATTTATCGATCCGTGGGTCGATCCTTTAGGTAGTGGGTTTCAGGCTGTACAATCATTAATGGCTATAGGCCCTGCTGGAATTTTCGGGCATGGTTTTGGACAAAGTAGGCAAAAGTTTTTATATTTACCCGAACCACAAAATGACTTTATTTACGCAATAATTCTTGAAGAGGTTGGATTGCTTGGTGGACTTGTTATTTTAGCACTTTTCGTACTGGTGATTTATGCAGGCTATAAATTTGCAGTGCGGGCTAAAACAAGAACATCATATTACGCAATCATTGGACTAGTAACAATGCTGGCCGTACAAGCATTTCTAAACATAGCAGTCGTGATTGGCTTAGTTCCTGTAACAGGTGTTACATTGCCTTTTATCAGCTATGGAGGAACATCTTTAGTAACAATGTGGCTAATAATAGGTATTATTTATCAATTAGCGAAATAAATATAAAGGAGGAGTACTTTTTTGGAGAAAGTAATTGACATAGAAGATCGCATACCTACGCTAAAAAAGCGACGAAAAAAGCGTACAAATCGGAAATTTATAGTGCTAATATTACTTTTCTTTATCGTGTTAGCAGTACTCCTTTATTTTCAATCTCCTTACAGTAAAATCAACAACATAACAGTCAACGGTGCTCGATTAGTAGAAGAACAATATTATATGAAGACAAGTACTCTTACAACTGGGAAGTCGATGTGGGGATTTAAAGTAGAAGACGTAGAGAAATTATTACTAAAGGATAAATGGGTGAAAGAAGCACATGTTAAACGTAATTGGCTTCAAGGCGTGACAATAGAAATTAAAGAATGGAAAAAGGTTGCGTACTTAGCTGGTGACGGTACTTATTATCCATTGCTTGAAAATGGCAAGCGCTTTGAACAAGCTGGGGATGATATCCCGATTGATGCACCTGTATTTATCGGCATAACTGGCGAAAAGACAATTAAGAAGCTGGTCAAGCAATTAGCTCAATTAAAACCAGAAGTATTAGCTTTAATTTCTCAAGTCAATACAAATAGTAATGAGACAAATCCTAATGCAATCAAGCTCTATATGAACGATGGCTACGAAGTTCGTGCTGTTATTCAAACTTTAGCAGAAAAACTAAATCATTACCCCTCACTTGTAGCACAAATTCCAAATTTGGAAAAGGGGGTTATCGATTTAGAGGTCGGCTCGTATTATCGCCCTTTCAATAATGAGTACAACCAAGCAAACCTTGATATGGATAAAGATGCGGCCAACCAGGAAGTGAAAAAAGATGAACAACAAGAAAAAGAATAGCAAAGAAAATTTCTTTTCAAGAAAACAATTTCAGTTGCTTATCGTTTGTATAACTATGGGGTTTATCATTGGCTATTCCTACAACCAGGCAAAAGATAATCGAGATGCAGGTTCGACTAATAAGAAGCTTTTCGAACAAGAGGATTCTTATCGTGAGGAGTTAATTGCACAGCAAGAGCGCAATAAAGAATTATCAGAAGAGGCGAATGCTTTGCAAGAAAAAATTCGCAAGTATGAAAAATCATTTGTCGCAAGCAAAAAGGATTATACAAAGCTTGTTGAAGAAGCAGAGGATTTACGTTTATTGTTAGGCGATTTAAATTCAGAAGGAAAAGGGATACGTATTACCCTTCAAGATGGTGATTACAATCCAAAGTCCGCTAATCCTAATGATTATATCGTGCATGAAAGTCATATTTTTAAATTGCTCAATGAGCTTAAAATTTCTGGTGCGCAAGCAATTGCTATTAATGGTCAACGTGTTTTGGCGAATTCTTATATACGCTGTAATGGACCAGTCATCACTATTGATGGCAAGCAACATCCAGCTCCATTCGTCGTCGAAGCTGTAGGAGATTCAGCAACGTTAATAGCTTCCTTAAACTTAACTGGTGGCGTTGTGGATCAATTATTAAACGACAATATTGTTGTTTCATTAGAAGAAGATCAAAAGCTTACAATGCCAAAAGCAAAAGTAGAAAGTTAAACGATTACTAGTTAATATTTACAGATTAAATTTGGTTATAGCCTCTAGGTAGCTTATAGATAATTTTGCATAATTCAAGATCTAAGGCGTAAATCTGTGAGGGGTTACGATACGTCTAGGAGGGGCTATTTTGAAAAAAAATATGTTTACCCGAATAACGATCGTGCTATTTATTATCGGTTTGATGATAGCGGTACAATACAATACCATAAAGCAACCAGCTGAGCGAGATACACGAGATATTTGGGCCATAAGAGAGGAATTAGCAGAAGAGAAGCAAAGGCATTCCGCATTATTAGCAGAAATTCGCTCACTTAATGAAGTAGTGGGTCGCTATGAGCAATCTGAGAAAGCAAATTTACAGTCAGCATTAAATGAAACGCTGAATCGTTTAAAACTACAGGCCGGGCTAACGGAAGTCACAGGCCCAGGAGTTATACTTCGAGTTGAACCAGCACCCGAATTAGTTGAAATGGGGTTTGAAATCAAAGAAATTACACCTGATTTACTAACCCAATTACTAAATGCTCTGTTTAAAAACAATGCAGCGAGTGTCTCGATAGATGGAAATCGCGTTGTTCAGACGACAGCCATTCGAGACATAAATGGAAAGACTACAGTGAACAGTGTACCACTGTCCGCACCACCCTTTGAAATTTATGTTGGGACAAGCTCTTTTAAAGAAGCTCAAAAAATGTACAACTCGTTACAGGCTTCTACATTTATCGATTCCTTTTATTTGGATAACTTTAATTTAATAATAGAGGAACCAACTGAGCATTTAACAATCCCAGCATTTGAGCAGCCATTGACAAATGATTATTTAACAGAGGTGGAAAAAGGAGAATAATATATGTGGCTACCATTTTTAGGTTTGATATTTGGACTTGCCCTTGGCTTGTTAACAAATATACAAATACCCTCTATATATGAAAATTATCTGTCAATAGCTGTTTTAGCAGCTTTAGATACATTATTTGGCGGTATTCGTGCTCAATTACAGCAAGTATATGACGATAAAGTATTTGTGTCAGGATTCTTTTTTAATATAGCTTTGGCAGCGGGATTAGCCTTTTTAGGTGTGTATTTAGGGATAGATTTGTATTTAGCTGCTATTTTTGCCTTCGGAGTACGTTTGTTCCAGAATATAGCAATCATTAGGCGTATTTTACTAACTCGCTTAGATGAGAAACGTCACAAAAGGAACAAAAATTCCATAGAATGAGAGAAAAATTGAGCAAAATACTCGATTTGCTTAGACATTATGCCGAATTTACAATAGAATGAGAATAAGAGCATTTTTTCAAGGAGGTGCAGCTAATTGAATCAGCAAGATTTATATATTTCTCTTGATATAGGGTCTTCCTCTATCAAGGTATTAATAGGTGAAATGAGCGACGGCCAATTACATGTAATTGGTGTCGGAAATGTAAAATCGAATGGAGTTCGAAAAGGTGCAATTGTTGATATTGATGCAACAGTTCAATCGATTCGAAAAGCAATAGAGCAAGCTGAACGAATGACAGGGTATCAAATTAATGAAGTCGTTTTAGGTGTTCCTGCTAACCAGACGATGTTACAGCTAGTTAAAGGTGTTGTCGCTGTAAATAGTGAAAATAGAGAAATTACAGATGATGATTTAGATAGAGTGGTAGAATCTGCACAAGTCATGTCAATACCTCCTGAACGTGAATTAGTAAATATTATTCCAAGACAATTTATTGTGGATAATTTAGATGAAATCAAAGATCCACGAGGTATGATTGGTATTCGTTTAGAAATGGATGCCACAATGATCACAACTTCCAAAACACTTTTACACAATGTATTACGTTGTGTAGAACGTGCAGGTCTAAGTATTCGAGAAATCTATTTACAACCATTAGCAGCAGGTTACTTTGCATTAACAGAGGATGAAAAAAACCAAGGTACCGCTTTCATTGATTTAGGAGGCGGTTCAACGACTATCACAGTATTCGAAGAAGGACTGTTAACTCATACGGGTGTCATACCAGTTGGTGGCGATCATATTACGAAAGATATTTCAATCGTCTTAAAAACACCAACAGAACAGGCAGAACAAATTAAACATCAATTTGGACATGCCTTTTATGATGACGCATCAGATGATGAACTCTTCGAAGTACCGGTTGTAGGGACAGATTCAACAGATCAGTACAGTCAGCGCTTTATATCAGAAATAATTGGCGCTCGTTTGGAAGAATTATTTGAGTTAGTCATCGACGAGTTAGCCCGTCTAGGTGTTAGAGATTTACCAGGCGGTGTTGTTTTGACAGGAGGCGTTGCAAAGCTTGAGGGAATTGCTCAACTGGCACGCCAGATTCTGCAAACACGTGTTAGAATATATACACCTGACTATATTGGCGTTAGAGAGCCTTCATTTACGACGGCAGTTGGACTTATTCGTTACGCCTATTTAGAAGATGATTTTTATGGAAAAGGTACTAATACGCAGCCTATTGAATATGCAGTTGTAGGATCCCCTACAGCCACACCTAAGAAGCAAGAATATGCTGCACCTTCAGAATCAAAAGGAAGCGTAATCGGAAGAGCAAAAAAATTATTTGATAAATTTTTTGATTAACTTCTTTCAGCAGAAGTCTCCCACCTCTATAGGTGGTGAGAGATGAATGCGGATTTAAGCTACTTTTCAGCAGATGTCCAAACACCTGCTGAAAGAAGTTAATGCCTCCGGCGGATGTCACGGAATCGGAAAGGAGTTCTTTGTGCCAGCACAAAGCCGATTCCGGACGCAATTATACCGAGGCATAATTGATCTTGAATGCGTAATGAATGATACAGAGTCGAGTTACCGTGGGAGGAAAAAGAAATGTTAGAATTTGATACAAGTGTTGATCAACTTGCAGTAATAAAAGTCATTGGTGTTGGTGGCGGCGGTAACAACGCTGTCAACCGAATGATAGAACATGGTGTACAAGGTGTTGACTTTATCGCAGTAAACACAGATGCACAGGCGCTAAATTTATCGAAAGCAGAAATAAAGCTACAAATTGGTACAAAACTTACACGTGGATTAGGTGCAGGTGCAAATCCTGAAGTAGGGAAAAAAGCTGCTGAAGAGAGTCGTGAACAATTAGAAGAGGTTCTACGTGGGGCAGATATGGTATTCGTTACAGCTGGAATGGGCGGAGGAACTGGTACCGGTGCCGCGCCAGTAATCGCACAAATTTCTCGCGATTTAGGAGCTCTTACAGTCGGTGTTGTAACACGTCCATTTACGTTTGAAGGTCGCAAACGACAAACACAAGCTATCGGTGGTATTGGTGGCATGAAAGAGTCTGTTGATACTTTAATCGTCATTCCGAACGACAAGCTATTACAAATTGTCGATAAATCTACGCCAATGCTAGAGGCCTTCCGTGAAGCAGATAATGTTTTACGACAAGGTGTACAAGGTATTTCAGATTTAATTGCAACACCAGGTCTTATTAACTTAGACTTTGCAGACGTAAAAACTATTATGTCTAACAAAGGTTCAGCGTTAATGGGTATTGGTATTGCTACAGGTGAAAACCGTGCTGCAGAAGCAGCTAAGAAAGCTATTTCAAGTCCTTTACTTGAATCATCAATTGATGGCGCTAAAGGTGTCCTCATGAATATTACTGGTGGCTCAAATCTTAGCCTATTTGAAGTACAAGAGGCTGCAGATATTGTAGCATCAGCATCAGATGAAGAAGTAAATATGATTTTCGGTTCTGTTATTAACGAAAATCTAAAGGATGAAATTATTGTGACAGTAATTGCGACTGGTTTCTCAGAGGAAGCTCTACAGCAACAGCGTAATGTTACAAGACCGACGTTAAATGCAAATAGAAATGCTGCACCGCAACAGCAAGCTCCGATTCGTGAGCAACGTCAAGAGGTGCACGTACAACAAGAGCAACCACGTCAAAACCAACAAAATTATGTACAGGATGACACGCTTGAGGTACCAGCATTTTTACGTAACCGTAAAAATCGCGGATAAATCAGCATCCAACCTTCTAAAAAGCTCGTATTTTACATTATGTGAAATACGAGCTTTTTGTGTTGATATGAAACATTAAATACAGTATGGCTTTTCTGCAAAACGAGGGGTTGATTTCCGTTCCGACTGAGCGCTTTGTGCTTTCGCACAGAGCAGAGCTTCCTGGGGGTGTCCGATGAGCCGCTTTGTTGCTGCCGCTACGTTAGCACTACGCTTTCGCACAGAAAACATTCGCTTCGCTGCAGAGTCTCGGGCCAACAGATGTTTTTTGCGCGAAAGCGAAGCGGCAGCAGCACCGATGTTGGTCATGAAGGCGTTATCACAGGACGTGATGGTTTTAGCCTTTGTTCCTCTATTTGATGATCCCCAAGGAGTCGCTCAGTCTTCACTCCAATCAACCAATTCACATGACATACCTTTTAACAAAATGACATCCAACTTTTTAGTTTTATCGAAACACTTTCAGGAATTATCGCCCAACTTTTAAATTTTATCGACTAACTTTCACGTTTTATCACCCAACTTTTAATTTTTATCGACATCCACCTTCAAAAGAGCAAAGGGGCTGGGACATAACTAAATGGTTCCTTCATAAAGCCGAATAATCTCTAAATTAACAAAACACGATAAATAGAAAAACCGAACTATTCCGAAACACTTCATGAGAGTTTCATTGGATAGTTCGGTATTTTTGTTGGCTGAAACACATTTGTCCCAGCCTCACTTCATTATGTAGCCTAGTCGGAACGTAAATCGACTGATTCACATGGCAACAACAATAGTGGAGGAAACGGCTCGACGTTCGCCTCTCAGAAAAGCGGCGAATAGCCTGAACAGAAATCATCCTCATATAAAACGCTCCAACATTCATAAAAATTTCCTTGACCATTTTCAACGTCTAAAAAATTAATTATGTTCAAATGTGTAAGGAAAAGATGTATTTTGTCAAAACATTTTAATGAAATGATGCGATTGTTTGACAATATTTGTGGGAGTAACATGCTAACTTTGTATGTAGGAGGCGGCTGTTATGTATGGAGAATGGCTGGTGCTCATTAATACACTTTTTAATCTAGCGATACTCAAGTTTACGGCAAAAGTAACAGGGGTTTTTGTAAAGAACACGAGATTATTAATGAGTTCTATTTGTAGTAGTTTTGTAGCTGTAATAGGTGGACAAATGCTGTTGACGACGCTACTGAGCTTTATCTTACTGATTGGACTAGCTTTTCGCTTCAAGATTCGAAGCTTTCAAAAGCAAGGACCGATCGTTTTAACAGCAACAATTATTATTGGTGGATTATTAACAGCATTACAACCGTATTTAAAGAATCTTTCTGTTGTCCATTTTATAATTATTTGCCTACTATTAGCTGTTGGTAATCTTGTAGCTTTTTATAAGCAATGGGGATTTGTAAAGCTTGAGCGGTTAAGTGGTCAGTTTGTGTTTGATACAACGTTAAAAATTTTTGATGTAAAGATACCGCTTTCTGCATTTGTGGATACGGGAAATCAAGCGATTGAGCCACTTTCAGGAAAACCTGTTCACTTTGTCTCTTATTCAGCACTACGTCCACATTTACCTGCAGCATTTAGCAAATCATTGTTAGAATGGCAAGAAACTGATCCGTATAATGTATCCATGTTTTCAGAAGATTATCAGCGTTACATTCGATTTATTCATGTCAATACAGTACAACAGCAATCGGTTGTATTAGGTTTTCGCTTTGAAGAGTGGCATATAAAGGGGGAGCACTCACAAGTGAAATCGAATGAATATATCGTTTTAACAAAAAAGGCTAAAAATTTTCCACATAGCACAGCAGCAATTTTACATTTTTCAGCGCTTTCAAATAACTCATAGAGGGGGAGAACTATTGCTTCTTAGGCTACTTGCTAGCTTGAAAAAATTTTGGAGTAAGTTTCGGAGTCGTGAAACGTACTATATAGGGGGAAATGATTCATTGCCAGTGCCATTAAGTCGAGAAGAAGAAGTTACAGTCATTGCATCCTTTATGAATGGTGATTTACGAGCTAGAGATACACTAATTGAACGTAATTTACGTCTTGTTGTTTATATTGCTAGACGTTTTGATAATACGGGTACGCCGATTGAGGATTTAATAAGTATTGGCTCTATCGGTTTAATAAAGGCGATTGAAACGTTCAATACAGATAAAAATATTAAGCTTGCCACATACGCATCTCGTTGTATTGAAAATGAGATTTTGATGCATTTACGTAAAACAAGTCGCATGAAGGGTGAAGTTTCACTAGATGAACCATTAAACTCCGATGCTGATGGAAATGAGTTGTTATTGTCTGATATTTTAGGAACGGAAGAGCATATTATTTTAGACAATGTAGAGAAGAAAATTGAGCGTCAACATATGTTTCATGCCATAAATTTACTAGGTGCACGTGAACGATATATTATGGAATGTCGTTTTGGTCTCAATGGAAAAATTGAAATGACTCAAAAAGAAGTTGCTGATCATTTAGGCATTTCGCAATCTTATATTTCCCGATTAGAGAAGAAAATTATTCAAGATTTACGTGAAAATCTGAATCAGCCAATATCTTAGGGAGGGAAATTTAACCTACCTAAAATTGGTCGTAGCTTTTGTGCATATTCTCGTTTCTCTCGGACAAACTGATGTAACGGTTTAGTCAGAGAATAACATCCGGAGGAATCGAATATGCGAACTAAAGTTGATCTTTGCGGCTTAGATACATCGACTTTGCCAATTTTAAAACACGAGGAAATGAAGGAACTATTCATTCGTTTACAAGCTGGAGAAAATGAGATTAGGGAAGAGCTTGTAATGTGCAATTTAAGGTTAGTGCTCAGTATAGTCGGTAGATTTGCCTACAGGGGTGAACAGGCAGATGATTTATTTCAGGTAGGCTGTATTGGCCTCATGAAAGCTATTGATCATTTTGATTTGAAGCATAATGTACGATTTTCAACATATGCTGTTCCAATGATCATTGGTGAAATTCGTCGCCATCTGCGTGATCATCATGCATTGCGCGTTTCTCGTTCTCTAAGAGATATTGCATACAAGGCAATGCAGGCAAAAGAACAATGGATAACCGATAATTTACGAGAGCCAACAATTGAAGAAATTGCTGAGATGATTGACATGAAAAAGGAAGATGTTTTATTTGCTTTAGATGCCATTCAAGACCCAGTTTCCTTACAGGAACCCATTTATTCAGACGGTGGAGACGCTGTTTATATGATGGACCAATTACGTGATGATGATGTATCAGAAGATCAATGGGTTGCCTACGTGTCAGTAAAGGAAAGTTTGCAAAAGTTAGATGATCGTCAACAAATGATTGTTGCAAAGCGTTTTTATTACGGTGAGACACAAACTGAAATTGCAAAAGAATTGGGGATTTCTCAAGCGCAAATTTCACGTCTAGAAAAAAATGCAATTGAAACAATGCAGAAAGATTATAAGTAAAAAACAATGCGCATCCGAATTTAGGGTGCGCATTTTAATTTATATCAATGGTATAAATTAAGTAGGGCAGGGGTTGATTTCCGTTCCGACTGGGCGCTTTGTAGCTGCCGCTTTGCTTTCGCTACAGAAAACAATTGCCGCTGTCGCTTCGCTTTCGCGAAGAGCAAAGCTTCCTGGGGCGCCCGATGAGCCGCTTTTACGTTTTATCTACCAACTTTTAAATTTTATCTACCAATTTTCATGTTTTATCTACCAACTTTTAAATTTTATCTACCAACTTTCACGTTTTATCACCTAACTTTTAATTTTTATCGACATCCTCCTTCAGAAGAACAAAAAGGATTCACACACAAAACTGTGAGTGAATCCTTTTACTTTTTTATGTTGCCCAGTCTCGACTCCAATCAATTCATTAGTAAGTGTCTTTTAGCATTTCACTCTTTAATTTATAGTGATAGTATGCAAAATGTTTGCGCAGCAGATGTACAATAACATTCTCAATTCTGTTTGATTATGGTAAGTGGCCATAGCGTTCATTCTTAATTGCATAAATTAAAAGTACTGCACTATCATTGATTGGAATGGAAGGCTACTCGACTCTCATGGGAAAAGCGAGACAGGTGAGACCCTGCACGGAGCGGATGTTTTCTGTGCGAAAACAAAAGCGGCTCGACGCTCGCCCACAGGAAAGTGAGTAGCCTGGAACGGAAATTATCTCTTCTTTTTGCCAAAGAGAGATTCCTTAATCATTTCATGTTCATTTAAACAACAATAAACACATAAATATAAAGAGAAAACATAGTTTGTTGAGATAAAACGATGTTGAGAGTAATTGATTTAGGGAGGGATAAAATGCGTTTCTCAATGTTACAGCAAAAAGAAGTTATTGAAGCAGGTAATGGACGCTTTTTAGGATTTGTGGTAGATGCAGAGGTATCCAAAGAAACAGGCTATGTAACGGCTTTTATGATTGCTGAACCCCGTAAATATCTAGGCTTTTTTCGCGGAGAAGAATCTGTTAGGAAAGTGTATATGAAAGATGTACTTGTAGTGGGGAAAGATGTAATTTTAGTAAAAGCATTATCCTAAAGAGAAAAATATTTTGCATATTAAAATATTTAAGCAATTTTAAAGCATAGGTAGGGTATAAGGACTTTCACATAGGTCAGGCTATTCATTGATAATTCAAGCATTGCTTGTTACAATAAAAGAAACTATTGTTGTAAAGTTGGGAAAAACATTGACAAAAATCTTAGCAAATTTGAAGAAAATTAATGATCTTATACAAACAGCAAAAAAACGTGCAAATCGTGAAACAGAAAAAGTCCAAATTATTGCAGTGACAAAAGAAGTTTCTGTAGAAAGAACACAAGAAGCAATTGATGCAGGGCTTATACATTTAGGTGAGAACCGTCCTGAAGGCTTAAATCGTAAAATTGAAACGATTCAAGCTGATGTACATTGGCATTATATCGGGTCTTTACAAACACGTAAGGTCAGACAAGTTATTAACAGTATTGATTTTTTACATTCATTAGATCGTTTAGGTTTAGCGCAGGAAATTGAAAAAAGAGCAGACAAACCTGTCAAATGTTTTGTACAAGTTAATGTATCTGGCGAAGAAGCAAAACATGGTTTATCGATTGAAGAAGTTCTGCCTTTTATTGAATCATTAAAGGATTTTACAAAAATTCAAGTTGTTGGTTTAATGACAATGGCACCAAACACAGATGAGGATACAATTATTCGCTCTGTTTTTAAGCAATTAAAACAATGTCAACAGCAAATAGCCGAGCAAGGATTCGCGCACGCTCCTTGTACCGAGTTATCAATGGGCATGTCTAATGACTTTGAAATTGCGGTAGAAGAAGGGGCTACATTTGTTCGAGTTGGAACGGCTCTTGTTGGAAATGAAAGAAGGGAACAGGATGAGCATGAAAAATAAAATTAAAAATTTCTTTTATCTTGAGGAAGAACTAGAAGAAGAAATCACGCAAGCTCCTATTCAACAGCAACAACCCGTACAACAACAGCAACAGATTCAATCTGCGAAGCCTAAAAAAATGATGAAGGAGCGTAAAGCACCGGTTCAGGAAATTTTTCCGCAAAGTACAACACCTACAAACAACATAGTAAGTTTGCAGGCAGCCATGAATTCTAAAGGCGCAAAAGTTGTCTTAGTTGAACCTAGAGTTTATGCCGAAGCTCAGGATATTGCGGAACACTTAAAAAATAAGCGTGCAACGATTGTCAATTTACAACGTATTGAGCGAGAACAAGGTGTACGGATTATTGATTTTTTAAGTGGCACAGTTTATGCGCTTAGCGGTGATATTCAAAGAATCGGTAAAGATATTTTCCTATGCACACCTGATAATGTAGAAGTGTCTGGCGAAATTTCGAATTTTATTTTAGACGATAATTAATAGCGAGGATTGTAGTTTATATGGATTTATGGATAATTCTAGGTTATATATCATTAGCATTTAACGTGTATTCTTATATGTTAGTTGGATATGTTTTAATGTCATGGGTGCCTGCTGTACAAGATTCAGCAATTGGCCGTTTCCTTAAAAAAGTATGCGAGCCTTATTTGGGGATTTTCAGGAAATTCATCCCTCCAATCGGGATGATTGACATTTCACCAATTGTGGCAATTTTTATGCTTAATTTTATTAAAAATGGGCTTTTTATTGTAATTCAAAAAATATACTTTATGTTTTAATATAAGAAATCCTCACGAATGGTGGGGATTTTTTATTTATGGGGAATACTTAATTTAAACAATTTAGTGGTGATCCCCTAGAATTCCTAAGCGTGAGTAGCGAGACCCTGGAGCGAAGCGAGGCGGCTCGTCGGACGCCCCGTGCCCCCTGTGAGCCTATTTTTTAGATATCCTTAAAATACCAATGAAATTGTACAAATAAAAGAGTGATAATAGAGGTGAAGTTATATGGAGCATTTAATACAGCATTTTAGAAAAGATGAACAGCCTTTCATTGAACAGGTTATGGGCTGGCAGCATGAGGTAGAGGATCGATATGCTCCAAAGCTTACGGATTTTCTAGATCCTCGACAGCGCTTTATTGTAGCATCGATAATTGGACAGTATGACACATTAAAAACAGCTAGTGCTGGGCTCTTTGATGAAGCAGAAAGACAACGCATGCTGATTTATCCTACTTATTATGAGCCTATGGAGGAAGATTTTCAGCTTACAGTATTTACGATTCAATATCCTGTGAAATTTGTCCAATTAGGACATCCAGATGTCCTTGGAGCTTTGTTATCTTTAGGATTGGATCGTGGCAAATTCGGTGATATTCGTGTCAATGACCATCTTGTACAATTTGTAGTAGCGATTGAGGTAGCTGATTATGTACGCTTACATTTAACAGGCATCGGCAAGGTAAAGGTACATGTAGAATCGATTAAAGAGACGGAGTCATTGCTACAAAACGAGGATGAGTGGCTAGAAGAATCTCATACGGTTTCTTCTATGCGTTTAGATGTGATTATCTCAACGGTTTTAAAAATTTCTCGTCAGAAGGCACAAGCATTAATTACAGGTAAAAAGGTACGTGTCAATTGGACTGAACGGGATACAGTTGCTTTTGAATTACAAGAAGGAGATATTTTATCTGTACGCGGAAGCGGTCGAATAAAAATGATGATGACTGAAGGTCGTACAAAAAAAGATAAAATTCGTTTACAAATCGGTCGATTGACCCAAAAAAGCTAAAAATCAAGTAAATTTCATTAATTTTTACTGCTAAGTTGTTGGAACAATTGTATAATAGAAAGTACGAATGTACATGTAAAGGAGAGAAGGATCGTATGCCATTATCACCTATTGATATACATAATAAGGAGTTTACTAAATCTTTCAGAGGTTATGCTGAAGATGAAGTAAATGAATTTTTAGATCAAATTATCAAAGATTATGAAATTTTGTTACGTGAAAAAAAGGAAGTAGACAGACAACTAGAAATTTCCTTAGAACAAGCGAGACATTTTAACACATTAGAGGAAACGTTACAAAAATCAATTGTTGTTGCACAAGAAGCAGCTGATGAAGTACGAAGAAATTCTCAAAAAGAGGCTAAACTCATTGTGAAGGAAGCAGAAAAAAATGCTGATCGTATTATCAATGAGGCTTTAACAAAGGCTCGTAAAGTAACAATTGAAATTGATGAGCTGAAAAAGCAATCAAAGGTATTCCGTAATCGTTTTAAAATGCTTGTAGAGGCACAACTGGATTTACTAAATGCAGACGATTGGGACCATTTGCTACAATACGATATTGACCTTACTGAAATTCAAGCATCTGTTGAAGAAGCACAGGAAGCCGATCAAGTTTAATCCTATATTAGGTAGCAATAAGTGAAACTTGACGTGATTGTATGATTTTCATATACTAATGTAATAGTAATTATTTTGAACACATATGCAAAACAGGCAGAGACGAAGACAGTATTTGTTAGGCGTAGGTAAGCGATTTGGGGATAGTGTGAGCCCGAACAAGCAAATAACAATGAACATCACTTCTGAGCTAAAATAACTGAATGTAGTAAGTTATTTCGTGATGCACAACGTTAACGTGCTTTAAGAGTGGTAGTACAATTTTGTGCTACAATTAGGGTGGTACCGCGAGTATAAGCTTCTCGTCCCTTTGAGGGATTGAGAGGCTTTTTTATGTTCAAATGGAGGTAACTTATACTTCTGTTGTTAAAACGTGTTGATTTTGCCGATAAATAGAACTTGAGGATGGTATTTCACAAAACGTATGTCATGTATATAAGTTGATTGGAGTGTAGGCCGGGCGACTCCTTGGGGATTAGCGTCACAGATGAGACCCTGCAGCGAAGCGAAGCGGCTCATCGGACGCCCCCAGGAAAGCGCCCAGCCGGAACGGAAATCAACCACGCTTTATGGTGATGAGTCAAGAATATGGAGTATCACCAAGAAAATGTATTGGGATGAAAAAGTGATTATTCATGCGATATAATTAACTATTAATCAACTGAATTGCTATCTTACTGAAAATGAAAAGTTATATAATGATATTGAATATATAAAATGCTTAGTATGTTTTATTCAAAAGTGTTAAATGCAAACAACATTATTATGAAAGCTAAGAGTAATCGTAAGAAAGGGGAAAACTCATATGCTGAAAAATAGTATGGTTATACGAATGACTATAGGTAAAGTACTTGTGGTGAAAAACTTTGGAGGAGCTGTCGTGCAAGGTGACTGATCTAACGAATCCCGTTACTGAATTAAAGGGAATCGGGAAAGAAACAGCAGGGCATTTAGAGGCATTGGGCATCGAGACGATTGCGGATTTGTTATGGACATTTCCGCATCGACATGAGGATTTTCGTTTAAAGGATTTAGCACAAACACCACATAATGAACGTGTCACAGTTGAGTGTAAAGTTGAACGGGAACCGACAGTACTGTTTTTAGGTCGCAATAAATCACGATTACAAGTCACGGTGCTGGCAGGTCGACATTTAGTTAAGGTTGTTTTTTTTAATCAAGGCTATTTGAAGCAAAAGCTTGTACCGGGAGCTATTATAACCGTTACGGGAAAATGGGACCGTGGCAGACAAGTAATCAATGGAACGTCTGTAACGTTTGGCCCTAAGACAGATCAAGTTGACTTTGAACCTGTTTATAGTCTAAAAGGTTTGATTCCACAAAAGCGTTTTCGTAAATATATGCGACAAGCATTAGATGAGTTTGGTGCAGAGATACCGGATGCTGTTCCGCAGCATTTACAAGCCGATTATAAGCTTGCTACAATGCGTGAAGGGCTTGAGGGAATTCATTTCCCTGTTGATGCTGGGCATGCGAAACAGGCTAGAAGACGTTTTGCCTATGAAGAGTTACTAAACTTTCAAGTACGTATTCAAGCGTTACGTAAAATTAGGAAAGATAGTGAGCGCGGTACAGTTATACAGTTTGATTTGCAAAAGTTACGTGCTTTTATCGCGTCATTACCCTATGAATTAACAGGTGCGCAAAAACGCGTTGTCAATGAAATTTGTAAAAATTTGAAAGAGCCACATCGTATGAACCGCTTACTTCAAGGTGATGTAGGGTCGGGGAAAACAGTTGTTGCGGCAATATGTTTATATGCTGCTGTAACTGCTGGTTTTCAAGGGGCGTTAATGGCGCCGACGGAAATTTTAGCTGAGCAGCATGCTGAAAATTTAAAGGAATGGTTTGAGCCGTTTGGCGTACGTGTAGCTTTACTATCAGGATCGACGAAAGCAAAGGAGCGTCGTTTACTTTTAGAAGAACTGGCAAACGGAGACATAGATATTTTAATTGGTACACATGCGCTAATTCAGCCTGATGTTGTTTTTTACAAACTTGGTTTTGTTATAACAGATGAACAGCATCGTTTTGGTGTAGAGCAGCGTAGAATATTGCGTGATAAAGGGGAAAATCCAGATGTACTCTTTATGACGGCGACACCAATCCCGCGTACACTCGCGATTACAGCATTTGGAGAAATGGATGTTTCAATGATTGATGAAATGCCAGCGGGGCGTAAGCAAATTGAAACGCATTGGATGAAAAAAGAGCAATTTGGCTCTGTTATGTCAAAGCTAGAATTAGAGCTTGCTGCAGGTAGACAGGCTTATGCTATTTGTCCACTAATCGAGGAATCAGACAAGCTGGATGTACAAAATGCTGTAGAAATCTATGAGCAACTTGCAACATATTTTAATGGGCGTTACAATGTCGGATTAATGCATGGTCGCCTATCAGCGGATGAAAAAGACGCTGTCATGCGAGCCTTTAGTGAGGGAACTATTCATGTGCTCGTGTCTACAACTGTTGTCGAGGTAGGAGTTAACGTACCGAATGCAACTTTTATGATTATTTATGACGCTGAACGCTTCGGCTTAGCACAGTTGCATCAGCTGCGTGGGCGTGTTGGGCGTGGTGAACATCAGTCATATTGTGTGTTACTAGCAGATCCAAAATCCGATGAAGGTAAAGAGCGAATGCAGTCGATGACGGAAACGAATGACGGCTTCCGCCTAGCTGAAAAGGATTTGGAATTACGTGGTCCAGGTGATTTCTTTGGGCGTAAACAAAGTGGTTTGCCTGATTTTAAAGTAGCGGATTTAGTGCACGATTATCGCATACTAGAAACTGCGAGAAAAGATGCAACGGATATGCTTGAGACGGATGCTTTTTGGCATGATGATGAGTACAAATATTTGCGTGAAATGCTTGAAAATTCAGGTGTTTTACAAGGGGACCGCTTCGATTAACTGAATCTTTGATGTTCAATTAGGAATGTGAGCGCTTGTTTTAAAAACAAGTCTTGCATTCTTTTTTTATACTCTATATACTGATATTAGTACCAAGTGCTAATAACAACTAAAAAGGTGGCGAATGATGTTGAGACGAACGAAAAAAGAGCGACAGCGACAATTATCCGAAACGATAGCTGATAATCCATTCGTCACAGATGAACAGCTAGCAACACAGTTTCAGGTTAGTGTCCAAACAATTCGTTTAGATCGTATGGAATTATCTATTCCGGAATTACGAGAACGAATTAAAGATGTTGCTTCGAAAACCTATGAAAATGAAGTTAAATCACTACCGATTGATGAAGTGATCGGAGAAATAATTGATATTGAATTGGATAATCGTGCATTATCTATTTTTGACGTAAAAGAAGAACATGTTTTTCAGCGCAATGGCATCGCACGTGGACATCATTTGTTTGCACAGGCAAACTCATTAGCGGTAGCAGTAATTGACGACGAACTAGCATTAACAGTACATTCTAACATTACCTTTGTGAAACCTGTTAGAGCTGGAGATCGTGTTATTACAAAAGCGATCGTTATCGGACGTGATGAAAAAAATCATCGTACAAAAGTAGAGTTAACGTCCACTGTTAACGGTGAAACAGTTTTTGTTGGTGAATTTGATATGTACCGCACGAAAGGTAAAGGTGAACAACAATGAAATTAGCGCTTGATGGAATGGGTGGAGACAACGCACCAAAATCAGTTGTTGAAGGTGCGTTATTAGCATTAGAACAAATTCCAGATTTAGAAATTCAATTATATGGTCAGCAGCAAAAGCTTGAACCATTTTTAAAAATACATGATCGATTAACTGTAGTACAGTGTGATGAAGTTGTCGAAGGAACAGACGATCCAGCACGTGCTGTTCGTCGTAAAAAGGATTCATCCATGGCACGCATGATGGATGCGGTTGAAGAAGGAAAGGCGGATGCTTGTCTTTCAGCGGGTAATACAGGTGCTTTAATGGCAGGAGGCTTATTTAAAGTAGGACGTATTGAAGGGATTGCTAGACCTGCTCTAGCCACTACACTTCCTACTTTAGATGGTAAGGGCTTTTTAATGCTCGATTTAGGGGCAAATGCGGACGCACGACCTGAGCATTTATTGCAATATGCGATTATGGGCGATATTTATGCGAAAAAGGTAGGAGGCTTACAAAAGCCACGTATCGGCTTATTGAATATCGGTACTGAAGATAAAAAAGGGAATGAATTAACGAAGGCAGCTTTTGGCTTATTAAAAGAAGCTGATTTAAATTTTATTGGTAATGTTGAAGCTCGAGATTTACTTGAAGGGGTAGCGGATGTTGTTGTAACAGATGGCTTTACAGGTAATATGGTGCTGAAATCGATCGAAGGTACTGCTGGCGCGTTATTTTCAATGCTAAAAGAAGCGTTTATGTCTTCAACAAAAACGAAAATTTCGGCAGCACTTATGAAAAATAATTTACGTGACCTAAAAAATAAAATGGATTACACAGAGTACGGTGGTGCAGGCTTGTTTGGTTTGCAAGCACCTGTCATTAAGGCGCACGGCTCATCCAATGCCAAAGCAATATACAGTGCAATTCGCCAAGCAAATACGATGGTTGAGCATACAGTCATCTCGACGATTACAGATACAGTACGTCACTTAGAAATTGATTAACTTATTTCAGCGGGTGTCCAAACACCCACTGAAATAGAGGAACTCAGTCTAAGAACGCCACGTCCTGTGGCAATTTATGTGTGCGAAAGCGAAGCGACAGCAATAGGGTTTTATCTGTGCGAAAGCGCAGTGTCAGCAACAACACACGACTGAGTGACCAACATCATGTTGGCCTAAAGCCTCCGGCGGACGCAAATTAGGCCGAGGCATAATTGATTAAAAAGGGGATTAATAAAAAATGACGAAAATAGCATTTATTTTTCCAGGACAAGGTTCTCAAGTAGTTGGGATGGGGCAAGAGTTTATTGAGAATGCGGCAGAAAGTAAAGCATTTTATGAGCGTGCAAATCAATCGCTTGGCTTTGAGCTATCTAAGCTGATGTTAGAGGGACCAGCTGAGGAGCTAACATTGACTTACCATGCACAACCGGCACTCTTAACTACTGGTGTAATGGTTGCAGAAAAATTACGTGCGGCAGGTATAACACCAAATTTTGCAGCTGGACATTCACTTGGAGAATATGGTGCATTAGTAATCGCTGGTGTGCTCTCGTTTGAGGATGCAGTTTCTGTTGTGCATAAGCGGGGGCTTTATATGAATGAAGCTGTACCTGCAGGGCAAGGTGCTATGGCAGCTATTCTGGGGATGGAGCTTGAGGCACTGCATGAAGTAACTGAAAAAGTATCTGCAGCAGGTGAGCCAGTTCAGGTAGCGAATGTAAACTGTCCAGGGCAAATCGTTATTTCTGGTACAAAAGAAGGCGTTGAAAAGGCTTCTTTAGCGGCAAAAGAAGCTGGTGCAAAACGAGCAATTCCTTTAGTTGTTAGTGGTCCATTCCATTCAGAGCTAATGCGACCATCATCTGAAAAATTAAAAGCAGCGTTGACTGATATATCATTATCAGCTCCACAAATTCCTGTAATCGGCAATGTAATGGCGAAAGGATTAGAGGATGTTCCAGCTGTTCAGCATGAATTAGTAGAACAAGTATATAGCGCTGTGCAATGGGAAGCATCTGTGCGTGAAATGATTGCGCAAGGTGTGGATGTCTTTATTGAGTGTGGACCAGGCAAAGTATTAAGTGGATTAGTGAAAAAAATCGACCGATCTGTTGCAACATACTGCGTTTATGATGAAGCATCATTAGAGGCTGTACTAGAAGCGGCGAAGGAGTGGACAATTAATGCGTAAATTAGAGGGTAAAGTAGCTGTTGTAACGGGTGCTTCACGTGGAATAGGAAGATCTATTGCATTAAAGCTTGCTGACGAGGGTGCTAAAGTTGTCGTTAACTACAGCGGTTCACAGGCGAAGGCAGAGGAAGTTGTCGCGGCGATTCAAGAGAATGGCGGCGAGGCAATAGCTGTACAAGCGAGTGTTTCAAAAACAGAGGAAGTTTCAGCATTAATGGATGTAGCGGTGAAAACATTCGGCTCGCTTGATATTTTAGTCAATAATGCGGGCATTACGCGTGATAACTTGTTAATGCGTATGAAAGAAGATGAATGGGACGCTGTGCTAGATACGAACCTAAAAGGTGTTTTCCTTTGTACGAAAGCAGTAACACGTCAAATGATGAAGCAACGTGCAGGCCGTATCATCAATATTTCATCGATTGTCGGTGTAGCTGGTAATGCAGGGCAAGCTAACTACGTAGCTGCAAAAGCCGGTGTTATTGGGTTAACTAAAACAACTGCAAAGGAATTAGCATCACGTAATATTTTAGTAAATGCAATTGCACCAGGCTTTATAGAAACTGAAATGACTGAGCAACTACCAGAAGATTTAAAGCAAGGTATGCTTACGCAAATTCCTCTAGCAAAACTTGGGCAGCCTGAGGATATTGCAAAGGCCGTAGCTTTTCTAGCTTCAGATGATGCTAACTATATGACAGGTCAAACGTTACATATAGATGGCGGTATGGTAATGTAATTTCAATTAGTCATAGATAATGATTTTTTGTATAATCATTGAGGGGAGGTGAATGTTTTGTCTACAGTATTAGAACGCGTAACAAAAGTAATCGTGGACCGTTTAGGTGTTGAAGAAAGTGAAGTTACACTAGAAGCTTCTTTCCGTGATGATTTAGGTGCTGACTCATTAGACGTAGTTGAGCTTGTAATGGAGCTTGAAGACGAATTCGATATGGAAATTTCTGATGAAGATGCTGAGAAAATTTCAACAGTTGGTTCTGCAATTTCATACATCGAAAGTAAATTAAACTAATCCGTTTAACTTTATTGAGCAGAAATTAATCACCTCTATCGGTGTTGACATGAATGCGGTCATTATACAATAAATGTTTATGATTAAATAAAGTTAAAGCCTTTGGCAGAAGTTACTCATGCTTTACTTCAGTGGAAGAGCAGATACTATGCTGAGGTGTATTTAAAAAGAGGACGAAATGGTTCGTTTAGCGAACCGTGAACGTCCTCTTTTTTATCTTTATTCAGTAGAAGACACTCACTTGTGAAGGTGGTAAGAAGAATACAATAGTCGTTCCTTTTTGTGAGTGTCCTAACACCTACTGATATTAAGGAACTCAGTCTAAGAACGCCACGTCCTGTGGCGACGACTGAGTAACCAACATCACGTTGGCCTAAAGCCATCGGACGCATTGTTTATCTGCGC